>RGUL01000035.1 GCA_010027845.1 Gammaproteobacteria bacterium
TCGACAGCGTGCCGACTTTGAGACCCGGCAGCGCGATCCGACGAATCTTGCCGAGATCTTCGTTGGTGATCACCGGGCCTTTGAGTTCGACGCGACGGCAATCGGTCGGCTTGGGCTCGAGCAGATTGCCCTCGGAGCCCAGCCAAACGTCGGACGAGGTGACGATCTCCTCGCGAATGCAGTCGATCGGCGGATTCGTCACTTGTGCGAACAACTGCTTGAAATAGTCGTAGAGCAAGCGCGGGCGTTGCGACAACACCGCGAGCGGCGTGTCGTTTCCCATCGAACCGACCGCCTCGACGCCGTCGCGCGCCATCGGCGCCATCAAAATTCTTTGATCTTCGAAGGTGTAGCCGAAGGCGATTTGACGCGCGCGCAGCGTCTCGGGCTCCGGCTGGGGCACCTGCGGCGCGGATGGCAGATCTTTGAGGTGGACGAGATGTTGTCGCAACCACTCGGCGTAGGGTCGCTCGTTCACGACGGCGGCTTTGATTTCCTCGTCGGCGATAATGCGACCCTGCTCGGTGTCGACCATGAACATGCGGCCGGGCTGTAAGCGGCCTTTGCGCAAGATGTTTTCCGGCGCGATGTCGAGCACGCCCGCTTCGGAGGCCACCACGGCGATGTCGTCTTTGGTGACGTAGTAGCGGCCCGGGCGCAGACCGTTACGATCGAGCAGCGCGCCGATGCGCGCACCGTCGGTGAAGGCGATCGCTGCCGGGCCGTCCCAAGGTTCCATCAAACTCGAATGGAATTGATAGAACGCGCGCCGCGCGGGATCCATCGATTCGTGTTTGGACCACGGTTCCGGAATCATCATCATCACCGCGTGCGGCAGCGAGCGGCCCGCGAGCACCATCAATTCGAGCACGTTGTCGAACATCGACGAGTCGCTGCCGTTGACGTTGACGATCGGCGTCAATTTTTCGATGTCGTCGCCGAACAACTCCGACTCGAGCAGCGCCTCACGCGCGCGCATCCAGTTGATGTTGCCGCGCAGGGTGTTGATTTCGCCGTTGTGAGCGATGTAACGATAGGGGTGCGCACGATCCCAGCTCGGAAAAGTGTTGGTACTGAAGCGCGAATGCACCAACGCGATCGCGGTTTCCATTTTCGGATGCCGCAGGTCGGGAAAGTATTCGTCGAGCTGCATCGTCAGCAGCATGCCTTTGTAGACCAGTGTCTTATGCGAGAGGCTCGCGACGTACCAATACTCGGCGCCGCCTTTGGTCGAAACGCGGATCTCGTTATATGCGCGCTTGCGAATGACATATAACTTGCGTTCGAATTCTTCGGCGGTGGCGGTTTCCTCGCCGCGCTGAATGAACACTTGGCGCATGAACGGCTCGCTACCCTTTGCCGTCTCGCCGAGCATCGAATTGTCGGTCGGCACCGTGCGGCCGCCGAGATAAATTTGGCCTTCGGCTTGCACGACGCGCGCGAACACTTCTTCGAGCTTGCGACGCTGCGTCGGGTTGCGCGGCATGAAGATCAGACCACAGGCGTACTCGCCCGGGTTCGGCAGATCGATGTGCGCCTCGTGCGCCGCCTCGCGCAAGAACTCGTGCGGCATTTGCAGTAGCACGCCGGCACCGTCACCGGTGTTGGTCTCGCAGCCGCAAGCGCCACGGTGATCGAGGTTCTTGAGCACCTGGATCGCATCGCGCAACACCCTGTTCGATTTACGTCCCTTGATGTCGACCACGAAACCGAAACCGCAGGCGTCGTGCTCGAACTGCGGGTCGTACAGACCCTGCTTGCCGGGAGGGGTGAGGCGGGCCGCGGGCGCGACCGAAGTCGGATCGTTCATGGCATCTCCTTGGATTTCGGGACTATACCGGCGCGATTTGGCATATATAAGTCATCCATATCAATTTGACTCATATGCATGAGTCATCCAGACTCAACAAATGACCAAACGCTTACAAGTGCTGTTCGACGATGCGGAGTACGCGGCTTTGCAAGCAGCGGCGGCGAGTCGCGGCATGACCGTGGCCGAGTGGGTGCGGCAAGCGCTCACGGCCGCGCGCCGCGCCGCGTCGACCGCCGACGTCGATCGCAAACTCGCCGCGATCCGTGCAGCCGTGCGACACACCGCCCCGACCGGCGCGATCGAACGCTTGATCGGCGAGACCGAGCGCGGCTACGTGGCCGACGGCGCGCCGGGCTCCGGCGGTTATTGAGCGGACACGGCGATGGTGTTCATCGACGCCAACGTGCCGATGTATCTGGTCGGCACCGCACATCCGAACAAAGTCGATGCCCAGCGGCGACTCGAGACGCTGGTCACGCAACGCACGCGCCTCGTCACCGATGCCGAAGTGATGAACGAAATCTTGCACCGCTACACCGCCATCGAACGTCGCGGCGGCATTCAACTCGCGCTCGATGCACTGCTCGGCGTCGTCGACGAGGTGTTGCCGATCGATCGCGACGGCATCGAACGCGCTAAGCAACTGGTGCTGCAATATCCGACGCTGCCCGCGCGTGCCGCGCTACACGTGGCGACCATGCAGCGACACGGCATCGAGAGCTTGCTCAGCTTCGATCCCGCTTACGATCGACTGCCCGGGCTCACGCGCTTACGCTGATCGCGAGCGGCCGCTCGCGCACGAATCAAAACGGGATCGGCGTTCCGTCCCAGGCCCACGCCCGGCCGCTGTCGGCGGGCGTGAGGCGATCGAGCACGCTGAGCAGCGCGGCGGCGGACTGCTCGGCCGTGAAGAGTTTGGAAGGCTCCACGGCGCTCTGAAACGGTTTCGAGAGCGCGGTGTCGACGGTGCCGGGATGCAGCGCCACGCACAGCGCAGCGGGATTACGCTGCCGCAATTCGAGCGCGAAGTTGCGCACCAGCATGTGCAGCGCGGCTTTCGAGGCGCGATAGGCGTGCCAGCCGCCGAGCCGATTGTCTTCGATCGAGCCGACGCGCGCCGACAATGTCGCGAACACACTTTTGCCGTCGCGCGCGAGTGCGCCCAGCGCGTACTTCGCGATCAGCGCCGGGCCGGTGGTGTTGATGGCGAAGGCGCGCGCGAGCGCCGCGGCATCGAGCGAACGCCAGCTTTTTTCGGGCCGCAAGGCATCGCCGTCGTGCAGCACGCCGGTAGCGACGATCACGAGCTGCAGCGGGCCGTCGGCCGTGGCCCGCGCGAGCAACGTGGCGATGCTCGCCTCGTCGGTGAGATCGAACGGCAGCGCGGTGACGCACGGCAGGCCTTGCGCGTACTCGAGTGTCGCGGGGCGACGTGCGGCAGCGTACACCGCAGCGACGCGCGCATCGGTGGCGAGCGCGCGCACGAAGGCCGCGCCGATGCCACCGCTCGCTCCGCACACGAGCGCGCGAATTCCTGCGGAAAAACTCCGTAGTCGCGTGCTGCTCGTCGCTGCGCCGGTCGGCTCGGTGGTCGGGCTCTGCGTCATGTCGTACTCGCTCACGAAAAAATTTTCGCCAAAGGTATTGCACCGCGAGGCGATGTGCCTTACTTTTCGCGCGCGTTGCGGGAGCAGGTACCGGTCGTGACGTCCAGAGATGGTGCTCCGGAACCCTTGGAGGTGTGGCAAGACTGAAATGAAGAAGCAAATGGCGTCGAACGACAACGACCCTGGACCCCGTCTCGGCAAGGTAAACGAATACCTCGAGCGGAATTTCCCCGACTTCTTTGCTGAAGCGCGGTTTCACGTGGGGGATGACGATTACTTCCTCTACTCGCGTTTCGGTCAGTATCTCGCCCGCTCCATCGAGCAGCGCAGAGCGCCCCGCTCCAAGATCTACCGCGGTTTCACCGTGCTCAACAAAATGGCACGGATGTCCCGCAAAGACCCCGCCGTCCGTCGCATGCTGGTCTCGGGCCCGCTCGAGCACTTGATCGACGCACCGAAGGCGCGCGCGCTCGCCATGAAACGTCTTTCGCCGGTGGCCCAAGGCTACCTGGAAAGCCTCTGCGAGTAATTTTCGATTGCGACCCGGGCGTCGACGATGGCGTCGCGCTGCTGCTCGCTTTCGCGTCTCCCGAAATCGACCTGCTCGGCGTCACCACCGTCGCCGGCAACGTGAGCGCGTCACTCACGGCGCGCAACGCCTGCATCGTGCGCGAGATCGCCGATCGCGAGTCGGTGCCCGTAATCGCGGGCTGTACGCGCCCGCTGGTGCGTGAGCCGGTCGAGGCCGGGCATTTTCACGGCGAGTCTGGACTCGGCTCGCTTCCGATCTTTGCGCCGCGTTGCGGGCCCGAACCGGGTCACGCGGTCGAATTTTTGATCGAAACTCTGCGCGATGCGGCACCGCGCGAAATCACGTTGGTCATCACCGGACCGATGACCAACGTCGCGGCGGCACTGCAGAGCCAGCCGAGCATCACGGCGTCGATTCGCCAAATCGTCGTCATGGGCGGCGCACGCAGCGAAGGCGGCAACATCACCGCTTCGGCCGAATACAACGTGTACGCCGATCCGCATGCGGCAAAAGTCGTGGCGGATTCCGGTTGCCCATTGGTGATGTTCGGCCTCGACGTCACCCACCAAGTGCGAGCGACTCCGGCGCGCATCGCAGGTCTGCGAGCACTCGGCACGCGACGCGCGCTCGCCGCCGCAGAACTTTTGCAGTTCTCGACCGATCTGCCGGAGAACGGGCCGCGCGAACTCGGTTCGCCACTGCACGATCCCTGCCCCGTCGCGTGGTTGCTCGCACCCGAGGCGTTCGAATTTCGGTCGTGTTATCTCGACATCGAAACGCAATCGCGTCTCACGCTCGGGCACACGGCCGTGGAATTCCGTGCGCGACCGGAGCGTGCGATGCACGTGCGCTGGGGCGTGCGTGCGGATGCCGCACGCGTGTTCGACTTACTCGCCGCGCGTCTCGCCTGAGCGCTTAGGGCAACGCATAGGCGACCAAATAGTCGCCGAGCGGCGTGCCGACCTGCGCGTTACCGCCGGCGGTGATCACGACGTACTGCTTGCCCTCGGCCATGTAAGTGGTCGGCAACGCCATACCCGGCACGGGCAAATCGGCGGCCCACAATTCTTTGCCGGTCGCGGTGTCGATGGCGCGGAACTTACCGTCCATCGTCGCGCCGATGAAGGTCAGGCCGCCCGCGGTGGTGATCGGGCCGCCGACGTTCGGCGAACCCCAGCCGACACCTTTCGGAATCGTGACGCCCGCGCGTTTTATTTGGCCGAGCGGAATCTGCCAGCGCACCTTACCGGTGGCAAGATCGAGCGCAGTGAGCGTGCCCCACGGCGGCGGTGTGCACGGAATGCCGAGCGGCGATTGGAACAACTCGCCCTCGATGCGATAGGGCGTGCCGACCAGCGGCCGGGTCAGGTAGTCGGTGGGCGGCGTCTTGTCTTCGCCGGTGAGATCTTTTTTCGGAACTACTTTGATCACGGTGGCGAGATTTTCGGCTTTGATGATCAAAAGATTCGTGGCGGGGTCGTACGAGGCGCCACCCCAGTTACCACCGCCGAGCGCCGACGGAAACAAAATCGAGCCGCGTACCGAAGGCGGCGTGTACATGCCGTCGTAGCGCAGCGCATCGAACTTGCGCTGACAGGCGTAACGATCGATGGGTGTGAGCCCGAACAAAGAATCACGCGTCAACGTTTGATGGGCGAACGGTGCCATACCGAGCGGCACGGGTTGCGTTTCGGAAGCGACATCGCCCGGCACGTCGGTCTTCGGCACGGGGCGGTCGATGATGGGCCACAGCGGGCGGCCGCTCGTGCGTTCGAAACCGTATAGCCAACCCATTTTGGTTTGCAAAAGTGCCGCGGGCACGCGCGTGCCATCGCGCACGATGTCGACCAACAGCGGATGACCGACGAGGTCGTAATCGAACAAATCGTGATGCACGACCTGCCGCGACCAGACAACTTTGCCGGTGGCACCGTCGAGCGCGACGATCGAGTTGGCGAGCGGGATGTCGAAGCGTCGGCCGCCGCCGTAGTAATCCGTCGACGGACTCGTGGTCGGCAAGAACACGAGATTGCGCTGCGGATCGACGCTGATCGTCGACCACACGTTCGCCGCGCCGGTGACATCACGCTGTTCGAGCGGGATCGGATCGAATTCCCAGCGCAGCTCACCGGTGCGCACGTCGAAGGCTCGCACCATGCCGTCTTTGGCGTTCGCGATGCCGTCGTTGACCGACATGCCGGAAATCACCACGTCGCCCAGTACGGCAGGCGGCGCCGTCGCCGAGCCTGCGAAACTCTCACCGTGGTTTTCGTAGTCGTTGTGGGTGACGTAACCACCGTGCCCTTTGGCTGCGCCGAAATCGGCGCACAACGCGCCGGTGTCAGCGTCGAGTGCATAGACGCGCGCACCCTCGGCATTTTTGAAGATGCGCTTGCGACAGGGCGCAGCGCTGTCGGCCACAGCGCTGGTCGCGCTCGCTGCCGGAACTGCATTGCTCGCGTGTGCGGCGCTCGACACGGGCGCACCATCGACCGCCGGCGCGGGCCAGTACGCGACACCGCGACACCGCGATGCCATCGCGAGCGGCGGACTCAGCGCGGGCCTGCCGGTTTTGGCATCGGGTTTATGCGGATCGAAACTCCAGCGCTCGTGGCCGGTGGTCGGATCGAGGGCGATCACGCGATTGAAGGGCGTGCAGATGTACAGCGTGTGATTAGCATGCAGCGCGATGCTCTGCGAGACGGTGCCTTTCGGATAGGGCGCATCGATGAAATCGCCGGTGCGATAGGTCCAGACGCGCTTCAATTGTTTGACGTTGCGGACGTCGATTTGCGTAAGTGGCGAATGCTGACTGCCGCCCGGGTCGCGCCCGAACGACGCCCAGTCAGCACCCTCCTCGGCGCGGGCCGTAGTGGCGCCGGCGCTCACCGAGATCGACAGCGCGACGAGGAGCATGCTGCAAAAATTGCGACGGATCATGACGACTCCCGAGTGTTCGTGCGGATGTTACGCGATGCGGGCGGCCTTGCCGCGCGGCCGGTCAAGGGACAGCGAGCAAGCGCCACGCCGCGAACGCCCCCGCAAGGCACAGCGCGACGGTCACGGCGATGGCGGCGCCCCGCGCGCGCGGATCGCGCATTTCTTCGCCCGATACTTCGCGCGCGGCCTGCCGCACTAGCGATACCGGCACTTGGTGACGATCGGCCGCGAACGCACCGAGCATGGCGCGATCACCGAGCACGTTCACGAGTCGCGGTACACCGCCAGAGAGTCGATGCAGCTCGCGTAGCGCCGCGCCGGTGAACACTTCGCGCATCGCACCGGCGACGCGCAAGCGATGCCTGACGTACGCCGCGGTCTCGTCACGCGTAAGCGAGCCCAAGTGATAGCGACCGGTAATTCTTTGAGCGAGCGGTCGCAGTTCGTGCTGCGCCAACACGTCGCGCAACTCCGGCTGACCGACCAAGATGATTTGCAGCAGTTTGCGTGTCGCGGTTTCGAGATTGGTGAGCAAGCGCACTTGCTCGAGCAACTCGCGCGACAACAGATGCGCTTCGTCGATCAACAGTGCGACGCGCTTGCCGCGCGCATTGGCGTGCAATAGGTGCGAGTTCAAGGCATCGACTAGGCGCTTGACGCTACCGTTCGCCGCATCGGGTAGCGCGATACCGAGCTCTTCGCAGATCGTCTGCAAAAATTCCGTCACGGTCACACAAGGATTCAAGATCAGCGCGACTTCGACGTCGCGCGGCGTGCGCGCGAGCATTGAGCGCACCAGCGTCGTCTTGCCGGTACCGACTTCGCCGGTGAGTTGGATGAAGCCACCCGCCTCGCGAAGTCCGTAAACGAGATGCGCGAGCGCCTCGGCATGTCGCGCGCTCATGAACAAATAGCGTGGGTCGGGTGTGATCGCGAACGGCAGCTCGTCGAGTCCGAAAAAGCGGGCGTACATCAACGACCCGGTAACACGTATAGGCAGGGCTGACCGGCACCGACCAAAACTTTGCAGGCTTCGCGGGCCCGCTGCTCGCTCAGCACGCTCGCCTGTAGGCGATACATCGTCTGCGCACCATTTTTGAATTCGACGACTTGCGGTACGAGTCCTTGCAGCTCGACGTGTTGATCACGCGCCGCCTGCCAACCGGCCAGTGCTTTGTCGCGCGAGGAGAACGCACCGAGCTGAATGCGATGGGTGACGGTTTTACCGGCGAACTCGTCACGCACCGGCGCGGCCGCGAGGGCGGACGCCGCGGGGGCGGCGGACGTGGCGACGCTAGGGGGCGTTACGGCGTCGGGATCGGGCGGCGGTGGCGGCAGCGCGTCGTCATCGGCGCGCGTTTCGATTGCTGCAGTGCCGTCGACCGGCACCGCTTCCACCGGCGCTGCGGCGGGTGCGGCGGCTTTGGCGAGATTGTCGAGGCGTGCACGCGCCTCGTCCGACCAACGTCCGCTTGGGTGTGCGCCGAGAAACGCGCGATAGGCCGCGGCGGTGTCGGTTGTGCGCGCGAGTCGCCAATCGCGTTGTTCGCGACGTTCGTCGGCGAGTTGCTTGGCTTGTGCGGCGTACGGACTGTCAGGGTGTTTCGCGGCGAACGCGAGGTAGGCTTCTTGCGTGTCGGCAGAGCGCGTGACCTCCCAGTCGTTGCGCTCGCTACAACCGACGAGGAGCGTCGCACCGAACAGCGCGAGCGCAATCAACCGCGCACGCGCCGCGCGCTGCTGCATCGACCAGGGCGGAGATTTTCCGAGGCGCATCCCCCGGATTCTAGGTCAAGCGTTCCCCACCCGCACGGCGTCGATTTCCGCTCGCACGAAACGGTCGATCCAGCCACCACGCCGCGGGGATTCGAAGAATCCGCAATGTCCGCCGGTTTCGGTCGTGACGATGCGCAGCGAGGGGTTGTTGGCGAGCCGCGCAAGATCGTCCGCTGGGATGATCGGGTCGTCCAAGGCGGTGACGATGGTCGCAGGCACGCGTAGCGCCGCGAGTCGCTCGCCGGTGATCGCATAGCCGCGGAAGTAACTCCAAAGATCGGCAAAGCCCGCGTGCGACAACAGCAAGCGTTCGGTCATGCTGCGCAGGTCGCGCGCATCGACCAACGAGGCGAGATCGAACTCGTCCGGCCAAAGTTTGTGCTTACGACGCAGCGAACGAGTCCATTTACGTACGAAATATTTGCGATAGAGCGCGGCACCCTGCTCGAGCGCGATCAACGTCGTCGCCGGATCGAGTACCGGCGACACACCGATCGCGCATGCGACATCAAGACCCACCGTGGGTGCGTCGTTCGCCGCGCGCAGCATGAAATTACCACCCAGCGAAAAACCGGCGAGTGCCAAACGGCGCGCCGAAAAACGGCGCTGCAGATCGCGCAGTGCACCCAGCACTTCGGGCAAACGACACGAGTGAAAGAGTCCGCGATTGAGATGGTGCGTATCGCCGTGATCGCGCAGATTGAGACGTACGACGTCGTAACCCGCGGCGTGTAAAGTCTGTGCGAGCGAGAGGATGTAGAGCGAGCGAGCGCTGCCCTCCCAGCCGTGCAGCAAGACGACCAGATAATCGCTCGCGTGCGGTTGCCGAGCGGCCGAATGGAAGGCCTGCAGGCGCACGTCGTCGCCGCAGTCGAGCAAAAGTTCGCGACTCGTCTCGAGCATCGTCCGCGCGCGCCATTCGACGAACGGTCGGCGCAACGGCAAACTCGGCAGCACCGACTGCAAATGTGCGCCGCGCAACCAAGGGTGCGGTGAAAATCCGTCGATGTGGCGTGCGCTTTCGGACATGAGCGTGCTTGAGGTGGCGCGGGAGTGTAGCGCAGAATCTCCGCATGTCCGTTCGCAAAGACCACTACATGCTTTGGCATGCTTGGCTGCCGCTCGCGGTGTTCCTCGTGCTCGCAACCTTGCTCACGACCACCGACATCGATCTTTATATCGCCGATGCGCTCTTCTACGACCCGGTTACGGCGAGCTGGGTCGGCAAAAATACCTGGTGGGTGGGCCAAGTGCTGCACACCGGCGGACGCAATCTGATGCGTGCGCTCGGCATCTTTGCGTTGTTCGCGTGGCTCGCTTCGTACGTTCCGGCTCTCGCCGCACGCTGGCCCGCGCTAGTCGTCCACCGTCGGCCGTTAGGCTATTTCGTCGCGTGCATGGCGTTAGTACCGCTGCTCGTCGGCGGCCTCAAGCAAGTGACCAACATCGACTGCCCCTGGGATCTCGAACGTTACGGCGGCACGCGGCCGTTCGTGCACATCTTCGAAGATCGACCGAACGAGTTGCCGCGCGCCGCGTGTTTTCCTGGCGCGCACTCCTCGTCGGGCTTCGCGCTACTGTGTCTTTATTTTTTGGGCTGGCGAGTCGGGCGGGCGGCCGCGCTCGCGGGCCTCGCCGTCGGCCTTTCGGTCGGTGTGATCTTCAGCTTGGCGCAGCAATCGCGAGGCGCGCACTTGTTATCGCACGATCTGTGGTCGGGGTTCATCGCGTGGGCGATGTGCTTCACGCTCTATCGCTACGCGTGGCGCAGCGATCTGAGTTCGCGACCGATCGTCAGTCCCGCAGACCCGTCCCGCGATTCATGAGCGTAATCGCGATCAAATAGAGTGCGACGCAGGCGAGCGTCATCACCGTGAACGCCGCGCCGACGTGGACGTCGGAGGTGCCGAGAAAACCGAATCGGAACGCGTTCACCATATGCAGCACGGGATTCGCGAACGACAGCGCGCGCGCCCAATCGGGCAAAAGATTGATCGAATAGAACACGCCACCGAAGTAAGTGAGCGGCGTCAAGATGAAGGTCGGTATCCAATTCACCTGATCGAAATTTTTGGCGAATACACCATTGATGAAGCCGGCGAGCGAGAACACCGTCGCCGTGAGCAGCGCAGCGGCGAGGGTCGCGAGCACGTGATGCACCGAGAGGTGCGTGAACACCAACGAGACGACGGTGACGACACCACCCACCAAAAGTCCGCGCAATACGCCGCCGCCCACGTACCCGAAGACGATCACCCAGTTCGGTTGCGGCGAGACCGATATTTCTTCGAGGAAGCGCTGAAACTTCGCGCCGAAAAACGACGACGACACGTTCGCGTAAGCGTTGGTGATGATGGACATCATGATCAAGCCGGGCGCGATGTATTGCATGTAATCGACACCGCCCATGCTGCCGACACGCTTGCCGATGAGGCTGCCGAAGATCACGAAATAGAGCGTGGCCGTGACCGCCGACGGCACGATCGTCTGACCCCAGATGCGCATGATGCGCCCCATTTCGCGCAGCACGATGGTCTTGAAACCGATCCAGCGCACCATCGCACGACTGCCGATGGCACCGCTCATGCTGCACCTTGCTTGTCGACCAAGCGCATGAAGATCTCTTCGAGTCGATTCACTTTGTTGCGCATCGAAATGACGTGGATGCCGTTGGCCGAAAGATGCGCGAACAACTCGTTCAGGTCGCGATCTTTGCTGACTTCGACTTCCAGCGAATTTTCGTCGAGCAAGGTGATGTCGTAGCCGGCGACTTGCGGCGCCGCGGCGAGCGGCGAGCGCAAGCTCAGCACGAACGACTCGGTGTGCAGCTTCAACAGCAATCGGTCCATGCTGTCGCTCTCGGCGATACGGCCGCGGTCGATGATCGCGATGTTGCGACAGAGCGTCTCGGCTTCTTCGAGATAGTGGGTGGTGAGGATGATGGTCGTGCCCGCAGCGTTCAGTTCGCGCAGGAAATCCCACATCGAGCGACGGATTTCGATGTCGACGCCTGCGGTCGGTTCGTCGAGGATCAAAAGTTTCGGCTCGTGCATCAGCGCGCGCGCGATCATCAGTCGACGCTTCATGCCGCCGGAGAGCGTGCGGGCCATGCTGTGACGCTTTTCCCAGAGCGATAATTTCGTTAGATATTTTTCGGCGCGCTCGCGGGCGATGTGGCGCGGTATGCCGTAAAAACCCGCTTGGTTGACGACGATCGTCTCGGGCGTTTCGAATTGGTTGAGGTTCAGCTCTTGCGGCACGACGCCGATGCAGGCTTTGGCAGCCTCGAGCTCGGAATCCATGTCGTGCCCGAAGACGCGCACGGTTCCTGCCGTTTTGTTGACCAGCGTGGTGCAGATTCCGATCAGCGTGCTCTTGCCGGTCGATGCCCTTCAGCGCCTGAACGCCGTTTTTGTATTGCTTGACGAGACCGCGGACCGACAGTGCTTGCATGGGTGCGACATGCTAGCGGCGCAGTCCGTCACCAGCAAGGCGCTGCAAGCCCGCCAAGGTGTTGTTGCGCAGGGCCTTGGGGTC
Source organism: Gammaproteobacteria bacterium (assembly GCA_010027845.1). GTDB lineage: Bacteria > Pseudomonadota > Gammaproteobacteria > Steroidobacterales > Steroidobacteraceae > UBA964. The sequence continues at coordinate 12,206 of RGUL01000035.1, forward strand.
TTTCGCCGTCGCCGCCCGCAAGCGCTGCGCCCAAAATGCACGATCGGTGCTCCAGCGCACCGTCAGCCAACGCGTCGACTGCTCGGCCGACCAATCGAGTCGATCGAAATTTCCGCTGCGTAAAGCCTCGCAAGCGCCGGCATTGAGACCGAGGGTGAGCGGCGCGGCGGCCAATCGGGTGCGTGCCACGTGCCACGCGAATTGCAACGCCGCAGCGGCGAACAGCCGCCCCGCAGCCGTGCCCCAGACCGAATACGGCGGCGCAGCATCGGCGATCGCGGGGACTTGCGCGTTCGAGAACGTACTCGGCATCGAGCGCGGCTCGCTACGCAAGGCCGAGGCGATGTCGATCGCGAACAGCAGGTATGGGGCATCGGCGACGCGCGGCAGCGCGCGCTCATCGAGCGTTTGCCACTCTTCGACGTCGGGCGCCAGCCCGAGTTTCGTCGCCTCGCATAAGACCTCCAAGCCGCGCACATTGAGTGTCAGCACCTGCGTCAAAAGTTCTGCATCGGCGTGTTGCGGCAGATGTTGCGCCATTTGCCGCGCGGGCGAGTTGTCCGGCCTCATGGTCGATCTCCGTATGTCATGCCTGCATCGTGCCGCAGCTTTTACCGCTCGCAGCACTGCATTTCGGGACTGTTTTCACGGAAATGACTTACAGCCTCCCCGATCCACGGCTTTGGTTCGCTTTTTTATCTTTGGAGTTCGATCATGCGTATCACCGAATCACGCTATAACCGCGACCGACGTCGTCACGATCTGGCCATGCGCCTGCTTGCACTCGAAGCGCGCACCTACACGATTCGCCTGTTCACTGGCCTCACCGAAGATCGCGTGCGCAAGCTCTATCGATCCTACGTGCGCGAGGAAACTCCGATACGGCGCCGACGCGGCCGCTCGCCGCGCCAGGCCGGATATTTCCTGCGCGCACCGGCGGTCGCCAACGACACCCGCGCGCTGGCCTCAACGCTGGTGCTGTTCGGCGCGATCCGCACACGACCGGAATTGCGGCAAGCGCCTGCGCTCGAACAGGGTCACAGGCTCTGCGACGCCTATGAAACCTATCGCGAGGTGGTACGCGAACCGCTAATCGACTTCGAACACGGCGAGTTACTCGCCCACGCGCTCGCGCGAGGCGACGACTTGCGTGGTGTGGTCTGTCGCGGCTGCGGCGCCTTCAACGTGCTCGAACGCGGTGGTCGACCTACGCCGCGCTGCTGCGCATGTCCGGCGCCACTGCCGGAAGACACTGATAGAATCGCCGGCGCCGATGCCGCTAACGCAACCGATCCAACCACCGAACTTCCTCGCCGGTCCTTACATCGACCGCCGCGCCGAATGGCGTGAGCAACACGATTGGCACGAACATGCGCGGCGCGATCCGCAGGCGCGATTCGTGCTGGCGCGTGGCACCGCACAACTCGTCGCTGGCGATCGTCCAGCGATCGTATTTGCCGATGCGACCCATCCGCTCGTGCAGCGCGCCACGCTCGAGTCGTTGGTGTTGCTCGGCTGGTATCGCGATGCGCCCTGCGTGCTGCTGCAACTCGACGACGCCGATTCGACGGCGCTGGTCGCGACGTCGGAGCACGCGGACGCACGCTTCGAAGAATTGCGGCCACTCGCACCGCAACTCGAAGCGAGTGAAGCCGGTCTACTCGCCTACGCGCGCGCCTTGAGCCACTGGCAAGGTCGGCATCGCCACTGCGGCGTCTGCGGTGCGCGCAGCGTGCCGACGCGCGCGGGTCACGTGATGCAATGCACCGACGCTGCGTGTGGCAATCAAGTTTTTCCGCGCATCGATCCGGCGATCATCGTGCTGGTGAGCGACGGTGAGCGCGCGTTGCTCGGTCGCCAAGCCACGTGGCCCGCCGGCCGATATTCCACCATCGCCGGTTTCGTCGAACCCGGTGAAAGTCTCGAAGATGCGGTCGCGCGCGAAGTGCTCGAAGAAACCGCCGTTGTAGTACAGGAATCGCGCTATCACTCCTCGCAACCCTGGCCGTTTCCGTCGTCGCTGATGCTCGGCTTCGAAGCGACCGCTGCGCCCGGCTCGATCGCACGCGCCGGCAGCGAACTCGAAGATGCGCGCTGGTTCACGCGTGACGAATTGCGCGCGGGCACCGCGGTCCTGCCCCCCTCCACCTCGATTTCGCGTCGTCTCATCGAACGCTGGCTAAACGCGCGCGACCGCGCGCCGCGCTGATGTGCCTCGTCGCCCTCGCTTGGGATAGCCACCCGCGATATCGCGCGGTGGTGGTGGCGAATCGTGACGAGTTCCACTCGCGCACCGCCGCGCCGGTGGCCGCGTGGGCCGATGCGCCGCATTTGCTCGGCGGCCGCGATCTGCAAGCGCGCGGCACCTGGTTTGCACTCGATCGGCAACGTCGCTTCGGGCTGATCACCAACTATCGCGAGCGCACACGCCCACGACGCAGCGCACCGACGCGCGGCCGCCTGATCCCCGACTATCTATCCGCGTCGCTACCCCCGCGCGCGTTTCTTGCATCGATCGAGGACGATTCGGCGGGTTACGCGGGCTTCAATTTGCTGCTCGCCGACCAGCACGATCTTTGGTACGCCTCGAATCGGCTCGATCGATACGCACGTCCGCTCGAGCCGGGTATTCACGGCCTGAGCAATCACACGTTAGACACGCCGTGGCCGAAGCTCGCCCGTTTGCGCGCTGCGCTCGCGAGCTGGACCACGGCCGCGATCGACGACCCGACGACACTGTGGGCGGCACTCGCCGATCGTGATCGCGCGGCGCCCCCGCAATTGCCAGAAACGGGCGTCGGGCCCGAATGGGAGCACATCCTGTCGGCGCCGTTCGTGCTGCACCCCGAGTACGGTACGCGCTGCTCGACCGTGTTACTGCTCGGTCGCGACGGCAGCGTCGATCTCGAAGAGCGCAGTTTCGACGCAACCGGCGATGAAACCGGTCGCGTGCGGTGGCGCTTGGCACCGGGAGAGTGGACGGCCGCCGTACGCTGACGGGTAAAATCACGGCTCGATGCACCGCTCAGCCGTCTCCGTTCGGGTTTTCGCGGCAGCGCTGCTCGGCCTGCTGCTCGCGGTGCCGTCGCGGGCCGACATCGACATTCAAATCGACGGCGTCGACGGCGCGATGCGCCGCAACGTGCTGATTTTTTTGAGTCTCGAACGCTATCGCGGTCGCGACGATCTCGATGCCGCTTTGGTGTCGCGTCTGCAGGAGCGCGCCGAACGCGAAGCCGCCGCCGCCCTGCGCCCCTTCGGCTATTACGAACCAGTGGTCAAAACTCGCATCGACGCCGCCGGCAACGGTCGTTGGCGGGCGCGCATCGACATCGACCCCGGTCCGCCGATCGTGCTCACCGAAGTGCTGCTCGACGTGCGCGGCGCAGGCGCTGCCTTGCCGGCGTTTCGCCGCATCGTCACCGCGAACGCTTTGCGTCCCGGTACGCGTCTCGATCACGGCACGTACGACAGCGTCAAAGACGAGCTGCGACGAACTGCGGCGACGCTCGGCTACGCCGAGGCGAACTTCTCGCGTAGCGAAATCGAGGTCGACGAGCCGAATCGACGCGCCAGCGTCGCGCTCGTGCTCGACACCGGTCCACGCTACGCTTTCGGTCGCACCAACGTCGCAGAAGTCGGCCTCGACGAAACCTTCGTCCGTCGTTATCTGCGCTATGCGGAGCGCGCGCCGTACGACGCGACCGAACTTCTGCGTACGCAGTTCGCACTCGACGACAGTCAATATTTTGCCTCGGTCGAGGTGGTGTCGGGCACGCCGAACGCCGAGTCGCACACCATTCCGGTCGACATCCGCACCGAGCCGAATCGGCGTAATCGCTACACCTTTGGCGCCGGTTATGCGACCGACACCAAAACTCGCGGTTTGCTCGGCTGGGAAAATCGTCGTCTCAACGAGCGCGGCCATCGCTTCAGGCTCGACTTCAAAGCGGCACAACTCGAACAATCGCTGGCAGCAAAATATCTTTTGCCGATCGGCGATCCGGCGCTCGAAAAACTCGAGCTCGAAGCGCGCGAATCGCGCGACGACAACGGCGACCTCGTCACCCGCACCACGCGGTTCCGTCCCGCAGTGACGCAAGTGCTCGGTGTCTGGCAGCGCGTGCTCTACACCTCGTTCGCACGTGCGCGCACGATCACCGCCGCAACCGCGCGCGCGGCGTCTAGCGCCGAGACCACCACACTTTTGATTCCGGGCTTCACCTATGCGTCGGTGCCGCGCGGCTATCTCGGCGAAGCGTTGTTCTCGCGCACGTTGTCGGTCGACGTGCGCGGTTCGACGCGCACGTTCGGTGCGAACGCCAATTACCTACAACTGCGACTCGACGGCGAGCGCGTGCTCGATCTGGCGCCGCGCTGGCATTTGTTCGTACGCGGCCAGCTCGGCGTGACGGCCGGTGCGGTCGCGGTCGATCTGCCCGGCACCGAGCGTTTCTTCGCCGGCGGCGATCGCAGCGTGCGTGGCTACGGCTATAACGATCTCGCACCGACCGATGCGGGTGGCGCGAAGATCGGCGGCCGACATCTGTTCACGGGCACGGCGGAGGTCATCCGCGATCTGCCGCGCAATTTCGGAATCGCGGCATTCTTCGACGCCGGCAGCGCGTTCGATCGCTTCGGCGACCCGCTGCAATATTCGGTCGGCATCGGCATGCGCGTGCGTTTGCCGGTCGTGACGCTCGGTATCGATCTGGCGCAGCCGCTTAGCAATCCTTCGTGTCGCAATGCGAGTCCCGATCCACGCTGCGGCACGGTGCGCGGCTTCGATGCACTGCCTGGCCCGCGGCTGCATCTAAATTTCTCGCCGAAACTGTGATGTTTCGTATGACACGCTGGTCGATGTGGAGCGGCGTCGCGCTGCTGCTGCTCGTGAGCGTGCCGCTAGGCGCATTACTTTGGCTCGTGAACTCCGACTCGGCGCTCGCACTAGCGACGGCCCGCGTGCCGCGCAACATCGCTGGTATCGAGTTACGGATAGAAGGTGTGCGCGGCTCGCTCGCGCGCGGCTTGCACGTCGATTTAGTCCGCGTCGATCACGAACTCGTCACCGTCACGGTGACCGACGTCAATGCCACCGTACGCGTTTTGCCACTGTTGTGGCAATCGATCCGCACCGCCGATGCTCGCTTGGGCAACGTCGACATCGCGCTGCATCCGCGTCGCACGCCACCGACGAAACGCATCCCACGCTTCCTGCCGGAATTTTTGACGATCACTGCGACGCCCGCACGGATCGATCGACTCACGATCCATCCGCTCGAAGGCGCGCCGGTGGTGTTCACCGACATCGTCGCCGATGCGGTGCTGCGGCCCCGCACGCTGCAAGTGATCGAATCGCACGGTCGACTCGGCGTGTTCGCTCTCGAAGCGAACGGGCGTATGACGGCGGCCGATCCGTTGCGATTCGACATCACGGCGCGCGCCACGGCGACGCCGCGTACGGGACCCCGTTGGGTCGCAGCCGTCGAAGGCCGTGGCGATCTGAACGCGATGGAAGTGACCGGCGGTCTCGTCGAGCCGTTTCGCGCCGACCTGCGCGCGACCACCTTGCGTTCGTTCGTTCCTTGGAGCATCGAGGGTCGCGCAGCTGTGCGCGATCTAGATTTGACGCGGTGGGGCGCGAGCCAAGTATTCGGTCCGATCGTCGGCGAACTCGCCGTGCGTTTCGATCGCAACGGCTATCGCGCGCGCGGCGCGCTGGTACCGACGGGACTACGCGCCGGCGCCATCGATGTCGATGCGCAGGGCAAACTCGTGCAAGGCACGTTGCAATTACAACGCGCGACGCTGCGCCACGGAGCCTCCGGCGCGAACGCGGAAGTGACCGGCGCCATCAACTTCACAAGCGGTGGACCGACGCTCGCCTTGCGTGCGAATTGGTCGCGCCTGCGGTGGCCGCTCGGCGCCGGCACGAGCACCTTCACGAGCAACGCCGGCAGCGCGACGCTAGATGGCGTTTGGCCGTACGCATTTTCTTATCAAGGCGACGTGCGCATCGTCGATTTACCGGCCGCAAACACCCGCGCGAGCGGCGCGCTCGACCATGGCGAATTGCGGATCGTGCGCAGCACTTCCGAGGTGCTCGGCGGAACGCTCGATGCCGAGGGCTCGCTATCTTGGCGTCCGACGATCGCGTGGTCGTTCAAAGGTCACGCGCGCGCGATCGACCCCGGTCGCATTTCTGCGGCATTACCCGGCACTTTGAGTTTCGATTTTGCGACGCGGGGCACGACCGTAAAACCGAGTGTCGAAGTGACGATCCGTGATCTCGGCGGCCGCTTGCGCGGCACGAGCGCACAAGGCGGCGGCACGCTGCGCATCGCCGACGGCGGACTCGCCTTCGAGCGCGTCGAATTACGCGCCGGCGGTTTGCGGCTCTTTGCCGATGGCGAATTGCAAACACAAAAACGTGGGTTGCGCTTTCGACTACTCGCGGACGATCTCGGCGTGATCACGCCGCAAGGCGAAGGACGCGTGCAACTCGAAGGCAGCGTCGGCGGCAGCAAACAAAATCCGATCCTGCAGTTACGCGGAAAGGGTGAAGGCGTGCGCTTATTCGGTGTCGCACTGCAGCGAGTGGACGTCGACGTCGACATGGCAACGGACGCCCGCGCGCGCATCACGGCTCGTAACGTCGCGATGCCCGGCCGGAAACTCGATCGCGTCGAATTCAAGATCGACGGTCGCGCAACGGCGCACGAGTTTGCACTCGATGCGACCGGTCCCGAGTTGAAACTCGCCGCACGCGGCAATGGCGATTGGCGCGACGATCTTTGGAGTACGCGCTGGACGCGCTTCGATCTGGATCTTGCTGCCGACGCAGAACTCGGTCTGACCGATGCATTCGCGCTACGCATCGGACCGAAACTCGTCAACGCGTCCCGCTTTTGTCTACGCGGACGAGGCGATGCAGAGCGCACCGGTGACGGCACGCTGTGTGTCGCGGGGAATCTCGAAGCGGGCCGTTGGAATGCCGCGCTCGACATTCGCCGCTTGCCATTGGCGAGCTTGCTCGACAAACCTAACGCGCGAGCGACCTACGACGGCATCGTCGACCTCAATGCCGAGTTCGGCGCCGTCGACGACGGCCCGGTGCTCGGCAAAGCCCACGCCGATTTGGGCCAAGCACGTTTGCGTTGGCAGCGAGTGGGCGGCAAAGAAGACATCATCCCGCTCGGTTCCGGCGTCGTGACGCTGGAGGCCACGCCCAGCGGTCTGAATGGAGAGTTGCGCATCAGTGCTGGTGAGGCCGGCACCGCAGAGGGCCAGCTACGCAGCACACGGCTCGGCACCGATTGGCGCGATGCGGCATTGCGCGCGAACTTGCGCTTCGATTCGAATGCACTCGCACTCGTGCATCTGTACGTGCCGGAAATCGATCGCGCAGCCGGTCGCTTGCGCGCCGACCTCGACGTCGGCGGCACGCTCGGTGCGCCGATCGTCAACGGCGCGATTCGAATCGAGAACGGCGAACTCGACCTCTATCAAATCAACCTCGCGTTGCGACGCGTCGCGGCCGAAGCACGTCTCGTCGACAATACTTTGAAGTTCGACGCCTCGGCAGCCGCCGGCGACGGTCAGTTGAACGCCAGCGGTTCGTTACTTTGGCGGCAACGCTTGCCATACGGCGAATTACGACTCGCCGGGCGCGAACTTCGAGTCGTCGACGTTCCGGAAGCGCGAATTCACGCCTCGCCCGATCTCGTCTTCAAAGTCGACGGCCGCGACCTGCACGCGAGCGGCACGGTTACACTGCCCTACGCCAAGATCGTGCCCGCCGATCTCACCGGCGCGACGCTCGCCTCGACCGACGAACGCCGTCTAGGCGAGGCGCCGCCCGACCCGACGAGCAGCTTCCGCGTCACGAGCAATCTCAAGCTCGCGCTCGGCGATAAGGTCACGCTGGACACTTTCGGGTTGAGCGGCAAACTCACCGGCAGCCTAACGCTGCAAAGCGCAGCCGACGGCACGAGTCGTGGTTCGGGCGAGCTCGGCATCACCGAGGGCAAATACGTCGCGCTCGGCCGTCGACTCGACATCGATCGTGGGCGGCTGATCTTCGCCGGTGGCCTGATCAACGACCCGGGTGTCGATCTGCGGGCGACCAAAGAATTCCCGGACGTGAAGGCGGGCGTCAACGTTCGCGGCACGCTGCGTGCGCCGCGGATGACGTTCTTCGCCGAGCCATCGTTACCGCAATCGCAAATCGTCTCGCTCATCATCGCCGGCGGCACGCTCGAAGGCGCGCGTTCGGGCGACGTCGCCACCTCCGGCCGCAGCGCGTTGATCGCGCAAGGCGGTGCACTGCTGGCGCAGCAGCTCGGCTCGAAGATCGGCATCGAAGACGTCGGTATCGAGCAGAATCTCGCCAACGAGACCTCGCTCGTACTCGGAAAATATTTGTCGTCGCGGCTCTACGTGAGTTACGGCATCTCGCTCGCCGAAGCGATCAATACCATCAAGCTGCGCTATACGCTCAACGACCGCTGGACCCTCAAAACCGAGTCCGGCAAGAACGCGAGCGCCGACATCGTCTACACGGTCGAGAAGAATTGAGCGCGTCCGTCAATAACGGAACGTGTAATTGAGCTTAAGCGTGGTCTCGGCGAGAAACGGTCGGAAGTTGCCGTAGTTGTCCTCGCGCCAATCGTAGTTGACGACGAGATACGCCATTTGTCCCATCGTCGGCCACCAACGCAGACGGCTATTGAGTCCGAGCCTGCGTGACACGTTGTCGTATTGCGCGACGTTGAGCCAGGCCCACTTCACGCCGAAAGCATAGTTGGCGTTGAGCGTATAGACACGTGCGGTGAAGGCGGAACGCGGCAGTTCGATGCGGGAATTTTGGATGCTCGTGCCGAGCAGCAATCGCGAGTGCGGCTTCCAAGTCATGCCGAGCTTCGCATCGCGACGTCGCCCGTCGTAAAAATCGCCATCCTCTAAGTCCCAAGTGAGCGCGAGCTTGCGAAACCCAGCGGTCGAGCCGTACAGCCGCAGGCGGTCGTAGTCGTAACGTCCCACCGGCACCGTGAGCGGGCCGGGTAGCACGAAAGGTTTGTGCAAAACTTCGGTGTAGCGTGCGAGATCGAGTGCGAAGGTGTCGCCGGGCTGCGTGTCCAACGAAATCGGGGTGAGTATGGTCGCCCGCGATTCGAGTCGGCCCGTTCGATCGGTGGTTTGTTTGACGTCGAAGCCGTAGAGCCAGCTACGGAATAGACCCCGTTCGACGTAACGATGTCGGAACTTAGATCGCGCGACGGTTTCGGCGATGCCGGTGCGATTCACGAAGCCGAGCGCCGGACGGAAGTTTTGGTCGATCTCCGTGTAGCCGATAAGCGCATCGATGCGGTCGTTCGGCCAGGCGATCGAGACACCGCGCGCACCGTCAGCGCCGCCGGCAGTGCCCGTGGATGAGCGCTGCGCCCAGGCCCGCGCCTCCAGCACGCCGCGCGGCCACCACGCTGCATCGAACGTGCGTTGCGAGCGCAGCAAAAGATCGGCGCCGACCAAAGAATTCGTGCGGCCGAATGCAGGGTCACCAGCGGTCGCGATCACACCGATTGTCGATTGCTCGCCGAAACTCGCGTACGCACGGCCGACGAACAGCTCCTGCGGCAAAAGTCCCGGCGCATCGCCTTGACGGACGGCGAGTGCGCCGACGGTGTAGCGACCGATTTTGCCCGTCACACGTGCGCCGACATCAAGATCGATCGGTTGACCCGACGAGGAAAGGCCGATCGTCCGCGAGAAGAACGGCCGACCGTTCTGCGTCAGACCGCCGAACTCGAATACTTCGGTGTCTTCCAAAAAGAAATCACGCTTCTCGGGAAAGAACAAAGAAAAGCGGGTGAGATTAACTTGTCGGTCGTCGACGTCGGTGGCCGAAAAATCGGTGTTGACCGTCACCGCGGCGCCCAGCGAGGGCGTGATGCGGTAGAACGCATCGAATGACGGCGAAGCGGTCAACCGACCGCGATTCGCGGCGAAGTCGCTACGCTGCGTGACGTTCATCGACGGCACGACGTCTAGGCCCATACCTTGATCGCGGCCACCCATGCCGGCGATCTCGCCATCGACGTCCAGCGTGATCCGTCGGTCGCGTTGCGACCAAGCGATTTCTTCGCGCTTGCGGCGGATCGAACGGATGAGGTTGATCCCCCACACGTCCGTGCGCGGATCGAAGGCTAAAGTTTTGAACGGAATCGCGACTTCGGCCGTCCAGCCATCAGCGTCGACTTTGGCATCGCCGGACCAGATACCGTCCCAATCCATGTTGTAGCTCATTCCGCCGAGCAACAAGCCATCGCGCTGCACGCCGTTGGGATTGACGTAGAACATGTAGCCCGTGCGGCGGTTGTTATAAGTGTCGAGGACGATTTGTAGATAATCGTCGTTGGTGACCCCCTGCCCTTGTACGAGTTGCGAGCGCTTGATTCCCTCGGGCATCGAATCGCCGAAACGCGCACCGACATAGAGATTTTCGGAATCGCTCAGCAGTAAAAATTCGGTCGGCTCGCTCGGCGGATCGCCGTTGCCGGGGCTGTATTGCACGACGTCACGAATTTTGACGGCCTGCTCCCAAACCGCATCGTCGAGTCGTCCGTCGATTCGTGGCGCCGTCGTAATCCGCGGCACGGTGACGCGTTTGGCGACGAAGGCGGACTCCGCATTAGCGGTCGCGCCGCTGTGCGCGCCGAGCGCGAACAGGACGAAGACCAACGACGACTTGAATGCGAGAGCGCGCATCGGACGGCAAGGATATTGCGAAACAACGCGGCAAAGAACCGTGACGAGCGAGTTTCGATCGCTCGCACCGTGCTTCGGTTTAACGGGTCAGTGCGCGTTTCGCCGCGAGGAAATCCGGCGCGATCGCAGCGGCGCGTTCGAATTCACGGCGCGCGCCGCTCGCATCACCTGCATCTTGCGCGCAACGCCCGACCCAATAATGGGATTCGGCCACGCCCCAATCGATGCCGGCACTCGACGCGCCCGCTGCAGCGTCGAAAGCCGCTGCGGCCTCGCGAAAGCGTGCACAACCTTTGACCTTATCGCCGCCGACGAACTTCGGACGGAAATAAACGCCGAAGCCGTCGACCAATAAAATTCGCGGATTGCGCGGTTCGAGCGCCATGGCCGCTTCGATGCTCTTGCCGCTCTTCGAACCGTTGCGGATCGCGGCCATTCCGCCGAGATTGGTCATATAGCCGTAGCACGCCGATTGCAGTGCATACGCCTCGGCGAATTTCGGTTCGCGCTTGACGATGGCGTCGACGGTGTCGACGCATGCATCGCCCGCCTTGCTCGCGACGTCCTTGCGCTTCGCACCGATCGCGACTTGCAGCGAACGAAATTGAACGTACGCGTAGGTGTATTGCTCGCGTGTACTAGCCGATTTCGCCCATGCGGTCGTCGCGACCGCAAGGCGCTCGAGTTCTGCGGCATTACCGGCAAAGTAAGCGGCTTGTGCCGCGCCAGCGACGCCGGCGACCGACAGCGTCGTCGGAATCGACGCCGGTTGGCTCGGCATCGTCTGCGCATTCGCCGACGCAAGGCTCAGCATCGACCATCCGAGGAACGACAAGGCACACAGCGCAGTTTTGGTCATTCTTTGGCCGACGTACTTCATGTCAAATACCTTGCCGTCAGTTCTTCGGACTTTTGCCACAGCGCTGCGGCGAGCGCGGCGTCTTCCATGTGCTTACCGACTTTCGGGACGACCGGATTGCAATCTTCGAAGTAGCGGCCCGACACGCTCGCTAGCGCCGGCGCGGTCGCGACGTAACAAGAGGTCGCCGCGCCCGCCTCGACCGATTTCATGAACGTCCAACCGATCAGTTTGCCGGCCGCGCGCTTCCACGCCGCGAAGTGCCGGCCGAGGTTGGTGTTGATGATGCCGGGATGAATGGCGTTCGACGTCGCCGTCGCGCCCGACTCTCGCAACCGACGCGCGAGCTCGAGTGAGAACAAACCATTGGCGAGTTTCGATTGGCCGTACATGCGATTCGGCTCATAGCCGCGACGACCGTCGAGGTTATCGAATTCGATGCCCGCTTCCGGCGCCCATTGATAGCCGAGACTCGACACCACCACCACACGCCCCTGCGGCGCTGCCTGCACTTGCGGCAGCAAGCGGTTGACCAAAATAAAGTGCCCGAGGTGGTTCACGACCAAATGTTTTTCGAGGCCGTAGACTTGTTCGAGTTGTGGCAGCGCCATGATGCCGGCATTGCAGACGATGCCGTCGAGCGGCATGCCGAGCGTACGCACGAGATCGCTCGCGGCGACGATCGAGTCCCAACGCTCGAGCTCGAGTGCGATCGGTGTCGTACGTCCTTGGACGCTCTCACAAGCGGCTTTCGCCTTGTCGAGCGTACGACCCGAGCCGATGACGTGAGCGCCGCGC
>RGUL01000036.1 GCA_010027845.1 Gammaproteobacteria bacterium
AACTAGACATCACGGGTTTGACCACACAGGGCAGACCGATGTCTTGTACGGCACGTCGATATTCTTCGAGCGTATCGGCGAACCGATAGGGTGAAGTGGCAAGCCCGAGCTCCTCGGCGGCGAGGCGTCGAATGCCTTCGCGGTCCATCGTCAGACGCGCGGCCCGGGCCGTCGGAACGACCGTATGTCCCTCGCGCTCGAGTGCGAGCAGTTCCGGGGTGGCGATCGCTTCGATTTCGGGCACGATGAAATGGGGCCGTTCGAGCATTACGAGGGCGCGCAGTGCCGCCCCGTCCAGCATGTCGATCACGTGGGCGCGGTGCGCGACTTGCATCGCCGGCGCGTTCGCATAGCGATCGACCGCGATCACTTCGATACCGAGTCGCTGCGCCTCGATCACCACTTCTTTGCCCAGCTCACCCGCGCCGAGCAACATTAAGCGCGTCGCCCCGGTGCTGAGGGGAGTACCGATAGTCGTCATCGCCTGCCTCGCGTTACACTCCGCGCGATTTAACCACACAGGTCGAAAGCCATGTCCGATCCCGTCATCGCGAGCCGCACGCCGATCCCCGTCGACGTCGAAACCGGCAAATCTTATTGGTGGTGCACCTGCGGCAAGTCCGCCAAACAACCGTTCTGCGATGGCTCGCACAAGGGCACAGACTTCACGCCGCTCAAATATGATGCGACGACGACCGGCAAGGTGTGGTTCTGCGGTTGCAAGCACACCGGTAATGCACCGCTCTGCGACGGCGCGCACAAAACCTTAGCCTGACGTCGTAACGGCGGCATGGGGCAGGTCGTGCGACCCGAACCAAAAAATGCCGCCCGGCACGTCACTATGCAGGCGCGTGGTGACGAGCTCGTTCTCACGCTCGGTGATCTCTGGCGGGCGAGTACGTTGGGCGTACTCGAGCCCGAACTCGCAGCCCTCGAGTTCGCGACTTTTCGTCGTCTGCACATCGACGCGCGCCAAATCGTTCCGGATCTCGCCGGCGCGTGGGTGTTGCGTGAACTCGAGCGACGTGCCCGCGCAGCGGGGCTCGAAGTTAGCTACGAATTATCTCGACCGGCGACCCTCGCGTTAATCGACGCTACGCTCGCCGACACGGTCGATACACCGTCGTCGAGTCCCGTCGAGCCGGACGCAACCTCCGCGATACGCGGTATCGGTCGCGGCGTCTTTACGATGCTTGATCATTGGCACCGCGGTCTCGCCTTTCTCGGCGAGATCTCCCGAAGATTCGGGCGCGGTATCTTCGATCGGCGCACCTGGCATCCGATCTCGGTGACGCGACACGTTCACGACACCGGCATCAAGGCGATCCCGATCGTTGCACTGATCGCGTTTTTGATCAGCGTCATCATCGCGTACATGGGCGCACAACAATTGCGGAAGTTCGGTGCCGATATCTTCGTCGTCGATCTCGTCACCGTGGGCGTGCTGCGCGAAATGGGGGTACTGCTGACGGCGATCATCGTCGCCGGCCGCTCCGGCAGCGCATTCGCTGCCGAAATTGGTGCGATGAATCTCAACGAAGAAATCGATGCGCTGCGCGCGACAGGCGTACAACCCGTCGAAGTGTTGGTGCTGCCGCGTTGTCTCGGGCTCGTGATCGCCTTGCCGTTGCTCACCGTGATCGCCGACGCGGTCGGCATACTCGGCGGGGCGTTGCTCTGCCACGTACTGCTCGACATGCCGCTCGTACAATATTTTCAGCGGGTCGACGAATCGATCGGCGATTGGACTTTTTGGGTGGGCATCATCAAAGCGCCGGTGTTCGCATTGCTGATCGCGATCGCCGGTACCTATCGCGGCATGCAGGTTCGCGGTTCGTCGCGCGAACTCGGTCGACTCACGACCGTCGCGGTGGTGCAGGCGATCTTTCTGGTGATTCTCGCCGATGCTTTGTTCGCCGTGCTGTTCATGGAAATCGACATCTGATGGCAGCGGTCGAAGTTAACGCCGTCGAAGCACGCGGTATCGTCAATCGCTTCGGCACCCAGCTCGTGCACGATCAGCTCGATCTCACGGTCCAAGTCGGCGAGGTGTTCGGCATCGTCGGTGGATCGGGCTCCGGAAAATCCGTTTTGCTGCGCACCGTACTCGGATTGCATCGACCCAATGCGGGCGAGGTGCGCATGTTCGGCACCGAACTCACGCACCTCGACGATCGCGAATTACGTGCGTTGAAAGCGGGCTATGGCGTCACCTTCCAAGCGGGGGCGCTGTTCAGTTCTTTGACGGTGCTGCAAAACGTCCAGCTGCCGATGCTCGAACATTTGACGCTATCGCCACACGCACTCGACGAACTTGCACATTTGAAATTACGCTTGGTCGGTCTGCCCGCCGACGCCGCCCAAAAATATCCGGCGCAGTTGTCCGGCGGTATGATTAAACGTGCCGCGCTCGCACGCGCGCTCGCGCTCGACCCGACACTGTTATTCCTCGACGAGCCGACTGCCGGCCTCGATCCGATCAGCGCCGCAGCGATCGACGAGTTGTTGCTGCGACTGCGCGCCGAACTCGGACTCACCATCGTGATGATCACCCACGATCTGGATACGATTTTTCGTAACTGCTTCCGGGTGGGCGTGATCGTCGATCGTAAGTTGGTGAGCGATACGCTCGATAAAATCGTCGATCATCCACATCCGTGGATACAATCGTATTTCCACGGCGATCGAGCTCGCCGTTTCGGAGTGCACCATGGAACGTGAAGCTAACTACACCGCCGTCGGTGCCTTCGTGTTGCTGGTAGCGGCGATGGCGGTCGCGTTCGTCTACTGGTACGCCGACGCGCGTGAGGCGCGCACTTGGCAGCGCCACGAAATCTATTTTGAGGGCTCTGTGAGCGGCCTCAACGTCGGCAGCACCGTGCGCTACCTAGGCGTCGACATTGGGCGGGTGGTCGCGCTGCGCATCGATAAGCGTTCGGCCTCGCGGGTACAGGTGATCGTCGACATTGATGAATCGACGCCTTTGACGACGCGCACGGTCGCGGAATTATCCTTCCTCGGTGTGACGGGGCTGCTCTATATCGATCTGCTCGGCGATGCGGGCAAAAAACCGTTGGCCGATGCGGTGCCAAGCGAACGCTACCCCGTGATCCGTTCGGTACGCTCGGGTTTCGATGAACTTTTGAGCGGGGCGCCGGAGGTGATGGCGCGAATTTCCGACGTCGCACAGCGGGCGAGTCGTCTGTTGTCCGACGACAACCTCAGCGCACTCTCCGGCACTATCGTCAACCTCGAGCGTACGAGTCGTGGCTTGCCGGCGACGTTGCGCGAAATCGACGGGCTCGCTGGCGAATTGCGAGTGATGGCGCGCGATCTCGGTTCGGTGGCCAAATCTTTGCGCAACGTCACCGACGATGCGGCGCCGCGGGTGCGTAACACTATGGCGCGCATCGAAGCCGTAGCGAATCATCTCGCCGCAACCAGCGAGCGACTGGACGATTTCGTCGCCGCGAACGGCGACAATCTATCGACGTTCTCGCGTGAGGGCCTGCCCGAGGCCACGCGACTGCTGCGTGAGAGTCGGGAGGCTGCCAGCGAGGTCCGTGAACTGGCGCGCACGCTACGCGAAGACCCGTCGCGAATCTTGCGTCGTCCCGATACGAACGGCGTGGAGGTGCCGCGATGAAAAAATTTCCCGCACGATTACCAGTCGTGACGCTCACTCTCGTCGCGATCGCATCGCTGACGTTCGCCGGTTGTGCCTGGCAAAGCGGCAGCGCGCCGACGGTCACCTACGTATTGCGTGCCGTGCCGTCGAACACCACTGCGCCACCCCGTGTAGTCAAACCGATTTCTTTGAAAATCTTACCGGCGGTGGTCGCTCCGGGCTATGACACCGACCACATCCTTTTGCAGCGTCCCGATCGCAGTCTCGATTTCTTTGCAGCGAGCCGCTGGGCGGCACCGATCCCGCGGTTACTCGAGACGCTGGCCGCCGAGGTGTGGCGCGACGGCGGCGTCAAAACGTTCGACGTCGGCGCATCGATGCCGGCCACGCACACCTTGCGTCTCACGGTGCTGCGCTTCGACGTCGATGGCGATCCACGCACGGGGCCGGCGGCCGTGCTCGTTCGGCTGCGAGGCACGCTGAGCGCACAGGGCGTTCGGTCGATGCAGGAGTTGGAAGCGGAGGCGAGCGTTCCGCTAGGTGCGGTGCGAATGGCCGAGATCGTCGTGGCCTTTGAGGCGGCTAGCAACAAAGTGCTAACACAGATGCGTAACCAGGCCGCGCTCGATACAACCGTAACTCATTGATTTTGTGGGTTTTATCGATCTGTATAGCATGCGTACAGGCGTTTTGCGTACAAATGCTTGACAGAAAGGCGGGCGCGCATTAATCTTTCTTCCGTCAACCGTCCCTTCTGACGAGTGACCCCCGTTTGGGCGGATCGCAAGATCCGCCCTTTTTATTTCCGGGTCCGGGGCCATCACGTTCGGCGCCGTTCAAGACGCCGAATTGGCAGCCTCCAACCGCTCGCCGAGCTCCAACCATCGCCCCTCGAGCGTATCGATCTCGCGCGCGAGTCGGCCGAGTTCCTCGCTCACGCGACGTTGCTCGGCCGCCGGCGTGTCGACGTAGAACGCAGGCTCGCTGAGCCGAGCCTCGAGTTCCCGACGCCGCGCCGCTGTGGTCTCGAGTTCACGTTCGATCTGCCGCAGCTCGGCGCGCCAAGGCGCGAGTTGGTTGCGCGCCTCGGCTTCGCGCCGGCGCTGCTCTTTTCTTTGATCGCGGCTGCTAGATTGCGGGCTCGGCGATTCGCGCGTCGTCGAACGTCGCTGCGCAAGCCAGGTCGCATAGTCCGTCAGATCGCCGTCGAAATCTTCGACTACGCCATCGGCAACCAACAAAAAATCATCGCAGACGCTGCGTAGTAAGGCGCGATCGTGCGACACGAGTACGACGGCGCCATCGAAATCTTGTAAAGCCAACAATAACGAGTCACGCATCTCGAGGTCGAGATGGTTGGTCGGCTCGTCGAGTAACAAGAGATTGGGGCGTCTTGCGACCAAGATCGCAAGCGACAGACGCGCTCGCTCGCCACCCGAGAATCTCGCGACCGGCTCGAATACTCGATCACCGACAAAACCGAAACGACCGAGATGATCGCGCGATTGTTGCGGTGTCCAACTCGCGACCTCGGCACCGCCGCGACGACTCAACTCGAGCATCGCTGTCGAGTCGCCGTCCAATTGATCGACTTCGAGTTGGGCGAAGAAACCCACCTCGAGATCGACCGCCGCCGTGCGATTGCCCGCGAGTGGTTGCGCCTCACCGGCGATCACGCGCATCAAGGTCGACTTACCTGCGCCGTTACGCCCCAAAATTCCGAGTCGTGACCCCGGTGCGATCGATAGCGTCACGCCACCGACGATCGTGCGCGAGCCATATCCTGCGGCGATGCGCTCGAGTGACACGAGTGGTTGCGGCAGTTTCGCTGGTGCTGCGAATTCCCAGTCGAAGGACGTTTCTTCGCGGCGTTCCACGATTTCAGGTAAACGCTCCAGCCATTTCAAACGACTCTGCGCCTGACGTGCTTTGCTGGCTTTCGCGCGAAATCGATCGACGAAGCTACGCACGTGCGCAATCTCGCGGCGTACGCGTTCGTCCGCCGCGCGTCGCTGTGCAGCACCGGCGGCGCGCTGCACTTCGAAGTGCGAGAAATTGCCGGTGTAAGACGCGATCCCCCGATCGGATACATGGAAGATTCGCGTCGCCACCGAGTCAAGAAATTCACGATCGTGCGACACCAACAGCAGCGTGCCCGGATAAGCGCACAACCATTCCTCGAGCCACAACACCGCATCGAGATCGAGGTGGTTGGTCGGCTCGTCGAGCAACAACACGTCCGACCGGCACATCAACGCCCGCGCGAGATTAGCGCGCATGCGTAAGCCGCCCGAAAATTCGTCGAGTGGTCGGTCGATGTCGCAAGCATCGAAACCGAGTCCGTCGAGTAACGACGCCGCCCGACTGCGCGCGGTGTAGCCGCCGCTCGCATCGAATTCCGCCAATAGCGCAGCCTGCCGAATGCCATCGCCCGCCTGCTCGGCAGCGGCGAGACGTGTTTCGAGCGTTCGCAGTGCTTCGTCGCCGTCGATGACGTGTTCCACGACGGCGCGTTTCGAATGCGGCAATTCCTGCGCCACCGATGCGATCGCCAGCTGCGCCGGCACTTCGCACTCACCAGAATCGGCCGATAACTCGCCGCGCAATAGGGCCAGAAGCGACGACTTACCGCTACCGTTACGTCCGACCAGCCCGACCTTTTCGCCGCGCAAAATGCTCACCGACACGTTCTCGAGCAAAGGCTCGGGTCCGCGTCGAAGTCGAACGTTACGCAAATGGATCACCGCTGCATTTTACGCGAGCATCCCGGTACCATGCCGCGAGGATCGCCGGATGCGGGGCCACCGTGCAGCTCGAAATTTTTTCCGATGTCGTTTGTCCGTGGTGCTACGTCGGTCATGCGCGCTTGCAGCAAGCGCTCGCCGCCCGACCGGGCGCCATCGCAGAGATTACTTGGCTGCCGTTCGAGCTGAACCCGAATCTGCCGGAAGAGGGGCGTGATCGCGCCGAATACCTGCGCGAGCGATTCGGCGACGTGAATCGATTCGCCGACGCACAACGTCAGCTGGTATCGCTCGGTGCCACGCTGGGCATCGACTTTCGCTTCGATGCCGTCAAGCGCTCGCCCAACACGCGTCGGGCGCACGTCCTCGCCGCGCTCGCGCGGCGTGATTCCGCCGCGATGCAACACGCCGTGATCGAAAAATTATTTGCCGCGTACTTCACCGAAGGACGTGATGTGGGTGATCGCGACGTGCTGCTCGCGATCGCCGACGAATGCGGTCTCGAGCGCGACGTTGCGCAACGCGCGCTCGCCGATTCGGCTTTGCATGCCGAGGTGGAATCGCTCGAAGCCCTAGCGCGAAGTTGGAACGTTTCGGGGGTGCCGACCTTCATCTTCGATCGGCGTACGGGATTTTCGGGTGCTCAACCGCTCGAGGTCTTTCTGCAAGTCATCGACGATCTCGGTTCGCAATCGGCGACACGCAGCTGAGCGCATGCTCGATACAGCGCAACTCACCGGCCGCTCGCGCACGCACGTCGTCGACGTCGAGTCGTTCGACTGTGCATTACACCTCGATGTGGTCACACCCTTTCTGAGAATGCGTGCCGCAGCTGCCGCGGCTGGCATCGATCTCGTGCCGGCGTCGGGATTCCGTGACTTCGATCGTCAGCGGTTCATCTGGAATGCAAAATATTCGGGCGAGCGACTGATGCTCGATCGAGAGGGGCGGCCGTTGCAGGCTGCCGCACTCGACCCCGCAGCACGGGTCGAGGCGATTCTTTGGTGGTCGGCGTTGCCCGGTGCGAGCCGTCATCACTGGGGTACCGATTGCGACGTCTATGATCGCGCGGCCTTACCCACGGGAACGACGCTGCGACTCGAGGCCGACGAATATG
Source organism: Gammaproteobacteria bacterium (assembly GCA_010027845.1). Classification (GTDB taxonomy): domain Bacteria; phylum Pseudomonadota; class Gammaproteobacteria; order Steroidobacterales; family Steroidobacteraceae; genus UBA964. The sequence continues at coordinate 7,490 of RGUL01000036.1, forward strand.
CGGCGGGCGGCCCGTTCGCTAGGCTCGACGGTTGGATCGAACGGCACGCTGCGGAATTCGGTTTTTATCGCCCGTATCGCTCACGCCACGAGGGCGTGAACCCCGAACCTTGGCACTTAAGTTATGCGCCGATCGCCGTGCCGTGCGTCGCCGCGACCACTGTCGACGTACTGGCCGAGGCGTTGCAGAGCGCAGCGCGTGACGGTGCGCCCGTGTCGGGCACGGCCGAAATACTCGCCCGATTACCCGAACTGCAACGGCGCTTCGTTGCGCAGGTCGATCCGCCACCGCCGACCCTACTTGCCGGCATTTCCCAAAGATCAATCAAAGATTGAATTCCGCGATCACCGGCGTGTGATCGGACGGACGCTCGGCACGTCGCGGCTCGCGATCAATGTGACACGCGGTACAGGCCGTTGCGAATTCGAGATCGGCGAGTATCAGATCGATGCGTAAACCGTTGTTACGACGAAACGCACCGGCGCGATAATCCCACCAACTGTAGGATTTTTCCGGCTGCTCGAAGCGACGAAACACGTCGACGAAGCCGAGGTTCAACAGCGCGGCGAGGGCGCTACGCTCCTCCGGGCTCACGTGCACACCACCCGCCCAAGCTGCCGGATCGTGCACGTCGCGGTCTTCGGGCGCGATGTTGAAGTCACCGAGCACGACGAGTCGGCGTGCGGCACTGCGTTGTGCAGTCAACCAACGTTGCAACGCAGCGAGCCAGTGCATTTTGTAGGCGAATTTTTCCGAGCCTGGTTCTTGGCCGTTCGGCACGTAAAGGTCGATCACGCGGATGCCGGCGGTATCGACGGCCAGCACCCGTCGCTGTTCGTCGGCGAAATCGGGGATGTCGGTGGCGACCACGCTGATTGGGGTGCGCGACAGTACGGCGACGCCGTTGTAAGTGCGTTGACCCGCATACGCAACTTCGTAACCGAGCGCGCGCACCTCTTCGAGCGGAAAGTCCGCGTCGGGTAATTTCGTCTCTTGCAGTGCGATCACGTCGGGCTGCGCGGTCGCGACCCATTCGGCGAGTTGCGGCAGGCGCACTCGCAGCGAGTTGACGTTCCAAGTGGCGATTTTCAAGCTGCTCATGCCCGAGAGAGTACTGCAAGGCGCATCATTTCGCTGTGATCGTGCGAGAATTCGTGCGCGAGGTGAGCATGAGCAACGACGGCTACGATCTGATCGTCATCGGTGGAGGCAGCGGCGGACTAGCCTGCGCGCAGCGCGCAGCCGAGTACGGCGCCAAAGTTGCGCTGATCGAGGCGGCTCGTCTCGGTGGCACCTGCGTCAACGTCGGTTGCGTGCCCAAAAAGGTGATGTGGAACGCGGCACAGATCGCGCATGCCGCACACGACGCCATGCACTACGGTTTCGATCTCACCCTCAACGGTCACGACTGGGATCTGCTGCGCGAACGACGCGATGCGTACGTCGAACGCTTAAACGGAATATACGCCCGTAATCTCGCCAACAAAAAAATCGCCGTTTATCAAGGTTTCGCACGCTTCGGCGGGCCGAACACCGTGCAGGTGGCCGACACCACGCTCACCGCACCGCGCGTCGTCATCGCGACTGGTGGTCGTCCATCCGTCCCGCCGATTCCCGGCGCCGAGCTCGGCATAACTTCCGACGGCTTCTTCGCCTTGCGCGAGCGGCCGGCGCGAGTGGCCGTGGTGGGCAGCGGTTACATCGCCGTGGAAATTGCCGGCATTTTCACCTCGCTCGGCAGTGAGACATCGCTCGTACTGCGCCAAGATCGCGTGCTGCGTCAGTTCGACTCGATGCTCGGCGACACGCTGATGAAGATCATGCGCGACGAAGGCGTCGAGATCGCGACGCAGGCCGTGCCACGTGCCGTAACGCGCGATGCCGACGGCACGCTACGACTGCTCACCGAAGACGGCCGTACGCTAGGTCCGTTCGATGCGCTCGTGTGGGCGATCGGTCGCGATCCGATCGTCCACGATATCGGTCTCGAGCGTGCCGGTGTGCGACTCGACGATCGTGGCTATATCGCCGTCGACCGTCATCAAGAAACCAACGTCGCCGATATATTCGCCATCGGCGACGTGACCGGCCGCGCACAGCTCACGCCGGTCGCGATCGCCGCGGGCCGTCGACTCGCCGATCGACTTTGGGGCGGCATGACCGACCGGCATCTCGATTACTCCGACATTCCGACCGTGGTGTTCTCGCATCCGCCGATCGGCACCGTCGGTCTCAGCGAAACCGAGGCCGTCGATCGGTACGGCGCTGCGGCTGTCAAAGTATTCACCTCGGGTTTCGTACCGATGTATCACGCGCTCACGACACGTAAGCCACGTGCCGAAATGAAACTCGTGACCGTCGGTGAGGAGCGTCGCGTCGTCGGCTGTCACGTCATCGGCGCCGGTGCCGACGAAATGCTGCAAGGTTTTGCCGTCGCAGTGAAGATGCGCGCGACGAAGCGCGATTTCGACGACACGATCGCGATTCACCCGACGAGCGCCGAAGAATTCGTGACCATGCGTTGATCGTCAGGGCAAAGTGTCCACACCCTGCAGCAACCGCCGCAAATATTCGGGCGCCACCAAGCGGCAATAACGCGTCCCGCGTACGTTCACCGGTGCATCGAAATAGCGCGGATCGTTCCATTCGTTCCGCATCGCCTTCGCCTGTACGTGTAGTGCGCCGCCGTCGTCGACGCGCACGAACGGATATGCGGCCAGCCAATCGGGCCCGAACGGCGTCATCCAATCTGGCTCGAAGATCACCTTACGCCCTCGGTCGAAGCGTAGTTTTCGGCGCTCGCGTGCATCGAACGACGCGAGCACCTGCTCGTAATGACGGCGGTTGACGCCGTCGCAACCGACATCCGCGCCTGCTGCGAGTGGGCCATATTCGGCAAGCAAGTGGTCGGCCGTTTTCATTTTGCAGAAGATCGCGCGTGGCTCGCCGTCGACCCGTTCGACGTATTGGCGCAACGTCAAAGGTCGGATGGCGGGTTTTGACTTCACGAACGCGTCGTAGTCGGAATAAACCTCGTTAGTCGATGCGATCGAACTTGCGACGATCTCGCGCTGCGCCCGTGCACAAAATCCGCTGTCGGTTTGCGGCGCCGGCGATGGCGCACGGGCCGAGAGCGTGCTGCAGCCGGCGACGCCCAGCACGCCGAGCAATACGACCAAACATGATGCTGCCTTCGTTCCGATCATGAGCCCCCCGAGGATCGAATGGCCGCACGGTACACCAAATATCCTTGGACGGTTGACGCCGTCCGCCGCTCGCGGCCCAATGCGTCCATGGAGCGGGGATTTCTTCGGTCGGTCGCCCTCGTCATCGTGCTGGTCACGTCGACCGCGTGCACGCGCAGCCCCGAGCCTTTGCCGCGAGAAACGCTCGCGATCCGAATCAACATTCTTTGTACGACCTGCGACGAATTTCTGCGCTGCGCTGCCGCGCCAACAGCCGACGCGGAATTGCGCGTCTATCGACTACGCGAAAAAAGTTTTTGGGCGCAGGTCGCCACCATTTGGGACTACCTCGTGCAATGGATCCGACGCAAGACGACCGACACGCGTCCTTTGTCGTTGTATGTCGAGCGTGATGGCCGGCGCTCGATCACCGACCCGCCGAGCATGGCGCAACTCGACTTCGTCGCGGGCCGGATAGGTTTGCACGACTCGAACGTCGACATGCGTGATGGCACGTGGACGTCGTTACCAGGTGAACGACTCGGTCGCTGCGAGCAGATGTCGCGTCGCGACGGCTACGCGATGGTGCGTCGATTCCTCGGTCGAAGTTTACCGGGAGAGCCGCGGTGATCGGCACGCACACGGAACGTCTCGGCCGTGGCGCGTTACTCGCGTTGCGATATTTGATGGCACTATTCTTCGCTGCGGCCGCCACCAACAAATGGCGTCAGCAATACCTCTTTACCGATCGTCTACACTCGATCTTCACAGAACGCCTCACCGAGATCGATCCGGAATCGTTCGGCGCTTGGTTTTTGGAGCATGTCGGCTTGCCGCATTACGAGATCTTCGCGGCGATGGTTTGTCTCGGCGAAACGGCGATCGCACTCGGTCTTTTTTTCGGCTGTATCACGCGCGGCGCGGCACTGGGCGCGATGCTGATGATGTTTTCGTTTGCGATCGGCGGCTATTACGATGCGTCGTTGATCGTGCTCGGCTTAATGTTTCTACCCCTAGTTCTGTGGCCGACCGGGCAGTGGTTCGGTCTCGATCGTCGTTTGCACGCGCGTTGGCCGGACTCGACATTATTCCGATGAACACACTAAAAAATTCATCTCGATTCACGTGGTTGTTGCTGTGGCTAGTCGCACTAATGCCGCAAATTCTTTGCTCGGCACCGAACGCCGCGATCGTGCGGACCGCGACGGGCGCTTATCGCTACGAGTCGATGGACGGCGCCGCGCCGCGCGGACAAGAGCGTTTCCAGTTGCTCGTTCATCCCGATGGCACGCGCACGATGATGATGTGGCACGACCTTGCGGCGAAAGGCGCGCAGTTCACCGTGGTGCTGACGGTCGATGCCGGGTTCCAACCGCGCGAGGCCTACGTCAAATATTGGAACGACGGACGCTACAAAGGCTCGACTTTCTTCCGCCGTGAGGGCGACGTCATGACGGGCGAGGCCGATGGTGCCGCCGGTCGACGGTCACAACGCATCACGCTGCCGGCGCGATTCTCGATGGGCACGCATCCGGTGGCAGGTGACGGCTGGCATACCGCGAACGCTGACCCGACTCGTAGTGGTGTGCAGGACGTCGCGCTCTTGAGTCTCGAGGCGGGTAGCGACGTCACCAAACCGATACTGGGGCAGATCGTGCCGTTGAAGGTCGAGCGTCTCGGTGAAGAGTCGGTGACCGTCCCCGCAGGCACGTTTGCGACCACGCATTACCGGCTCGCTGGTATCAACGACATTTGGGTCACCGGACCCGACTTATTAGTGGTGAAGTCCGAAATCCCGGCGCGCGGTCTGCGTTACTCGTTGATCGAGTTCGACGCACGCTGACGCCTACGAATCAATGCTCGGAGCGATGACTCGCAAAAGCGAGGCGATCGAGCACCGCCAGCAGTACGGCAGAAATCACGAACGTGAGGTGCAACAAGACGTACCACATGATTTTGTCGTTCGGTACGGTGGCCGCGTCCATGAACACTTTCAAAAGATGGATCGAAGAAATCGCGACGATCGATGCGGCGACCTTGAGCTTGAGCGTGCCGGCATCGAGCTTGCCGAGCCACCCGAGCTTCTCGCTCTCTTCGGTCGCCACTTCGATGCGCGAGACGAAGTTTTCGTAACCCGACAGCATCACCATGACGATCAAGCTGCTGACGAGCGCGAGATCGATCAACGACAAGACGGTGAGAACGAGCTTGTCTTCCGGCAATTCGAGGATGACCTCGAAGACGTGAAACGCTTCTTGAAAGAATTTGATGCAGAGTGCCGCCAAGGCGAGCGACAAGCCCAGATAGAGTGGGGCCAACAACCAGCGGCTGGCGTAGAGCAATCGTTCGATGAGTCGCTCGGTCATGACGGCTCGTTCTCCCGGGCGTGGGGTGCCATGCGTCGCAAGGTGTCGTCACGCAAAAAATAGTGGTGGTAAAGGGCTGCCGCGGCGTGCACGGCCAGCAATCCGTAGCCGATGGTACCAAAAGTCTCGTGGATCTCTTCAACGAGATGTGCCAATTCTTTGTCCGGTGCAACCAGTGGCGGCAAAGTCAGACCGTAAAAAGGCACGGCATGATTTTCTGCGCTGAGAATCACCCAACCACCGATCGGCATGCCGATCATCAATAAATAGAGTAGCCCATGCAGCGCTTCGGCGATGCGGCGCTGCCAACGCGGCGGCTCGGGCGTGATCGGTGGCACGCCGGTCAACACGCGCGCGGCGATGCGGATCCAGACTAGGGCGAAAACGGTCAGACCGAGCACGTAGTGCCAGTGTTTCATCGCATCGCGACCCTCGCTGCCTTTTGGGAAGATGCCGCGAAATTCCATCAAACAATAGACGGCGACGATGAGGGCGAGCATCGCCCAGTGCAGTGTGATCGAGACGGTCGAATAGCGTTTTGCAGTCATGTAGCCTCCGACCCGCATTATCGGTCATTCGTTCACATCGACGCCATGCGGGCGTCCAGCCGATCTATGATTACCACCATGGCAGGAGCCGAAAAACCTCAGGATGAGGTCCGTCACCTCGTGATCGTGCTCGGCGATCAACTCGACCGACGCTCGGCCGCATTCGACGGCTTCGATCCGAAGCGCGACCGAGTGTGGATGGCCGAGGTGCAGGCCGAGGCGACCCGCGTGCCGTCTAGCCTTCCGCGCATCGCCGTATTCATCGCCGCGATGCGCCACTTTCGCGCCGAACTCGAAGCCGAAGGGATCGTCGTCGACTATCGTCACGGTGACTCTCTAGAAACCTGTTTGCAGCACACGCTCGCAGCGTCCAAGCCGCAAGCGGCACGCCTCGTCGAGCCCGGTGAGTGGGGTGTACGCGAACGTCTACGTGCGGTGTTCAAGCGCGCGAAGATCAAATTCGACGAACTGCCGGATCGCCATTTCCTTTGCTCGCACGAGCAATTCGCCGCGCACGCCCGTGGCCGCAAGCAACTGCGTCAAGAATTCTTTTACCGCGAAATGCGACGTCGGCATGGTGTGCTGCTCGACGCAGACGGTGAGCCCGAAGGCGGCGCCTGGAATTTCGACGCCGAAAATCGTGGCAGCTTCGGACGCCAAGGACCAGCGACAGGTTCGATCGTGCCGCCTCGTGCGTTCGCACCGGATGCGATCACGCGCAGCGCGCTCGCGGATGTACGCGCGCGTCACGGTGCGACACACGTCGGTGAGCTCGAAAGTTTCGATTGGCCGGTGACGCGTACCGACGCGCTCGCCGCGCTCGAAGATTTCATTCGACACCGGCTTGCATCTTTCGGCGAGTTTCAAGATGCGATGTGGGGCGGTGAGCCGTGGCTCTATCACTCGCGACTCGCCGTCGCGTTGAATTTGAAATTACTCGATCCGCGTGAAGTCATCGACGCGACCGAGGCCGCGTATCGGCGCGGCGCCGTGCCGTTGGCGGCGGCCGAAGGTTTCATTCGCCAAATTCTCGGCTGGCGCGAGTACGTACGCGGAATTTATTGGCAGGCGATGCCCGAATATCTCGAGCGTAACGCCATGCAGGCGACTGCGCCGTTACCCGATTTTTATTGGCACGGCGACACGGACCTCAACTGCTTGCACGAAACCATCGAGCAGACCCTGCGTTACGGCTACGCGCACCACATTCAACGCTTAATGGTGACGGGCTTGTTCGCAGCGCTTTTTGGTGTCGATCCGCGCCGGGTGCACGAGTGGTATTTGGCGGTGTACGTCGACGCCGTCGAATGGGTGGAACTGCCGAACACGCTCGGCATGTCGCAGTATGCCGACGGTGGCGTGATGGCCTCCAAGCCTTACGTGGCGACTGGCAAATACATCGATCGGATGAGCGATTATTGCCGGCGGTGTCGTTTCGATCCTGCACTCGCCACCGGTCCGCGCGCCTGCCCGTTCACGACCCTGTATTGGGATTATCTTTTCCGTCACCAGCGCGCCCTAGCCGGTAATCCGCGTATGGCTCTGCAGTTACGCAACGCGGCGCGTTACGACGCCACCGAGCGTCGGGCGATCACCACGGCGGCTGCAGCGTTGCGCAAGCGACTATCGTCGAAGGGAGCGTGAAGACCCATGCGCGGCGTCGCCAAAGCGAATTTGCCGGTACGCACTTGTGCCCACTGCGGACGGCCGTTCACCTGGCGCAAGAAATGGGCCCGCGATTGGGAGCAGGTGAAATACTGCAGCGAGGCCTGCAAGCGCGCGAAACGCCCATCTGCGTAGTACCCTACGCAGCGGAGCACGAATCATGACTACTGCAGCATCCAACCTCTCGCAGCGCTTTCCCGGTAAGCGCGCCTTCATCACCGGCGCCGCCAGCGGGCTCGGGCTCGCTTGCGCCGAAATTTTGGCGCGTGAAGGCTGGCGACTATTTTTGACCGACGTCGATGCCGCGCGGCTCGATCTCGTCGCGCAAAGTCTCGCGCGCGATGGTGTGCAGGTCGGCGCCGGCGCTTGCGACATTCGCGATAGCGCCGCGTTGCGCGCGATCGTCGATTCGGCCGCCGCTGCGGCCGGTGGCCTCGATCTCGTAATCAGCAGTGCGGGGGTCGCTGCCGCCGGTCCGTTCCACCACACGACCGACGAAGATTGGCACTGGTTGTTCGACATCAACGTGCACGGCGTCGCGAGCACCTGCCGCGCCGCCCTCGCGCATATGGCGAACGGCCGTGGTGGCCTCATCATCAACATCGCGAGTGCCGCGAGTTTTTGCACCGGTCCGCAGATGTCGATCTACAACGCCGCGAAAGCCGCCGTGGTGGGTTTGAGTGAAACGTTGATGCAGGAATATGCCGAGCACGGCGTACAAGTGACGGTGGCGATGCCCGGCTTTTTCCGCACGCGACTGATCGAGTCCGCACGCGGTACCGAACGCACGCTGGCTGCCGCGCGTAAACAACTCGACGACTCTGGCATCGAAGCCGAAGAGGTTGCCGAGGCGATGTTGTTCGCCGCTGCGCGCGGCCGCACGCACTTCGTCTATCCCTCCCAGTATGCTTTCCTTTGGCGCTTGAAGCGTGCAATGCCGCAACGCTTTCAAAAGTTGCTACCGCGTCTCATCAAGCGCCGCACCTGACACTCCGCCGCCGCCGAGAGCCGTCCATGCCCGCACCGTTCCATCTCGCGATTCCCGTGCACGACATCGCTGCGGCACGACGGTTCTACGGTGAGTCGTTCGGTTGCCCAGAAGGGCGCAGTGCGCCCGAGTGGGTCGATTTCGATTTCTTCGGACATCAACTCGTCGCGCATCTCGATCCGACGCGCCGCGCGTTCACGCCGCCCGCCCATTCGAACGCGGTCGACGGCCATGACGTGCCCGTGCCGCATTTCGGTGTGGTGCTCGAATGGTCCGTATGGCACGCGCTCGCCGAGCGACTGCGCGAGATCGGTACACAATTCGTGATCGAGCCGTACATTCGCTTTGCCGGTGAAGTCGGTGAGCAGGCGACGTTCTTCCTCTACGACCCGTCCGGCAACGCTCTCGAATTCAAATCTTTTCGCGACCCCAGCAGGCTGTTCGCCAAGTGAGCGCCACGGGGGCCGTACGACCACTTGAGCACCTGCTCGAGTTGCGCGACGGCTTGCGCACGTATTGTCGCGAATATGTCGGTCCGACGCAGGAGTGGCCGGTGGTATGTTTGCCCGGCATCACGCGCAATTGCCGCGACTTCGAAGATCTCGCGCCCGAGCTTGCGCGCACGCGTCGTGTGTTCACCCCCGACCTGCGTGGGCGTGGGCGCTCGGACCGTGATCCGGATTGGCGGCGGTACAACCTCGATAGCTACGTCGCCGACGTCGTCGCGTTAATGGATCATTTCGCGCTCGGCCGCGTCGTCATTATCGGCACATCGCTGGGCGGCATCATCGGTATGACGCTAGGTGCACGACATCCGCAGCGCCTCGCCGGACTCGTGCTGAACGACATCGGGCCGGAACTCGATCCCGTCGGGCTCCAACGCATCGGAAGTTCGGTTGGTGAACCGTTGAGTGTCGTCGATTGGGATGCCGCTGCCGAGCGTGCTCGCGTCGGCTACGCCGCGATACTCCCCGATTACACCCCCGACGCTTGGCAAAAATTTGCGCGTCGCATCTATCGCGAAATCGCTCCGGGTCGAATCGAGCGTGACATGGATCCCGGCATCGCGCGCGCACTCGCGGAATATCGTGGTGGGCCGCAGGACTTTTGGCAGGAGTTTGGCCTGCTTACTGCTTTGCCGATGCTGTGCTTACGCGGCGAATGGTCCGATCTTTTGTCTGCCGCGACGCTTCGGGCGATGCAGCGTGCGCACCCGCAGCTGCAAACGGTCACGATCACCGCGCGTGGCCACACCCCGACGCTCGACGAACCGGCGAGTCGGGCGGCGATTAACGCGTTTCTGGCGACGCTGCCGCGCGCGGTCTGAACAGCACCGAAAACAGAATCGACGTGCCGATGATGGCGCCGATGATGGCGAGAGACCAGACGATCGGAAATTTGCCGTCGAACGCTTCGTTGAGCCAGACCATCTTCGCGCCAACGAACAACAAGATCAGACCGAGTCCGTATTTCAAAAACCGGAACGCCTGCACCATGCTCTGCAACACGAAGAACAACGAACGCAGCCCGAGGATCGCGAACACGTTCGACGTGAAGACGATGAACGGTTCGTTGGTGAGCGCAAAGATCGCCGGCACCGAATCGACAGCGAAGATTACGTCACTGAATTCGATGAATGCCAACGCGACGAACAATGGCGTCACCCAAAGTTTGCCGTCGATACGCAGCCACAGGGCGTCGCCGCGAAAGTCGGGCGTCACAGGCACCAGGCGCCGTACCAGGCGAATCACCGGATTGTTCGCCGGATCGAGCGGCTTCTCCGGTAGGAACAAAATCTTGAGGCCGGTCGCGATCAGGAACACGCCGAATAGCACCACGACGAAGTGGTACTGCATCAACACCGAACCGAGCGCGATGAACAAGGCGCGGAATGCGAGCGCACCGAGGATGCCGTAGAACAAAACTTTTTGTTGATATTGCGCCGGCACGGCGAAATACGAGAACACGGCGACGAATACGAACACGTTGTCGATAGCGAGCGCGTATTCGACGACATAGCCGGCGAGAAATTCGAGCGTCGCGTCACGAGCGAGGGTCGCGTGGGCGAGACCGGCTAGTTCCGGACGAGTCGGCAATTCGTGCAGCAAGAATTGGTGAAGACCCAACGCGAAGCCGAGCGCGAGCAGCACGAACACGACGCTGCGGATCGCGGCTTGACGCACCGTCACCGTGGCGTCGGGTTTGGCGAGTGCGCCTAGATCGAAAGCGATGATGCCGAGGACGGCGACGACGAACGCGCCGTAGGCCCACCAATAGTCTGCGAACGGCAGTAGTACGAGATCTTGCATGGCGGCGATTGTGCGCCGCTGTGCTGCTGCGGAAAAGCAGAATTATCAGTGTTATATGTTCGGAAAAACCGAATCAATCGACGAACGCATATCGCCAGCGATCACCATCGGAGCGAATATGGCCGGCGGTCGGCAGCGGAAAATGTGCCGGGAGAATTAGCGTCGCCGTGTCGGAATGCGTTTCGACGAAGCGTCGGCGGCAAGCGGCTGACGCAGCCGGATCTTCGCAAAACGCCGACGACCACTCGGGATATTTGACCTGCAGAGGGTGATGAATGGTGTCGCCGCTGAATATGCCGTGCGCATGTTGCGAACGCAGATGGATCACCACGTTACCCGGCGTGTGGCCGGGCGCGGCTTCGAGTTGCAGCAGACCTTCGATCTCGTGATCGGAGGCGACGAGATCCGCCTGGCCGCTCTCGACCACCGGTAATACGCTGTCGGTGAACGAGCCGTAACTAGCCGAGTTGTCGGCACGCCACGCCGACTCGCGCGCTTCGAACTCGCGGCGTGCGAATACGTAACGTGCATTCGGGAACGTCGGCACCCAGCGACCGTTGGCGAGCCGTGTGTTCCAACCGACATGATCGCCGTGCATGTGAGTACACATGACGTAGTCGACCGCGTCGGGATGCACGCCGAGCGCATCGAGTTCGCCTAGCCAATTGGTGCGCAAGCCGTGAAAGATCGGGTGACCGCCGCGGTCTTTGTCGTTACCCATGCAAGTGTCGACGAGTATCGTGCGACCCGCATGTCGGATGACATAGGTGTGGAAGGTCAAAAATCCTTGCCGCAACGCGGCATCGGCGTAGCGCGGCACGAGCCATTGGCGTTCCGATGCGATGAGTTCCGGCACCGAGTCTGGCAGGAATTGCGCGAACGGCATCGGGATCGTCTCGATCTCGAGTACGGTGTCGATGCGCGCAGCACCGATAGAAAGTGGTCGCATGCGGCGAGAATAACGGATAGCGCCGGCGTTCGGCTGGCGGATCGTAGCCTCGACCTTTACGATGGCTCATCGCAACGACGCTATGGGACGGGAGCCGGCGTGCACGCAACGATCGAGCAAAAATTGGGCCCGGTGCTGCTGGCTCCTGGCTACACCCGCTGGAACGCCCGGACGTACCTCTTCTCCGCGTTCATCACCATCGGCATGTTGGCCTTCATCGCCTTCATCCAACCCTATTTATTGAATGCCAATCTGAAAGTGCCGGCCGATCAGCAGGGGCGCGTGCTCGGTTTACTCGGCGTCTCGAACGAGATCATCTCGTTGCTCTTGGTCGCACCGTTCGGCGCCTTGTCGGACAAGGTGGGGCGCCGCCCCGTTTACGCACTCGGTTTTCTTTGGCTGGCTGCCGGATTTTTTCTGTACCCACTCGCCACCACGATCCCACAACTGCTCGGTTGTGCGCTGTTCTTCTCGGTCGGTGTCGCGGCGGTCGGTTGTATGTTGGCGACTGTGCTCGCCGACATACCGGCCGAGCGTTCGCGTGGATTGTTCGTCGGCATCACCGGCTTTTGCCAGGGCTTGGGTGCGACGCTCGCCGTGCTAGTGCTCGGTCGCGTGCCGCAAAAACTCGCGGCCGGTGGCCTCGATCCGATGACCGCTGGCCGCATCACCCTCGGCGTCGCCGCAGGTCTTTGTATCCTGACGGCAATTCTTTGTTGGTTGGGGCTCAAGCGAGGTCGGCCGGGCGGTGACGCCGAGCGCATGCCACTGCGTCAAGTGCTTGCCACCGGTCTCGCTGCGGCGCGTACGAATCCGCGAATTTGGTTCGCCTACATGCTGCAGTTCGTTTCGTTTGCCGATCGCATCATCATCGGCACGTACTTCAGCGCGCGCCTGCAACAAACCGCCATCGCACACGGGCAAACCGTCGCACAAGCGACCGCGGCTGCGACCAAACCGTACGTCATCGCGAATTCGGCCGGGCTCTTGTGCGCGATATTTTTCGGTATCGCACTTGATCGCATGAACCGGGTCACCGCCGGTGCTGTCGCGATGTTCGTCGCCGGCGTCGGCTACATCGCCGGCGGTTTCGTGGGTGACCCGACGAGCGAATGGATCACCTTGGTTGCCGTGTTGCTGGGCATGGGACAAATCTGCGCGATCCTCGCCAGTCAAACCGTTCTCGGCCAAGAGGCACCCGCAGAGGTGCGCGGCGCTGTGTTCGGACTCGCCGGAATCTTTGCGTCACTCGGAATTTTGTTCACCTCGTCGGTCGGCGGTTGGTTGTACGACGTCGTCGATCAAGGTGCACCGTTCTTTTTGATCGGTGGCGTCAACATGATTGTGATGCTGTTCGGTCTATATTTGCTGCGAGCGCGACCGACGCTCTGACGTTTGCGGTCACCGCATGCTGCGCATCGCCACTTGCCGGCCGCTGCCGGAACCCGATCCTGATGAAAACCTGCTATTGGCCGCACTCGCGGCGCGAGGCGTTGCTGCGCGCATGGTCGCCTGGGACGACACGAACGAATCTTGGGAGACCGGCGCGACACTGATTCGTTCGACCTGGGATTACGTCCACCATCTCGACCAGTTCTTGCGTTGGATCGATCGCGCCGCCCGCGGACTTCTATGGAACCCCGCGGCGGTGTTGCGCGATAACGTCCACAAATCTTATTTGCTGAGGCTTGCTGCCGCCGGGGTGGCGGTCACGCCGACCGTACTGGCGACCCGCGGCTCGCAGCAATCCCTGCCCGACTTGGCCGCCGCCGCGCGCTGGCACGACGTCGTCGTCAAACCTGCGGTCGGTGCGGGCTCGTTCGCGACCCATCGGCTGCAAGATGTGTCGTCGGCAGATTCCCGCCGCTTGTTCGACGAGTTGCTCGCCCAGTACGACATGTTGATCCAGCCGTATCTCGAGAGCGTCGAGGGGCATGGCGAGCGTGCACTCGTCTGGATCGACGGCGCGTTCACGCACGCCGTTCGTAAAACGCCGAGATTTGCCGCCGACGTCGAAGTCGTCTCCGAGGCGCTACCGATCGCCGCTGACGAACGCGTCGTCGCCGAACAGGCTTTGGCTGCTGCGCTGGCCGGTGCCGGTGGCGGTGCAGGCGTCGATACGCACGATTTGCTCTATGCGCGCGTTGATGTCGCGCGCGATGCACGCGGCCGAGTGGTCGTGATGGAACTCGAGCTCGTCGAGCCGTCGTTGTTTTTGCTGCAATCGCCGCTCGCGCTAGAGCGCTTCGTCACCGCGATCGCGGCGCGACTGGTTTAACTTCGATCGTCGCCACTGCGCACGACGAGACGTGTGCCCTCAGGCGCGATGTGCGTCGCTGGCGATCGACCGCTGAAAACGAGTCGGCAGCTCGGATCGATCGCCGAGTCGTGCCAAATCACCGGCAAACCGCCGGCTGATCGTGCGGCGCCCCAAAAGTTTTCGCTAGCGGCGAAATCGCTAGTCGGTAAGTCGAAACCGACGAACGTTCCGCAATGCGACGGATGCGGCGCGATATCCCCGTGAGTCACGCGCTCGAGCACAGTGAGCATCGTGCCACCCGGATCACGAAAACCGAATTCGTTGAAGCGACCCGGCTCGTCGATGTCGAAAGCGAAGAGTGCGCCCGCCTCGCGTAGCGACCGTCGCGCGACGTCGATTCGATCGGCGACGCAAGTGATCGACGGTGACGGAAACTTATATTGGTGTAGCCCCAAAAATATCTGGCCATCGCCGACCACGGCATAGGGGTGCGGCCACACCGGTAACGTTTCGCCGACGCTGAAACCGAGATTACGATAAAAATCGATCGAGGCGACGAGGTCCGCAGTGGTGATGCTGATTTCGTGGAAGCGACCGGGGCAGCCGATCATCGATCGATGCCCGCCTGCCACAACACGAACGCATATTCTTCGGCGACTTCGCGATAGCGCTCGAAGCGGCCCGATTTTCCGCCGTGGCCGGCTTCCATGTTGGTGCGCAGCAGCAACGGTCGATCGTCGGACTTCAGTGCGCGCAGTTTTGCGACCCACTTCGCAGGCTCCCAATACTGCACCTGGCTATCCCACAATCCGCTGGTTACGAGCATCGCCGGGTATGCTTTACGGGCGACGTTGTCGTAGGGCGAGTAGGACAGCATGTAATCGTAGATCGCTTTGCTCGCCGCCGGATTACCCCACTCGTCGTATTCGTTGGTGGTGAGTGGAATGCTCTCGTCGAGCATCGTCGTGACGACATCGACGAACGGCACGTGGGCGACGAGTGCGCGATAGTCGTCGGGCGCTAGATTCGCGATCGCCCCCATCAGCAAGCCACCGGCGCTGCCGCCCATTCCGAACACCCGTTTCGGATCCGCAATTTTCTCGGCGACCAAAAAATGCGTTACGTCGATGAAGTCTGTGAAGGTATTGCGCTTGCGCTGCAATTTGCCGTCTTCGTACCACGCGCGACCCATTTCTTCGCCACCGCGGATATGCGCGATCGCGTACACGAATCCACGATCGACCAACGACAGGATCCCGGAACGAAACGACGGTTCCGAGGTGAGACCGTACGAGCCATAGGCGTATTGATAAAGTGGAGCGGTGCCGTCGAGCTTCGTGCCTTTGCGGTACAGCAAGGACACCGGAACTTTCGTGCCGTCGCGCGCCGTGGCGTAGCGGAATTCAGCCACGTAGTGCGCCGAGTCGAAATCACCGAGCACCGGATCACGCTTCCGCAATTCTCGTTTGCCGTCGGCGAACGAATAATCGTATGTAGTCGTCGGTGTGGTCGGTGAAGAATAACTGTAACGCAGTGTCGTCGATGTGGTCTCCAGGTTCGAGCCGATACCCATGACATAGGTCGGGTCCGGCGCATCGACCAAAAAGTCGCGACCGTTACGCCAGCCATGTAATCGCAATTTTTGTAGTCCACCGGACCGCTCTTCGACCACCAGCCAATCGTCGAAGACGTCGAATTCGCCCACGAACGCATCGGTACGATGTGGAATCACGTCGCGCCAAGCCGTCCGGTCGGACACTTTTGCGATTGGAACGTCGACGATTCGAAAATTCTTGGCTTGCCAATTGGTGCGCAGCACGAAGCGATCACCGAGATCCTGCAAGTCGTATTCATGATCGCGTTCGCGCGCGATCGCAACCTTGAACTCCAGTCGCGAATCGTGCGCGTCGGCATACCGCACTTCCGAGGAAATGGTGCTTTGCGCGTTGATGAAGATGAATCGATCGGTCTTCGACTTCGCAACCGACAAATAGAAGCTGTCGTCGTCCTGCGCGTAGACGAGCGAGTCTCGCTCGACCGGCGTACCCCGAACGTGTTTATAAACTTTGTCGCCCAGCAGTGTGACCGGATCCTTGCGAATATAAACGAGCGTCGCATCGTCGCCGGCCCAAGCGGCCATGGCTTCGACGTTCTCGAGCGTTTCCGGCAGCAGTTCGCCTGTTGTTAAATCTTTGAAGCGAATCGTGTATTGACGACGGCCGACGGTGTCCTCGGCGAACGCGAGCCAGCGTCCGTCGTCGCTCACTTCGAGCGCGGCGAGCTGATAAAACCCGTGGCCTGCCGCGCGAGCGTTACCGTCGATCAAGATCTCTTCCGGCGCCGACGTCGAACCCTTGCGGCGCGCGTGGATCGGGTACTGCTGACCGGTTTCATAGCGGGTGTAATACCAATAGCCACGATGCCGCACCGGTACCGACGCATCGTCCTGCTTCAAGCGACCGACGATCTCGTCGTACAACTTCTGCTGCAACGGCGCGAGAGGTGCCATGAGCTTTGCATGCCACGCGTTCTCGGCTTCGAGATAGGCGAGCATTTGGGGGTCTTTGCGTTGATCGTCGCGCAGCCAGTACCAAGGGTCTTCACGCGCGCCGAACGGCGAGGGCACGGCGTGCGGTTTTTGCGCCGCGACCGGCGGGCTTTCGGGCGCAGTGGGCGGCGCGGCAGTCGCGACACTCATCGCGGCACCGAGTAGCACTGCACGCAGCGCAATCCGAGCACGCATGCGATCACGCCGCCTCCGCGGCCAATACTTCCATGTTGTTGACGGTCTCTTCGAAAGTTTCGGCGACTCCGATCATCAACGTCGTCGCGGGAGAGCG
>RGUL01000037.1 GCA_010027845.1 Gammaproteobacteria bacterium
CCACCGCCACCGAGGCCGCCACCGTAACCGCCAAAACCACCGCCGTAGCCACCCCGGCCGATGCTGCGCCCCAAACCGCTGCCCGCACCGAGCGCGAGTACGAAGGCGAAGAAACTCGCGACGATCGCGAGCCCGAACCCACCCAGCGCGAGGAACGTGACGCCACCGGCGACGACACTGGTCGCCGCCGCGCCGAGCACTCGGCCGAACAGCGCACGCATCAGCGCCGCGACGATCAAACAAATCACGAACAACACCGGTAAAAACCGCTCGAAGGAATTGCCGGGTCGCGTTCGCCAATCACTTTTGGGTGGTGGCAAAGGCTCGCCGCGCGCCACGCTCATCATGCGCTCGACACCGGCGTCGACACCCGCGGCGATCTCGCCCGTACGAAATCGCGGCGTGATGGTCTCTTCGATGATGCGATGACTGACGAGATCGGTGAGCACGCCCTCGAGTCCGCGACCGACCTCGATACGCAGCGCCCGGTCTTGCAACGCGACTATCAAAAGTGCGCCGTCATCAACGCCTTTGCGGCCGAGCTTCCACGCATCGACGACGCGGATGGAATATTGCTCGATGCTATCGGGTTGAGTCGTTGGCACGACGAGTACCGCAAACTGTACGCCCTTTTCGCGCTCGAACGCTTCGAGTTTACGCTCAAGTCGCGCGCGCTCGGCCGCGTCGAGCACGCCTGCGAGATCGGTGACACGCGTGGTCAAAGACGGCACCGCGACCGCCGCGGACGGAATCGCCGACGGAGCCGCCGGCGCCGTGTCACGCGTTTGCGCGAAGCCGACGCCCGCGACCAGCAAAGCGCCGAGCGCGAGCCACCGACCGAACGATCGTCGGCGCGACGTCACGATCGTGCGCTCAGCGTGCCGGCGCAGGCTGATCGAAATTCACGCTCGGTGGCTTGGCGATTTCGGCTTCGTTCTCGACCGTAAAGTTCGCCTTCACCGCATGCTTGAAGAGCATGGCGGTGAGATTGGTCGGGAAGCGCCGCACTGTGACGTTGTACGACTCGACCGCTGCGATGTAGCGATTGCGTGCCACGGCGATACGATTTTCCGTGCCTTCGAGTTGTGCCTGCAGATCGCGAAAGTTTTGATCGGACTTCAGCTGCGGATAATTTTCCGACACGGCGAGCAGCCGCTTGAGCGCGCTCGTCAATTGTCCTTGCGCGGCTTGAAATCGTTGCAGCGCCTCGGGATCGTTTAGCACCTCGGGCGTCACTTGGATCGACGTCGCACGCGAACGCGCCTCGGTGACGCCGATCAAAACTTTTTCTTCCTGCGCCGCATAGCCGCGCACGGTCTGCACGAGGTTGGGGATCAGGTCGGCGCGCCGTTGATATTGATTGACGACCTCCGACCAAGAAGCCTTCACGGCCTCGTCCTGTTCTTGGATGGTGTTATAGCCACAACCGCCGAGCAGCAGCGTGGCCGCCAGGCACAGTCCGGTGATCAATCGACGCATCGTGCGTTCTCCTCGGCAATCGTTAAGCGGGCTTTATCACGGGGACCGTCACCAGATTCTCACCCGCTCGGCGGGCGGTCTGTACAGCCGGTCGCCTTCTTTGACACCGAAGGCTTCATAAAATTCCGCGATATTCGCCACCACGCCGTTACAACGATATTCGCTCGGGCTATGCGGGTCGGTGACGAGCCGCAACCGTAACTCGTCGTCGCGGTACTTGCGCTGCCAGATCTGTGCCCAACCGAGAAAAAAGCGCTGCGGCCCGGTGAAACCGTCGATCACCGGCGCGGGCTTGCCCGCCAGCGACAATTGGTAGGCGCGGTAGGCCATCGCGAGACCGGACAGATCGCCGATGTTCTCGCCGAGCGTCAGCTGACCGTTGATGCTCTTGCCGTCGATAGGTTTGAAGCCGTCGTACTGCGCGGCGAGCTTGCCGGCGCGCTCGCGAAAACGCACGTTGTCGTCGAAAGTCCACCAGTCGCGCAAATTGCCACCGCCGTCGTATTGGCGACCCTGATCGTCGAAGCCGTGACTGATTTCGTGACCGATCACCGCGCCGATGCCGCCGTAATTGACCGCATCGTCGGCTGCCGGATCGAAGAACGGCTTACGCAAGATCGCTGCCGGGAACACGATCTCGTTCATCGGCGGGCTGTAATACGCGTTCACGGTTTGCGGCGTCATCATCCACTCGGTGCGATCGATGGGCTTACCGAGTTTGTCGAGCCCGCGCTCGTGCTCGAAGGCTGCCGAGCGCAGCAGATTGCCGACCAGATCGTCACGCGCAATCACGAGCTTGCCGTAATCACGCCATTGATCGGGGTAGCCGACCTTCACCGTGAAACTCGCGAGCTTGCGCTTCGCTTCCGCCTTGGTCGCAGCGCTCATCCAATCGAGCGAATCGATCGAGAGATCGAACGCTTGGCGCAAATTAGCCACCAACTCGCGAATGCGCGTCCGCGCCTCCGGTGGAAAATTGCGTTCGACGTACATGCGGCCGGCGATTTCGCCGACGCGCTCGTCGATCAATTCGACGCCGCGACGCCAGCGTGGCGCGGGTTCTTTGACGCCCCGCAATTCGGCCAACCGAAAATCGAAGTGCGCGTCGTCGAACTTTTTGGGTAGATACGGCGCGTAGGCATCGAGCAAACGATAGGTGAAATAGGCGCGCCAGTCTTCGACCGACGTGTCACGCACGATTTCGGCGAGTGCACGGACATAGGTCGGTTGCCGAACGTTGAACTCGGTGATCACAGCGGCCTGCGGACCGTTGGCCGCGAAGAAGGTCGTGAAGTCGAAACCGGGAGTCAGCTCTGCGGCGGCCGCGAGCGTGACTTTGTTGTAAGTTTTGACGGGATTGCGATTTTCGACGCGCGTCCAGTGCTTCTCGGCAATGCGCTTCTCGAGCGCGATGATGCGTTGCGCGGCGGCTGCGCCGTCTTTGCGTCCGGCGAGCGTCAACAATTTCTCGATGTAGGCTGCCAGTGCCGCGCGTGTTTTGAGGTTGCGTGGTTCGTCGACGAGGTAGTAATCGCGATCGGGCATCGACAAGCCCGCTTGGTTGAGCGCGACGAGATAACGCGTAGCGTCGCGACCGTCTTGACCGACGAAGGCGCGCACCGGCGCGCCGATGCCGAGTCGTTGCGCGCGGCCCATGTAACCATAAACGTCGCGCGTGCTCCGTAACGCTGCGATCGCGGCGAGCTCGCCGTCGAGCGAACCCAAGCCGCGCGACTCGATGCGCGCCGTGTCCGCGAACGATGCATAGAGGTCACCGACTTTTTGCGTGTCGGAGCCCGGCGCGGCGTTGCGCGTCGCCGCGGCCGCTTCGACGAGCGCCCGCAAGGCGTCTTTGGCGTCGTCCTCGAGTTTCGAGAATGTGCCATAGTTGGATCGATCGGCAGGGATTTCGGTGCGCGCCAACCAGTTGCCACCGGCGAAACGATACAAATCGTCCTGCGGGCGAACGCTGCGATCGAAACCTTCGAGATCGAGACCCGAAACGCGCGCCGGCTCGGCATGTAAGTCGGCGGCGAACGTCGCGACGGCGATCAGAACGGACAACAGGATATTGCGCATGACGGCTCCGAAGAAAACCGGCCTCCTGCCGGAGCGCGAAGGTTACCCGACCGGACGTCCGCTGCGTATGCTTTGCCGCCATGTCGCGCTACCGCCCACCTACCACGCCCGGCTCTAAATTCATCACGCCGGCCGGCCACGCCCGCCTGAGCGCTGAGCTCGACCAACTGTGGCGCATCGAGCGACCACAAGTGACCCAAGCCGTCGCCGAAGCGGCGGCGCAGGGCGATCGCTCGGAGAATGCCGAATACATCTACGGTAAAAAAAGGTTGCGCGAAATCGACTCGCGGGTGCGTTTCTTGCGCAAGCGCCTCGACGGTATGACCGTCGTCGATCGCCCGCCGGCAGATCCGCGCAAAATTTTCTTTGGCGCATGGGTGACGCTCGAAGACGACACCGGTGCCCGCACGCGCCATCGCATCGTCGGCCCGGACGAATTCGATCTAGCCCCCGGCTACGTGAGCATGGATGCACCGCTCGCGCGCAGCCTACTCGGCAAAAGATTGGACGACGAGGTCACGATCCGCACGCCCGCCGGCGAGCGCAGCGTGCTGATCTTCGCGATCGATTACGAAGCGTCGTAAGCCGCGCTCACCGTACGCGCACGTTTTTGAACTGCCAGGGGTCGGAGTGATCGACGTCTTCTTTGAAGAGGGTCTCGCGCCCGACGAGCGGGTTCCAGTCGGTGTACACACCGACCACGGGCCCTAGATAAGGCATGCAAATTTCGAGATTGCGTCGATAGTCCAGCTCGTCGGGCTCGACGATACCGCGCTGGGGGTTCTCCATCGCCCAAATCATGCCGGAGAGACACGCGACGGTGACTTGCAGGCTCGTCGCGTTGTTGAACGGTACGAGGGCGCGCGCTTCGTCGATGCTGAGTTGTGAGCCGTACCAATATGCGTTCTTAGCATGACCGGCGAGCAGCACGCCGAGTTCGTCGATCCCACCCGAAGAAATCTCGTCCATCATGATGCGCTTGTGATCTTGCAGGACGTAATTTTTGCCGACGAACTCGTGCATCGATAGCACCGCGTCGTCCGAGGGGTGATAGGCGTAGTGCACGGTCGGGCGGTAGACCGCCTTGCCGTTCTCGCGCACACAAAGATAGTCGGCGATCGAAATCGCCTCGCCGTGCGTGATCGCGAACCCGTGGATGTGGCCGGCTTTCGGCGTCCAAGTGCGCACGCGCGTCGCGGCACCGGGCTGCGACAAATAAATCGACGCTTGCGAACCGTAGTCGTAGCCGTGGCCGTCGGGTGGCAGCGCCTTCTCGTGGGTACCCCAACCGAGTTCGCAGGGCTGCGAGCCCTCGCTCACGAAGCCGTCGACCGACCAAGTGTTGACGAATTCGTTGACGCGTTTGCGCACCGGCGACACTTGCGTGTCGCGCTCGGCGACGTGGATGGTGCGCACGTCGAGTTTGCGCGCCAACTGCGCCCAGCCGTCGCGCGTGGTCGGCTCGGTCACACCGAGCTGCAAATCGTGAGCGATGTCGAGCAGCGCCTGCTTCACGAAGTGCGACACGAGCCCGGGGTTCGCACCGTGCGTCAGCACTGCCGTCGGACCGTTCGGGTAAGTCTTGCGCAAGCCGAGCGCCGTTTCGCGCAACGCGTAGTTGGTGCGGCGGTCGGGCGTGACCTTGGCGTCGGTGTAACCACCGGCCCAAGGCTCGATGCAGGTATCGAGGTACAGCGCGCCGCGCTGCTGACAAAACTCGACCAGCGCGATCGACGACACGTCGACCGACACGTTGAGCAAAAAATCACCCTTGCCGACCAAGGGCTCGAGCACGCTGCGATAGTTGTCGCGCGTCAAAGGCTGCCGAATGAATTTCACCCCGAACTGCGCCGCCTCGCTGTTGCCGAGGTCTTCGGCCGTGACGATGGTGATGCGATCGGCGCTAACGCCCACGTGGCGCAACACGAGGGGCAGCACTCCCTGACCGATGCTGCCGAAGCCGACGAATACGATGCGACCGGGAAATTCCACGTGGACTTTGTGCGCGCTCATGATGCTCCTTGCGTCTCGAGAGTGGCGTTATCGTTAGTCAATTGCCGCGCCAATGCGGCGGGAAAGTGCGATCGTAACCCGGCAGCGCCTCGATGCGCGCGAGCCAGCGACCGAGTGCGGGATAGTTGACCTCTAGCGGCAGAAAACGCCGCGCGAGATCTTCAGCGCCGGGTCGACCGAGCGCCCGGCGCAACGCCTGGATCGCCGGAAAAATCACCATGTCGATGGCGGTGTAATCGTCGCCCACGATCCAGTCGCCCTTCGAGAGGCGCATTTCGATGGTGCGGGCCTCGCGCGCCACCACCAACATTGAGTCGGTGAGCGCATCGCGTGACAAGCGCGGCTCACCACCCAAAAACGTGCGCACGATCGCCATCAAATGTTCTTCGGTGTACGCCTGGAATTCTTGGATCACCCGGATGATGACCGCGGCTTCCTCGGGCGATCGACCGAAGATCGGCGGCGTCGGATATTTGAGATCGAGGTAATGCAGTACGGCGACCGACTCGAACACCACGTAGTCGCCGTCCTTGAGCACCGGCACCCGACCGCGGGGATTCATCGCCATCATTTGCGGCGATTGTTGTTCTTGGAACGATAGCTGCAACTCGTGGCCGACGTAGGGCAGCCGTTTGTGCTCGAGCGCCAGCATGACGCGCCAAGAATAGGCACTGCCGCTCGCCCAGTAGAGTTCTATCGCCATCTGCGGATTGTAACGGCTGGCACAACCCCGGAGAATTGAAGACATGTACACCACCATCGTCGATGTCGCCGCGCTCGCCGCAAATCTCGCCCGGCCGGACTGGGTGGTGCTCGACTGTCGCTTCGACCTCGCCAAACCCGCGTGGGGCGAGGAGACGTTCGCTGCGGGGCATATCGCCGGCGCACGCTATTTGCACCTCGAGCGCGATCTCTCCTCGCCGCAGACCGCGACCAGCGGGCGCCACCCGCTGCCCGAGCCCGCGACGCTCGCCGCACGGCTCGGCGCGCTCGGTGTCGACGCGGGCGTCCAGGTCGTCGTGCACGATCAAGGCAATGGCATGTACGCAGCACGCGCTTGGTGGCTGTTGCGTTGGCTCGGCCTGCCGCGCGTCGCCTTGCTCTCGGGCGGCCTCGCAGCTTGGACGGCCGCAGGCCACACGCTCACGACCACTGCAGCGACGATCGCGCCACGCGTGTTCGTCGCGCGGCCCGATGCGAGTCGCATCATCGACGTCGAAGGACTGCAACGCGAACTCGCCACCGGCACGATACGCCTCGTCGATGCACGCGGCGCAGACCGATACGCCGGTCAAAACGAGACCATCGACCCGACCGCGGGCCACGTCCCGGGCGCCGTCAATCATCCGTTCGCCCGCAATCTCGATGCGAACGGATGCCTCGCGACCGCCGATTCTTTGCATGATCTTTGGCAGACGACGCTCGCCGGGCACTCGCCCGATACGATGGTCGCGATGTGCGGCTCGGGCGTCAGCGCCTGCCTGAACCTACTCGCCATGGAGCACGCCGGTCTCGGCGGTGCGCGCCTCTATCCCGGCTCGTGGAGCGAATGGATTCGCGACCCGGCCCGTCCGGTCGCCAAAGGAGAGACGCCGTGAACGCCGTTCCGAACGCCATGCAGACGCCACCGCTCGAAGTGCGTGAAAGCCGCGACTTTCGTAGTTACCACGCCTTCCTGCGCGCCGCGCGCAATTTCATGGAAGGCCCGTTGGTCGGCGCGATGCACGACGCCTACGAGCGAAGCATCGCAGCCGCGGGCGGAACACCGCCCGCCGACTGGCGCGCTGCCGAACGCGTGCTCGACGAAACTCTCGAGTTTCAATTTTATTGTTGGGCGTATCGCAATCTTCAAAGATTCAAATATCACCGCCCGACGCTCGGCATCTTCGCCACGCTCGAAGCACAACGCGAACGCCTCGTCGCACAACTCGAAGCCACCGCGGCCGCGACGCCCGAGGCCGAACTGCGCCTCGATGCGCAACTCGAACCGCCCGAATATTTCCGTTTCGTGCCGTTCCATCAGCACACCGGCGGCGTCGCCAAAGATGCGCTCGACGGACTCGCCTATGAAATCGGTCGGCGCACCACCGTCCCCGCACACGCCGACCCGAACGGCATCTATCGAATCTTGTTCGAATCCTTACCGCAAAAGTCCTACGCCCGCGTGCTCGACTGGGGCACGGGGCACGGCGCCGCACTCGTCACCTGGCAACGGCTGCACCCCGAGTCCGAGTGTCATGGGGTCGATCTTTCCGCGCCGTGTTTGCTAGTCGCCAACCAACGCGGCCGCGAAAATGGCATGCGTCTCTATCTCTCGCAGCAAGATCTCGAGCACCTCGATTATCCCGATGCTCACTTCGACTTAATCTTTTTCAATTTCATGCTGCACGAGTTGCCACGCTCGCATACCCGCGCGCTGCTCGCCGAAGCGTGTCGCGTCTTGAAACCGGGCGGCTTGTTCGCCGGTCACGAATTCCACCTGCGACCGAACGATCCGTTCCAAAACGTGCTGCAACGCAGCCACGCCTATACCAACAACGAAACCTATTCGATTCCGTGGTACGACACCGACATCGTCGCCATCGGTCGCGAAGCGGGTTTCGCTGCCGTGAGTGTCGAACCGTTCGCACGCCTCAATCGTTCCGTGCACCGCCCCGGGCGCGCCCCGATCAGTGCCAATCATTGGAACCTTTACCAATTTCGCAAATGAACACCCCCGACTTCAAAGCGGCGCTACAGGGACCGGTCACGGATCGCGAGCCGGACTTCCTACGCGACGTGCCGCCCGACAACCTCGTCGGCGCGATCGTCGCGCTCACCGCCGAGGTCTACTTGCTGCGTGAACGCCTGCAGAGCCTCGAAGCCGAGCTCGCAGCGCACCGGGTGCTACCCGCCGACGCCGTCGAGCGTCACGTCGACGATCCGACGCGCGCCGAAGCCAAAGCCGCAGACCTCGCCGCCTACACCCAACGCGTATTCACCGAACTCGTGCGCGATCGCGTACCCGTCTCCCACATCGACCCGCAGGTTGGCAAATATCTCGGCGACTGAAGGCCCCGACCAGCCTCTGGCGACCAATCATCATGTGTGTATGATGATTGCAGTCGGGGCGGTCGTGCCGCCCGTGCCATAGGAGTACCCCATGTCTCGCGCCCAAAAAACTTTGACCGTCCTCGCCACGTTAGCTTTGACGATCGCCCTACCCGCCTGGGCCGCCAAACCGAAACCCATCGACCTCTCGACGCCGGAGGGTGCCACGCTCGCACAACGCAAAGTGCAGTGCTCGGCCAACGACAACGAGCCGACGGTCTACTGGTTCCACGGCGAAGGCTTCAGCCGCGTGCCCGGCGAGCGCGACCGCAAGTTGTTCAACGTCGAGGGTATGAACGTACGCCAATGCGTCACCGTCAACGATCCAGTGCGCGGCGCCGGTTGGCGACTCGTGTCGCGCGAATTGTTGTTCTACGTCGATCCTACGACCGGCGAACTGCTGCGCGAATGGAAAAACCCGTGGACGAATCAGACCGTCAAAGTTTTGCAGACCGCGAACGATCCGGTGAACCAACGGCCGATATTCCCGCGCGGCGCCGATGGCAAGCCAAACGTTTGGCAAGCGACCACGGTCGGCAATCAATGGTGGAACACCATCACCGTGCCGCTCTTCTACTCGAACCCGCTCGCCGGTGACTATCAAAAACAAATCGGCGGCTACTACCACGCCACCGAGATGTTCAATTTCTTCGGCAATCTCGACGAACTCACCGACCCGAAGAACGTGAATCCGCCGATCCGCGTCGGTTGGGTACGCATCGCCGACTGGCTGCCTTGGATGGACATGAGCGGTCGCGCGGGCGAGATCTACATCCACGCCGCCGGTCGTAAGCTCGAGCGCTTCGATCAACTGCCGTCGGTGATGCTCAAAGAAATCGAAACCACTTATCCGGAGTGGCGTCAGCCCCCGCCGGGTGACGATCCGCGCGAGAACGAAACCAGCTGGACGTACTTCAAGAAGAAGTTCCCGGTCGCCGCCCCGGCTGGCGCACCGAAGAAATAATCGACGTCCCGGACCCGCAAGGGTCCGGGAGACTTGCCATGCCGCACAGCGCCTTTGAACGCCGCTCGCTCGTCAACGAAGCGCGTGCGCGCGACCTACTCGCGCAATTCGACGCCGACGCGTTCGTCGCTGCGCGGCCGGTGCACGTCTATTACTTCACGAACTTTTGGACCATCCTCGCCAAGATGGGGTTCGATCACGCTTCGATGGCGTTGTGGACCCCATCTGCCGAGCATCGAACCTTGGTCGCATCGGCGGCGCAAATTTGGCGTCTCGCACTCGAAGAAGTCGACTATCCGACCAACATCATCGCCTGCACTGCGCCCGCCAACTGGCAGGCGTGGCTAGACTCGGACGGCCGCACCGAACTTTTGGCCGCTCCCGCGACCCCGTGGCCGGTGGCACGTGACGTCGAGTTGTCGACGATCGAACAAGCGTGGCTCGCAGCATCACGCCGCATCGAGGGACAGGAAGCGGCCAATACCGAAGCCGGCCTCGCGCGTGCCATCCGAAACGCCGGTCTCGAGCGCGGTTGCATCGTCACCGACGACGCGGCGATCGAACCGGCGCTGCGAAGTCACGGACTCACTCGACTGCGCGTGCGCTGCGAGCCGAACCTGTTCCGTCGCTTGCGGGTGGTGAAATCCGCGCCCGAGATCGCGCTGATGCGGCGCGCGGCGAACATGAACGCCGAAGCGTGTCGCGCCGCGGTGCGCGATCTAGAAGCCGGCACCGACATGGCCGAAATCGAGCGGCGTTTCGGCGTCGAAGTCGCGCGGCGCGACGGCGAAGCGGTATTCATCGCCGCCGGTGGCACGGGTTCTTTGCCCAAAGGTCGCGTCGTGCGCGGCGAGCCGTTTTTGATCGATGCCGTCGCGCACCATCGCCACTATCACGGCGACTTCGGGCGCACTGTCGTGCTCGGCGAGCCGACCGCCGCGATCCGCCGTCGCGTCGCCGCCTTGCGAGTAGGCTGGCAAGCGTCGTTCGAAGCGCTGCGCCCCGGGCGCCGCTATTCCGAAATTCGCAGCGCCGGACTCGAGGCGATGCGCGCCGCCGGCTACGGCGACGTGCTCACCGTCGCCGTGCCGCACAGCGTCGGGCTGCAGCACACCGACGAGCCGTTTCGCGACGGCTTACCGTTCGCCGTCAAAGACGATCTCGTGCTCGAACAGAACATGACGCTGACGGTAGACTTCCCGCATATCGAAGTTGGCTTCGGCGCTTGTCATCTCGAGGACCTCGTACGCATCACGCAAGACGGCGCCGAAGCGCTCGCACCGATGGACGATCCGCTGATCGTCCTTTGATGCCGTCGATTTTTGTTGACTCTCTCGGAGTACCGCCGTGACCCGATCACGCTCTCGAACCCCACGCGCTCGCGCTCAACCGGCCGCGCTCATCGGACTGAAACTGCCGATACCGAAACGCAAGGCTTTGCCACGCGATCTCGCCAAATATTTGGCTGCTTGCGAAGCGGCGTTCGGCTTCGTACCGAACGTGCTGACCGCCTACAGTTTCGATGCGACGAAACTGCGCGCCTTCATCGATTTTTACAACGATCTGATGCTAGGCGACTCTCGGGTGTCGAAACTCGAGCGAGAAATGATCGCCGTCGTCGTGTCGGCCGCCAACGAGTGCTATTACTGCCTCACCGCGCACGGCCAAGCGGTCCGCGAAATGTCGGGTGATCCGACGCTCGGCGAGACGCTGGTCATGAACTATCGCGTCGCACGCCTGTCACGGCGCCAGCGCGCGATGCTCGATTTTGCGCACCACCTCACCGTGACGCCGGCGGAGAGCGGCGCCGGTGAACGTGAAAAGCTGCGTAAAGTTGGCTTTTCCGATCGCGATATTTGGGACATCGCTGCGGTCACCGCGTTCTTCAATTTCACCAACCGATTGGCGACGGCGACCGATATGATGCCGAATCCCGAGTATCACGCGAGATCACGATGAAGCGATTCGACGGCAAAACGGTCGTCATCACGGGAGCCGGTCGCGGCATCGGCGCCGCCTGCGCCGAACGCTTCGTCGCCGAAGGCGCGCAGGTGGTACTCGTCGCGCGCAATGCCAAAGAATTGCAGGCAGTCGCCGATGAACTCGGGCCCAGCGCACGGCCCGCCCCTTGCGATGTCACCGATGCGGCAGCCATCACCGAACTGTTCGCCAAGCTCGAACGCTGCGACGTGTTGGTGAACAACGCCGGCGGTAACACACCACAGCCCTTCGTCGAGGTCGAACTCGAGACGCTCGATCGATTGTTGGCGCTCAACATCCGCGCCGCATTCGTCGTCGCGCAAGCGGCCGTGCGCTCTATGATGCGCGCCGGTCACGGCGGCAGTATCGTGCACATGAGTTCGCAGATGGGCCATGTCGGCGCAGCGAATCGCAGCGTCTATTGCACCAGCAAACACGCGCTCGAAGGCCTGACGAAATCCATGGCGGTGGAACTCGCGAGCCACGGCATCCGCGTCAATGCCGTCGCGCCGACCTACATCGAAACGCCACTCACCAAACCGTTTTTTGAAAATCCGGAATTTCGCGCCGACACCTTGCGTCGCATTCCGCAAGGCCGCATCGGCACACCGCGCGAAGTCGCCGATGCGGTGTTGTTCCTCGCCTCGGCAGAAGCGAGTTTGATCACGGGCACGAGTCTGTTGGTCGACGGTGGCTATACGGCGCAGTGAGCGCGAGCGCGAGCTCGCCTAAATCCCGCACCTCGTAATCCGCCCGCATCGCGATCTCGGCGGGCCAGTCGCGTCCGTCACGATTGAGCCATACCGCACAACAACCGGCCTCGCGCGCACCGACGACGTCCATCGTCGGATCGTCACCGACGTGTAGCAGTTGCTGCGGCTCGATGCCGAGCGAGCTCGCGACGTGATGAAACGCGCGAGCTTGCGGCTTCGGCGCACCGATGCTCTCGGCGTTCGCGACCAATGCGAAATGCGCACCGATCCCGATACGCCGCACGTCCGCATTACCGTTCGACAACGTCGCGAGCAAAAATCGTTCGCCGAGTTTTCGTAACGCAGGGAGCACGTCGGGGTAAAACTCGACGTCGTGGCGCGCGGCGATGAAGACGGCGAACGCGTCGTCGGCGATCGCCGGATCGTGTCCCTGCGCGACCGTCCAGCGACGCATCGCCTCGGTGCGCAACCAGGTCATATCGTGAGCGCGCTCCGGCGCCTCGGCCGCCAGCGTGCGGCGCCATTCGAACAATCGATCGACGCTGAACTGCGCGGCCAATTGCGGGTGCTCACGCCGTAAAAAGTCTTGCATCCGCTGCTCGGCACACCGGCCGCACCGGCCAAAAAGTGTCGTCGAGATCGAAGCACAGGGCACGGACGTCGGCGACCATCGGCAACTCGTCTACAATCGGGGCCTCGCTTTTACCGGCATTACGTCTCGAGCACAACCATGCAGTCACGCTACACCCGCCGCGCTCTATCGGCGCTTCTCACGGTGCTTTCGCTGTCACTCGGTGCAACGCTGCAAGCAGCCGAGTCCGCGGCGCGCAAGCCGTTCACCCCCGACGATCTCGTGCGGCTCGCGCGACTGTCGGATCCCGAGGTGTCGCCGGACGGCCGCTTCGTCGCCTACGTGCTGCGCGAGACCGACATCGACGCAAATCGTGGCCGCACGGATCTTTGGCTACTCGATCTCGAGGACGCGACGCGTACGGCGCGCCGTCTGACGCAAAACCCCGCCAATGATTACTCGCCGCGGTGGGCCGCCGACGGTCGCGGCCTCTTCTTCCTCTCGACCCGCAGCGGCTCGTCGCAGGTGTGGTACATCGATCTGGCCGGCGGCGAGGCGCAGCCGGTCACCGAATTGCCGCTGGACGTCGGCTCCTTCAAAGTTGCGCCGCGCGGCGATCGAATCGCGCTGTCGCTGGAAGTCTTCCCCGACTGCGCCGATCTCAAATGCAGCGCCGATCGAATCGCGACCCGCGGCAAAGAAAAAGCCAGCGGTAAAACTTTTGATCAACTGTTCGTGCGTCACTGGGACACGTGGGTCGACGGTACGATCTCGACATTGTTCGCCGCGCCGCTGGTGCGCAGCATCGACAAAGGCTTGCACGCCGGCGTAGTCGCCAACGTCTCGGGCAAAGTCATCGGCCACGTGCCCTCAAAACCGAATGGCGGCGACGAGGACTACACGTTCAGCCCGGACGGTCAGCAACTCGTGTGGAGCGCCCGCCTCGCCGATCGCAGCGAGTCGTGGTCGACGAACTTCGACCTTTATATAGCGCCCGCCGACGGCTCGGGCGCGCCGACCAACCTGACGCGCGACAATCCCGCTTGGGATGCGCAACCCGTGTTCCTCGCCAACGGCGATCTCGCCTGGCTTGCGATGGCGCGACCGGGATTCGAAGCCGATCGTTTCGGCATCAAAATTCGCGACGCGGCGAGCGGCAAGATTCGTGATCTCGCCACCGACTGGGATCGCTCGGTCGGACACCTCGCGACGACCTTCGATGGTAAGCGCTTGCTCGCGAGTGCCGATGACATTGGTCAAGTGGCGCTGTTCGAGATCGATCCGGTCTCGGGTCGACGAACGCGGATCGTCGGCCGTGGACAGGTGGCCGAATTCGCACCGGCGCGTAACAGCATCGTGATCGCTTGGGCGTCGCTCGGTGGCCCTGCAGATTTGTTCGTGGCGACGCGCGACGATCGTGAGCCGCAACGGCTGACGAACGTAAACCGTCGCATTCTCAGCGAGCGTTCGCTCGGCGATTACGAACAGTTCTCGTTCGCCGGCGCGGACGGAGCGACCGTATACGGCTACGTCGTCAAACCCTATGGCTACACACCGGGCAAAAAATTTCCGATCGCATTTTTGGTGCACGGCGGCCCACAAGTGAGCTTTCAGAACCAATGGTCGTGGCGCTGGAACGCGCAAACTTTTGCCGGCGCGGGCTATGGCGTCGTATTCATCGACTTCCACGGCTCACCAGGTTACGGTCAAAAATTCACCGACTCGATCAGCGGTGATTGGGGTGGTAAGCCGTTCGTCGACCTGCAGAAGGGTCTCGAAGCGGCGATCGCGAAGTTCGATTTCCTCGACGGGTCGCGTGCCTGCTCACTTGGCGCCTCGTACGGCGGCTTCATGCAAACCTGGATCGCGGGTAACTGGCCAGAGCGTTTCAAATGCATCGTGAACCACGCCGGTATCTTCGATCAGCGCACGATGTACTACACCACCGAAGAACTCTGGTTCACCGAGTGGGAAAACGGCGGTCCGTATTTCACAGTGCCGGCGAATCACGAGAAGTTCAATCCGGCGGCGTACGTCACGAAGTGGCGCACGCCGATGTTGGTGACGCACGGCGGCCTCGACTACCGCGTACCCTATTCTCAAGGGCTAGCGACGTTCACCGCCTTACAGCGCCGCGGCATCGAGAGCCGGTTCGTGTTCTTCCCAGACGAAAACCACTGGATTTTGAAGCCCGCGAACAGTCTGCAGTGGCACCGTGAAGTGCTCGACTGGCTGAACAAACATTTGAATTGAGCGCGAGGCGCCAGTGTGGGGTCGCGTTCGGCGACCTCACGCCTCGCCGGCGAGCTCGACTAACGCGCCGACCAATATTCGATCGGCGAGTTCGCGCAATTCTGCGGCGTGCGCGATCGAATCGCGCCAAGCGAACGGAATCGCAACGAGTCCGTCGCGCGCACCGGCGAGCGCGCCGACGAGTGCCGGCACGCCCTGCGCGTCGCCACCGAGATTCGCTGCCACGAGCGCCGCGTCTTTCCAATTTTGCGCAAGCAACGGTTCGCGTAACGGCGCGTAGCGCCCCTGCGTCGGCAATGCTGCGAGCGCAAGCTCCCAATCGCCTTGCAACGCCGACTGCAATGCTTGCGCGATTTGTTGCACCGCGACTCGCGTTTCCCGCTCGTGCGCGACGAGCGCAGTCGCCGTCCCGAGCGCCGCGTCGCGCGCCGCGGGTGCCGCGAAATGGAACAAGGTGATCGGCACCGCGCGCACCAATGCCTCGAAACCATCGGCGAGCATTAACGACGGCGCGCCGTGGGCGATCGCGTGCGACACCGCCGCACTGATGCCGATGCATTCCTCGTTCGCCGAATAAGCTCCATCGCGCTGCCAATGCCGCAATCGCTGGCGTTCGTCGTCGGCATCGTAGCGACCCTGCTCGACCAACGATGCCGCCATACACCACGCCATCGCCGTATCGGCGCGCCACGCACCACGTGGCAGATCGTGCGGCCCACCGCCGCGCAAGTCACGAATCGGCGCGGCGCGATCGGGTCGCGCCCATTGCGCCGGCGTCGCCAAGGCATCGGCGACTGCGAGGCCGATCAACGCACCGTGAAATCGATCGCGCAACCGCGCGAGCGAATCGAGTGCCTCGGTTTCACTCACGCCGCAGGCCCGTAAAGTCGAACAACTTCGGGTCGGCGAGGTGCGATGCTTCGACGCTGCACAGCGCGGAAAAAATCGACTCGGTACGGCCGGGGTGCTCGCGCTCCCAGTCGGCCAGCATGCGTTTGATGGTGCGTCGTTGCGCGTTCTCTTGCGAGCCGCACAAGGTGCAGGGAATGATCGGGAACTTGCGCGCGCGAGCGTAGCGCTCGAGTTCGCGCTCGGCGACGTAAGCGAGTGGCCGAATCACAATGTGGCGGCCGTCCTCCGAGCGCAACTTCGGCGGCATCGCTTTCATCCTGCCACCGAAGAACAAGTTTAAAAATAAAGTTTCGACGATATCGTCGCGGTGATGACCAAGCGCGATTTTGGTTACGCCGTTCTCCCCCGCCCAGCGATAGAGCGCGCCGCGCCGCAACCGCGAACACAGGCCACACATCGTCCGGCCCTCCGGGATCACGCGTTTGACGACCGAGTAGGTATCTTGCTCGATGATGTGGAACGGTACGCCGAGCGCAGTGAGATAGTCGGGCAAAACGTGCTGCGGAAATCCCGGTTGTTTTTGATCGAGATTCACCGCGACGAGTTCGAACGGCACCGGTGCACTGCGCTGCAGCGACAGCAAAATATCGAGCATCGCATACGAGTCTTTGCCACCCGACAAACACACCATCACTTTGTCGTGCGGCTCGATCATCGCAAAATCGGCGACGGCTTTGCCGACGAGCCCGCGCAAGCGCGCCTGCAATTTACGGAACGTACTGGACGTCGAAGGTACGGCGTTCATGCGGCACTCTCGCGACCGAGATATTTGCGCTCGAGATGGCGGGGCGAAACGGCCACGCGGCCTCCTTACGCCACGGCGCGTGCTCCGAGCACGATCAGGCAAATGCAACTGCCGAAGCCGAGCAACCAAAACAGCGAACGCAACGTCGCGAGATTCGTGAGGTAGCAGGCGAGATAGGCGATCCGCGCAGCGATGAACACGAGCGCGAGTTCACCGATCACCGCGGGCGCGACGCTGCCGAGCGAGGCGGCCACCAACGCCGCGACGTACACGGCGAGTGCTTCCCAAGAATTTTGCTGTGCTGCCCAAGCGCGAGCGCGATAGCCCTCTTGCTGCGCGAGCCAGGTACGCGGACTGCGATTGTCGTAGCGATTGCCCCGGTTGCCGGCTTTGGAAATTCCGGCGCACACGATGGGCATGAACACAGTGGCGAGCAACGTCCAGAGTGCAGTATTCATGAGGGACTCCTGCTAGAGGTGAGACGGGCGATCAAGTCGCTGACATGATGCGGTGATGTCGTGTTGCGTGCGAGTAGTGCATACAGCGACGGCACGACGAACAAGGTCAGACCCAACGACAGCAACGTACCGAAGAATACCGCCGCGCCGATCGCTTGTCGGCTCTCCGCACCGGCGCCGGCGGCGATCATGAGCGGCACGGCTCCGAACGCAGTGCACAAACTCGTCATCAGCACCGGGCGCAAGCGCACGACGGCCGCCCGAATGACGGCTTCGACGTACTCGACGCCGCGATCGCGCAACTGATTCGCAAATTCGACGATCAGAATGCCGTTCTTACAGGCGATACCAATCAACATGATGCCACCGATCTGGCTGTAAACGTTGATCGAGGCATTGAAGAGCCACAGACCGATGAGCGCTCCCGAGAGCGCGAGCGGCACGGTGGCGAGAATCACGAGCGGATGTACGAAACTCTCGAATTGCGCCGCAAGCACGAGGTAGACGATGAGCAGCGCGAACGCGAACGTGAGCCATAGACGACTACCCTGCTGTTTGAGCTCGCGCGACTCACCGTCATAAGCGATCTGCACACCCTCCGGAATCTCGGCGCGGATCACACCTTCGACGTACGACAAGGCATCGCCGAGCGCATAGCCCGGCGCGAGGTTCGCGCTCAAGGTGATCGAGCGCAGCCGATCGAAGCGCTTGAGCGCCGTCGCACCCGCAACCTCTTCAACTTTGACGAGCGCCGACAACGGCACCATCGTGCCAGTGCGATCGGAGCGCACGTACAAATTACCGAGATCGTCGACGGTCGCACGATTTTCGCCACGCGCCTGCAACACGACGTTGTATTCCTCACCGCCGCGCATGAACGTCGTCACGATGCGCGACCCGAGCATGGTCTCTAAAGTGCGTCCGACGTTTTGCAAAGAAACCCCGAGTTCAGCCGCGCGATTGCGGTCGATGCGCACTTGCAACTGTGGCTTGCGTTCTTGGTAATCGGAGTCGAGCCCCAAAATACGCGGATTCTCGCGTTGGATGCGCTCGATCACTTTGTCGCGCCACCGTGCGAGCTCGCCATAATCGGCTCCACCGATCACGACTTGTAGCGGCTTACCGAGACCGCGCACCGCGAGCGACGGCGGGGTGATGACAATGATGCGCACACCGGTGATGTTCGCGGTGCGCATGCGTACGCGTTGCGCGATCTGCTGCGAGTTTTCTTTGCGTTCGTCCCACAAGGTCATCGGCATGTAGACCGTGCCGGTGTTCACCTCGCCGACGGCGCCGAAGCCGCCGGTTCGCACGATGACGCGACGGCCGTTACCGGCTTTGACCTCGTCGAGCATCACCTGCTCGACCTGCGTGATGTATTTATCGAGATTAGCGAGGCTCGCGCCCTCGGGCGCCGACACCAGCACCGGCATCATCGCCCGATCTTCCGTGGGCGCGAATTCCTGTTGCAGTTTGAGCCACGGCACCGGCTGACCGAACACCAACAAAGACACCAGCAACACGGTGATCGCCGCCGCACCGAGTGTGATCTGCAACGGTCGTCGCCCTTGCATCGCAGCGCGCAGCACGGTCTCGAACGACGCGGTCGCATTTTTGAAGTGCACGTCGATGCGTTCGGCGAGCGGCCGGCGACGGATGCCCTTCACGAACAACTTCGAACACATCATCGGCGTGAGCGTGAGCGCGACCAAGGCCGAGAAGCCGACGGCTGCGGCGACCGTCATGCCGAATTCGCCGAACAGACGCCCGAGCGTACCTCCCATGTAGGAGATCGGCACGAACACCGCGATCAGAACCAAGGTCGTCGCGATCACCGCGAACCCGATTTCACGCGAACCTTCGAGCGCTGCGAGCAACGCCGGCTCACCCTCTTCGATGCGCCGTGCGATGTTCTCAAGCACTACGATCGCATCGTCCACCACGAGACCGATGGCAAGCACGGCACCGAGCAATGTCAACGTGTTGATCGAATAGCCGAGCAGCACCATCACGATGCCGGCCGCGAACAGCGACACCGGGATCGTCACCGCCGGAATCAAGGTCGCACGCAGCGTGCCTAAGAACAGCATGATGACGACCAGCACGATCAACATCGTCTCACCGAGCACCGTGAGCACCTTACGCATCGACTCCGACACGAACACGGTGAAATCGAGACTGATCTCCGCCGAGATATCTTTGGGCAAAGAGCGTTTCAACTCGGCGAGTTCTTCGTGGACCGCCTTGGAGACGTCCAAAACGTTCGCCTTCGAGGTCGGCACGACACCGACGCTCAAGCCCGGCAAACCCTGCGCCCGCGCGATGGTCCGTTGATCTTCGGCAGCGAGGCGCACCTCGGCGATATCGCCGAGTCGCACCAAATAGCCGTCCGGCGTGCGTCCGATCACGAGGTTGCGAAAATCGTCTTCGGACTCGAGCGAGGTTCGCGTGCGCAGCGTGAACTCGCGCTGCCGGGATTCGATGCGGCCGGCGGGCAACTCGACGTTTTCGCGTCGCAGCGCATTCTCGACGTCGTTGACGGTCAACTGCCGCGCGGCGAGCGCTTCGCGATCGAGCCAGACGCGCATGGCGTAGCGATTCTCACCGCCGACGCGTAACGAAGCGACACCAGGCAAAGAACTGAAACGATCGACGACGAAGTGCCGAATGTATTCGGTGAGTTCGAGCGCATTGCGCGCCGAGCTCGAGAAATTCGCGTAGATGATGGGTTCGGCAGAATCGTCCACTTTCGCGATCTGCGGCGCATCGGCCTCTTGGGGCAACCGCCCCGAGACGCGTGCGATGCGCTCGCGCACGTCGTTGGCTGCCGCATCGAGATCACGATCGATCGAAAACTCGACATTGATACGAGCGAATTCGTCGCGACTCGACGAAGTGACTTTCTCGACGCCTTCTATGCCGGCGATCTCGTCCTCGAGCACTTGGGTGACGCGCGTCTCGATCACGGCGGCGTTCGCGCCGCGATAGAACACCGATACGCCGACGATCGGCCGACTGACGTCGGGATATTCGCGAATCGACAAGCGCAGCAAGGCCATCAAGCCGACGATGACCAGCATCAACGACAGCACGGTCGCAAACACCGGCCGTCGGATCGCCAGATCGGAAATCGTCATGGCCGCTGCGTCGCCGGCGGCAAATCTCGGGCGAGATCACGCACCGCCGCGCCGTCGCGTGCCGTGACCGTGCCCTCCACGATCACTCGTTCACCGACCTGCAAACCATCGAGAATTTCGACGGAACCGGGCCGGCGCTCGCCGATGTGCACCTCGCGTTTTTTGGCCTTGCCATCCTCGACCACGAACACGAATTGGCGGCTCTGCTCGGGTACTAAAGATTCTTCGGGCAAGACGATCGCCGAACGTTGATCGCGCTGCAGACTGACATTCAAAAACATTCCGGGCTTCAAAAGTGCGTCTGGATTCGGCACATCGGCGCGCACCGTCACGGCACGGCTCGTAGCATCGACCCGCGAGTCGAGACTGGCGACCCGACCCGCAAACTGTTTGTTCGGATATGCGGCGGATTCGACTTGCAGCACGAGCCCGGGACGCAGCGCAGTCAATAAATTTTCGGGTACCGTGAAATCGACTTTCATCACGCTCGTATCGTCGAGCGTCGTGATCACCGTCCCCGGGCCGACCAAGCTGCCGACGCTGACGCGGCGTAACCCCACGCGACCCGCGAACGGCGCACGGATGAAGGTGTCTTCGAGTCGCGCGCGCGCGGCATCGACGCGTGCCGCGTTAGCGTTTCGGGTCGCTTCGATTTGATCAAACTGCGACTTCGATAAAGCCTGCGTCGGCAAAAGTTCGCGCGCGCGGCGATATTGGCTTTCACTTTCGGTGAGCGCCGCGGTCGCGACTGCAAGGTCCGCGCGCGCTTGCACACTATCGAGTTCGACCAGCACGGCACGGGCCGAGACCCGCTCACCATCGCGAAATTTGATCGCCGTGACGAGGTTGGAAGTTTTGGCGACGACCTCGACGGCCTCGTTGGCTCGCGCCGTACCCAACGCTTTGAGTTCGCGCGAAATCGGCTCGCGGTGCGCGGGCTGGGAGACGATCGGCACCGGCATGCCGCCACCCGGCGGGCCAGCGCCCGGGCCACGGCCCGCACCGCCGCCGGGCCCACCCGGACCACCGGGCGCGCCCGGCGGTCGTGCGGCGAACGCGCCCGGTCCAGCGCCGTTGCCGCCGGCGTGGCGCGTCGCGTAGACCGCCCATCCGGCACAGACGACGGCAATCGCGACTGCGACGATGGTGATTCGATTCGGTGGATTCGACATGCACAAATTATCGCACGCGAACCGGAAGAATCCGGGCCTGCGGCGACCGTCTCACGGTGTCGGCGTCAATGATTCCCAAACGAGCATGGCCCGTTTGCGATCCACACCCCAATGAAAACCACCTAGTTCGCCGTCGTTGCGCAACACGTGATGGCAGGGCACGAGCCAACCGATGCGATTCGCACCGACCGCTCCACCCACGGCGCGCGCGGCCGACGCTTTGCGAATGCTTCGTGCCAAGTCACCGTACGATTTCGTTTCGGAACCGTCGAACGCGAGCAAGGCCTGCCAAACGAGTGCGCGAAACGGGCTGCCGATCAGATGCAAAGCGATCGGCGCGTGATCGTCGTTTAAAAATATCGCCCGGGACATGCGCTCCGCCGCGGCATCGTCGCGCGTCACGCTACGCGGGCGCCACGCGCGCCAACGCAGCGCGAAATCGCGTTGCGACGCAGCGCTTGCATCGGAAAATGCGAGATGGACGAGACCTTGCGCAGAACGCGCGAACAAACCGTCGCCGAACGGTGTCGGCGCATAGCCCCAAAGAATTTCTAGGTCGCGCGGTCGCGCGTCGGTTTTCGCCACGCGCACCACACAGGCACTCAGCCGCCCTGCGCCGCGCAGACACAACGCATGCGCGGCAGCGCGTAGCGAACCCTCGTGCACCGTCGCCCTCGCGAGTTCGGCGAACGAGACTCCAGCCCAAGTGCCAAATCGGCGGTCGAACCCCGCACCGCTGCCGCGCGATGCACCCGCCGCGCGACGCGCCACCCTCGTCGCAGTTGCGACGGAAGCATCGTCGGGCAATTCGTCGAGCGCGCGCAACGCGCGCGTGACGGCGGCGAAGTCCTTCGAATCGAGCATCCACGCGCTGCCTTTCAAAGATCAACCCGATATTGAGGCCAATGTACCAAGTACCACGCGATGGCGATCGATGCGGCGGTGAGCAGCCCGACCAGCGCGACGAGCCACAACCGCAACAGCAGGCGTTTCATCGAAGTTTGATCGCGCCCTTTTGATCGAACGGCACGGTGCGCAACAAGCCTTTGTCGAGCTGTACCTCGCCGCGCAAGCGGTAGGCCAATTCATTGGGCGGCCCGCCGCCAGACTTGCGCGCCCGATCGACGAGTCGCAATAACGTGCCGGCGAGGTTAGCCGTGATGTTCATGTCGAACTCGGCCTCACCATTCGGCGGCACGAAGAAGCTGCTGCCAGACAGACCACGCCCCAATTCCTGACCGTCGAGCTCGATGGTGTAGGTGATACCGCGAACCGCGAGACCGATCGCGTTGGGGTTTTGGACGCGCATCCGCGCTTTCAAACGCTGCTCGAACAAGTCGCCTTTGACGAGCTGCACGTCGATGATCGAAAGGTCGGGGGTGCGCAACTTTGGCCCGAGCGCGGCACAACCGGCGAGCAGGGTCGCCCAGGCGACGATCGCGAACACGCGGACGAAAGGCATCATTGCGAGTCTAGCAAGGCATCGCGGCAGACGGGCATCGCGGCCGCGCAGCGCGGCGCATTCGCACACCCGGAACGAACGCGCAGTTAGTTGATAAACAATAGTGAACATTAGATACTATTACTTAATGATTAATAGCGTCACTGCCAAATTCCGAAAAGATTTGAACGCTGGGGTGGTAGGGCTTGCGGTGTTAGCCGCACTCGCCGCCGAAGATGGCGATGTTTATGGCTACGAGCTCGCAAAGCGCGCGCCATTTCGACCGAGTTCGATCTATCCGGTCCTGCGAGCACTTTGCGCAGCCGGTTGGCTGTCGAGTCGGGTCGTTCCTTCGTACGCGGGCCCCGCCCGCCGTTACTATCGAATCACCGCGAAGGGCCGCGAAACGCTCGCCGCTTGGCGCGAGACCTGGTTAGAAACCCGCAATTTCGTCAACGAACTTTTGGAGCGATAAACGTGAGCCCATCGACACCGCATCGATATTTTTTGAGCATGCTCACGGGCATCCTGTTAAGTACGCTCACAGCCCTCGCGAGTGGTGTCGCGCACAGCGAAAACGTGCTCGACTTGGCGAGTTTTCCGCGCAGTAAATTGACCATCGAATCGTCGCAGGGCTCGCAAGCCTTCGACGTTTGGATCGCCGACGACGAAGATCGGCAAAGACAGGGCTTGATGTACGTACGCGATTTACCAGCATCGCAGGGAATGTTGTTCGTGAACCCGCAGCCGCGTCCGTCTTCGTTTTGGATGAAGAACACCTACATCCCACTCGACATGCTGTTCATCGACGCGCGCGGCAAAATCATCGCGATCTTCGCCGATCGCAAACCGTTGTCGCTGACACCGGTCGGACCCTCAGCGCCGGTGCTCGCAATCTTAGAATTGCGCGGTGGAGAAGCGGCCGCCCGCGGGATACGCAAGGGCGACCGCGTGATTCACCCGGCTTTTCGCTGACCCTTACGCGTTTCGACTTCGCTCAAGGCGCGAAACACGCGATCGAGGTATTCGCGCTGTAACCGCGCGCGCTCGGCCGCTTCGTGCGGTTCGGGCCGGAAATCTTCGACCGATTTACGCGCCACGACCTCGCCACGATCGAGCACGCGCTCGAGCGCATCGAGTCGCAGGCGCGTCACCGCGAGCTCCGCGCTCAAAACGAGTGCCACCGAGTACAAACGGTCGACCATAGGATCGTCCGTGAACTCCGGGCGGCGCCCTCTGGCCGCTGTCGACGCCAGCTGGATGGGATCAGCCTCGCTC
>RGUL01000038.1 GCA_010027845.1 Gammaproteobacteria bacterium
GCGCGTCCGGGTGGTTACACCCGCATCCTGCGCATGATGCCGCGAGCGGGTGACTCGGCACCGATGGCGTTGATGCAGTTGACCGAGGTTGCTGCGGCAGCCGATGCGGCCGCTGCACCGGCGGCCGCCGAGAAAAAGCCGCGCGCGCGCAAGAAGGCCGCGGCCTGACGATCATCCCCGCGCGGCGTGCCGTTCGTGCACGCCCGCGGGGCACCTTCAACCGTGGTGGATGCCGCGGGTGAGGTTTTCGCAACCGCTCGCCGTGACGGCGAGATTGTCCTCGATCCGAATACCGCCGAACGGCGCGAGTCGCTCGACCCGTTGCCAGTCGATGCTGCGACCGACCGGTTGCGTGCGCGCCGGCTTCAACAACGCGTCGATGAAATACAGCCCGGGCTCCATCGTCACGACGTAACCCGGTTGCAGCACTCGTGTCAGTCGCAGCGCCGGATCGCGCGGTGGCTTGGCGATTCGTTCACCGGCCTCATCGGCCATGAAGCCGCCGACGTCGTGCACCATTAAGCCGAGCAAGTGACCGATGCCGTGTGGGAAGAAGAGCCGCGCGGCATCGCCATCAACGGCCTCGTCGACGCTGCAGCGCAGGATGCCGGCCTCCACCAGCAGAGTCGCGATCGCCCGCACCGCCGCCGCGTGCACGTCGCGCCAATCGACGCCCGGTTTCACGCGTGCACAGAGCGCTTGCTGCGCGTGTTCTAGGCCGTCGACGAGTGCTGCGAATTCGTCGCGCGCCGCGCCGCTCGCACCGACGCCAGCCGTCTTGGCGACGCTGGTGCGCGTGATGTCGCTGCCGTAACCGGCGAAGCTCGCGCCCGCATCGAGCAGCAAGCTGCGCGAGACACTCGGCCGATTGCGACGCAGGATTTGGTAATGCAGCACCGCCGCCGCTTCGTTGACGGCGACGATGGCGTTGTACGGCAACTCCTGTTCGCGTTGCTCGCAAGCGCGACAAAATTCTTGGTGGATTTCGAATTCCGATGCGCCGCTCGCGAACGCGCTCGCAGCAGCGGCGTGACCGCGCATCGCGATGCGATTCGCGACGCGCAAGCAGTCGATTTCGTACGGTGTTTTCACGGCACGTGCGTAATCGAGGCGGTGCAAAAGATGTTCGGGGTTGATGGCGCCGATGCCGGCTGCAAGCAACTCCGGCA
Source organism: Gammaproteobacteria bacterium (assembly GCA_010027845.1). Lineage (GTDB taxonomy): Bacteria > Pseudomonadota > Gammaproteobacteria > Steroidobacterales > Steroidobacteraceae > UBA964. The sequence continues at coordinate 1,170 of RGUL01000038.1, forward strand.
GGGGATCGCCGATGTAGGCCGAGCGCGCGAGCGACCCTTGTAACGCGGCGAATGCCGCGGCGCGTGAATGCACGGTGACGACGTCGAACTCTGCCGGCCACCAGGCCTCCGGCAGCTGCGCTGGTTGGTACCAAAAATCGTCGGCGACGAAGAACACCAAGCGCGGGCGTCGTCCCGGCACGATTTGCAGCAACGATCCCGGCGCGTCGAGCAGCGGCAACCAGAGCCGGAAGTCGGCGTGGGCCTTGTAGGCGTAGCCCTGGTCGTCGCGAAACCAACCCGGCGGCTCGCCAGCTTGCAGAACCAAGCCGTCATAGCCGCAGGCGGCGAGCGCCCGGGCGGTACGCGCCGTGATTTCGGCTAAATGTGCGCGATAAGCCGGAACGAGATCGGGATGGGTCATGCAGCCTCCGAGCGGCATTCTAGGCGCGCCCGTGCACATTGTCCCCGATCGGCCGCGGGCCACTTCGTGCCGTGTGCGGCGGACATTCCCAACCCCTGTAAAACCCTATAGAATTTCGCGCGCGATTTCACGATCGCCAGACAAACTAGCTAGGTTGTTTGATTCCATCTGTCTTTACTTTTTTGGGGTAATCATCAAATGAAGACGAAGCTCGCTCTCGCCGCTGCTCTCGCAGCGCTCGCCCTGACCGCTTGCGCCAAGAAGCCCGAAGCCGCTCCGGAAGCTGCTGCTCCGGCCCCGGCTGCCGAGGCTCCTGCCGCTCCGGCTGCTGACGCTGCCGCTCCGGCTGCTGACGCTGCCGCTCCGGCCGCTGCTCCGGCCGAAGGCGCTGCCGCCCCGGCTGCTCCGGCTGCCCCGGAGGCGAAGAAGTAATTCTCGTTTAGAGAATTTCTTCCGAGAACCCGGGCCGATGGACAGCCATCGCCCGGGTTCTTTTTTTGAGGGGGTATTACTTTGACCGTGCAAGTACGGGTAGCGAACGCTGCGCCCGAACATCGTCGATGGCTGGAAACGGCCTACGCCGAGTGGTTGCTCGAGATGGGCGCGAGTGCGTTGCCTGCCGATGCCGCTGCGGGCGAGCTTGCGCGCTGGCTCGCCGCCGACGACGCGACGGTGATGCTCGTGTTGCGCAACGCGATGCCTGCCGGCTTCGCGGTCGTCAGTTGGCGCGGTCCGGCGCGTCAACCCGACGAATATCGCATGGTCGAATTCTTCGTCTCGCGCGCGCAACGCCGACACGGCATCGGTCGCGAGGCGGTGATCTTGCTGCTCGATCGTTTTGCCGGTCGTTGGCTGATCGGCGAACCGCAGGGCAACGTCGCGGCGATCGCGTTTTGGCGCAGCGTCGTGTCGCGCTACACCGGTGGTCGTTATCGCGAACGCAGCAGCGACGGCCAAATCTTTCAGTCTTTTTTATCCGGTCCCGAGCGTTTGCGAACCGCGTGAGTTTTCGCCCGCGCGCCTAACAGTGGTGCGAGAAAGCGTCCGGTGTGCGAGGTGGGATGTGCAGCCACCTGTTCAGGCGTGCCGGCCACGATGATTTCGCCGCCTTCGGCGCCGCCTTCCGGGCCTAGATCGACGAGCCAGTCGGCTGTCTTGATCACGTCGAGATTGTGTTCGATGACGACGATGGTGTTGCCTTCGTCGCGTAATCTTTGCAGCACGCCGAGCAACTGTGCGATGTCGTGGAAGTGTAGTCCCGTGGTCGGCTCGTCGAGCACGTAGAGCGTGCGACCCGTGGCGCGTTTGGCGAGTTCTTTGGCGAGTTTCACGCGTTGCGCTTCGCCGCCCGAGAGCGTGGTCGCGTTTTGTCCGAGCTTCACGTAACCGAGTCCGACGTCGAGTAGCGTCTGCAATTTACCGTGCACCGCAGGCACGCTTTGGAAGAACGCCAGCGCGTCTTCGACCGTCATCTCCAGCACGTCATGGATGCTGCGACCGCGATACAAAACTTCGAGTGTCTCGCGGTTGTAACGCTTGCCGCGACAGATGTCGCAAGGCACGTAAACGTCCGGTAAAAAATGCATTTCGACGCGCATCACGCCGTCACCCTGACAGGCTTCGCAGCGGCCGCCTTTGACGTTGAAGCTGAAGCGGCCGGCGTCGTAGCCGCGGCTGCGTGCTTCGGGCACTTGCGCATACAGATCGCGCAAATGCGTGAAGAGTCCGGTGTAGGTGGCGGGATTCGAGCGCGGCGTGCGGCCGAGCGGGCTTTGGTCGATGGCGATCACGCGGTCGAGTTGCGAGAGGCCCTCGAGGCTGCGGCACGGTGCGGCATCGTTTGGGCTGCCACCGAGTTCTGCGCTGGCGCGTCGCAACAGCGTGTCGTTGATCAGCGTGCTTTTGCCGGAACCCGAGACTCCGGTGACGCACGTCAAAAGTCCGAGCGGGATTTCCGTCGAGACGTCTTTCAAATTATTACCGGTCGCTCCGACGATGCGCAGCGTGCGGTTGCTCTTGAAGGGTGTGCGGCGCGCCGGCACTGCAATCGACAGGTCGCCATCGAGATAGCGGCCCGTGAGCGAGGCCTGGTTCGCGATGATCGCGGCCGGCGGACCTTCGGCGACGACGGCGCCGCCGTGCACCCCCGCACCCGGACCGAGATCGATCACGTGATCGGCGGCACGGATCGCATCTTCGTCGTGTTCGACGACGATCACCGAATTGCCGAGGTCGCGCAATCTACGTAGCGTCGCGAGCAAACGCGCGTTATCGCGCTGATGCAAGCCGATCGACGGTTCGTCGAGGATGTACATCACGCCCGTGAGTCCCGAGCCGATCTGGCTCGCGAGGCGGATGCGCTGCGCTTCGCCGCCCGAGAGCGAATCGGCGCTACGATCTAGCGTGAGATAGCCGAGACCGACGTCGACCAAAAATTTCAGTCGCTCCTGCACTTCGCGCAAAATTTTCGTCGCGACTTCGCCGCGCCAACCGCCGACCGCAAGGCCCGCGAAGAATTGCATCGCATCGGTCACGGCGAGATGCGTGATTTGCGGCAGGCTGCGGTCACCGACGTGCACGTGCCTCGCGGCGCGATTGAGTCGACTGCCGCCGCAATCGGGACAGGGGCGCAGGCCTAAGAATTTGGCGAGTTCCTCGCGCACTTCGGCGGAGTCAGTTTCGCGATAACGGCGCTCGATGTTGCGCAGCATGCCCTCGAAGACGTGATTGCGACGCAGCACCTTGCCGCCGGCAGCGGGGTAGGCGAACTCGATGCTCTCCTCGCCGCTGCCGTAGAGCAAGATGTCGTGCAGCCGCGGCGGCAGTTCCTGCCACGGCTCTTCGATGTCGAAGCCGTAGTGTTTGGCGAGCGAGCGAATGAGCGCGAGATAGTGGGCGTTGTGCCGATCCCAACCGCGCACCGCGCCCCCGGCGAGCGACAGTTGCGGGTAGGCGACGATCCGCGCCGGATCGAAGAATTCCTGTTCACCGAGGCCGTCGCAGGTGCTGCAAGCGCCGGCGGGGCTATTGAACGAGAACATCTTCGGTTCGAGCAGCGGCACGGCATAGCCGCATTCGGGACAAGCGTGCCGATTCGAAAACACCAGCCCCGCTCGAGCGTCACCGGCTTCCTCGAGCCGCACCACCCGCGCGTTGCCGCCGGAGAGACGCAAGGCGGTCTCGAACGATTCGGCAAGCCGTTGCGCGAGATCGGCACGCACGCGGAAGCGATCGACCACCGCGTCGATGTCGTGGCGTTTGCGCGCATCGAGTTTCGGCAAGGTGTCGAGTTCGTGCACCACGCCGTCGATGCGGGCGCGCACGAAGCCTTGTGCTTGCAGGTCGCCGAACACGCTTGCATGTTCGCCTTTTCTTTGTTGCACCAGCGGGGCGAGCAGCAGCGTGGCAGTGCCCTCCGGCCATTGCAGCACTTGGTCGACCATTTGGCTCACGGTCTGCGCCGCGAGGGCGATGCCGTGGTCCGGGCAATGCGGTTCGCCGACGCGCGCGTAGAGCAGGCGCAGGTAATCGAGAATCTCGGTGACCGTGCCGACGGTCGAGCGGGGGTTGTGCGAGGCGGCCTTCTGCTCGATCGCGATGGCCGGCGAGAGGCCCTCGATGTGATCGACGTCGGGTTTGTCGGTCAGGGCTAGAAATTGCCGCGCATAGGCCGACAGCGACTCAACGTAGCGGCGCTGCCCCTCGGCATAGAGGGTGTCGAAGGCGAGTGACGACTTGCCGGACCCTGACAACCCCGTCACCACCACCAGTCGGTGGCGTGGGATGTCGAGGTCGACGTTGCGCAGGTTGTGAGTCCGGGCGCCCCGGATCCGAATCGGTTGCATGATGCGTCGCACGGAAAAAACAGCCGGCTAGTTTACCCCGCGGTGGCCGATCGCAGTGCATAACCGGGCAAAGTCGCCGTCAATACGCGGTGCAGGCCGGGGGTCCAGCGACTAGAATGGGCACCACGGAATCCCCGCTTTTTCACGTTCCAAAGGAATCCCCGCCATGGCTCGCGGCATCAACAAAGTCATCCTCGTCGGCAATCTCGGGCAAGACCCCGAAACCAAGGCCATGCCCTCGGGCATGACGGTCTGCAATCTGCGCATCGCGACCAGCGAGAGCTGGAAAGACAAGCAGACCGGCGAAATGAAAGAACAGACCGAATGGCATAGCGTCGCCATGTTCGGTCGTCTCGCCGAGATCGCCGGCGAATATCTCAAGAAGGGCTCGCAGGTTTACGTCGAGGGCCGGTTGCGCACCCGCAAGTGGCAAGACAAGCAAGGCAACGACCGCTACACCACGGAAATCGTCGCCAACGAAATGCAGATGCTCGGCAGCGCGGGCGGTCGTGGCATGGGTGGTGGTGGCGCGCGGGCGCAAGCCGACCAAGGTGGCGGCGAGCCGGTGCGCAGCAGCACCGAGAAAGACGACTTCGACGACGACATTCCGTTCTGACCGATGTCGGGACGCTATTTCATCAAGTCCTTCGGCTGCCAGATGAACGAGTACGACTCGACCCGGATGGGCGACGTGCTCGCCGATGCGCTCGACATGCAGCCGACCGACGATCCCGGCGAAGCGGACGTCTTGCTCATGAACACCTGCTCGGTGCGCGAGAAGGCGCAAGACAAGGTCTACTCTTTGCTCGGCGAGTGGAAGCAGATCAAAGATTTAAAGCCGGGCGTCATCATCGGCGTCGGTGGTTGCGTGGCGAGCCAAGAGGGCGAGGCGATTTCCGCGCGTGCGCCGCAAGTCGATCTCGTGTTCGGTCCACAAACTTTGCACCGTTTGCCGGCGATGCTCGCCGAGCGTCGCGCGCGTGGACGCGCCGTGGTCGACATCAGCTTTCCGGAGATCGAAAAATTCGATCACCTGCCGGCACCGCGCGCCGAAGGCGCGACCGCGTTCGTGTCGATCATGGAAGGCTGCAGCAAATATTGTAGTTTTTGCGTGGTGCCGTACACCCGCGGCGACGAAATCAGCCGGCCCTTCGACTCGGTGATGGAAGAGGTCGCGCGACTCGCGGCGCAAGGCGTGCGCGAGGTGACGCTGCTCGGTCAGAACGTGAACGCCTATCGCGGCCCGATGGCCGACGGCGCGGAAGTCGACCTGGCGACCTTGATCCACCACGTCGCCGCGCTCGCCGGCATCGAACGCATTCGCTTCACGACGTCGCATCCGCTCGAGTTCGACGACAGTCTCATCGAGGCTTACGCGAGCGTGCCGAAACTCGCCAACCACCTGCATCTGCCCGTGCAATCAGGATCCGATCGGGTGCTCGCTGCGATGAAGCGTGGCTACACCGCGCTCGAATTCAAAGATCGCATCCGCAAGTTGCGCGCGGTGCGCCCCGACATCTCGGTCACCTCCGACTTCATCGTCGGTTTCCCGGGCGAAACCGAGCGCGATTTCGAAGCGACACTGCGACTCGTGCGCGAGCTCGACATCGATCAATCGTTCAGCTTCCTCTACAGTCGCCGGCCCGGCACACCGGCTGCGTCCTTGCCCGACGAAGTGCCGCACGAGGAAAAACAAGCGCGTTTGCTGCGTTTGCAGGCGTTGCTCGAAGAGCAAGCGCAGGCACGCAATCGCTCGTTGGTCGGTACGCGGCAACGCGTGCTCGTCGAACGGCCGTCGCGTAAGAACGCCGCCGAGCTCGCCGGACGTACCGAAGATAATCGTTGGGTGAATTTCGCGGGGCCGGAGCGCTTGATCGGACATTTCGTCGATCTCGACATCACCGAAGCGAAGGCGCACTCGCTGCGCGGCCGGATCGCCGCGGCGGAGGCCGTGCGTGCCTGACGCAACGCCTGCCGGTCGCGCGCTGCTGCGCGAATTCACACTCGATCCTGCCGATAACGAACGCCTCGCCAATCTTTGCGGGCCGCTGGACGACAATCTGCGCAGCATCGAAGCGCGGCTAGGCGTCGAGATCCGTCGTCGTGGCAGTGCATTTCGCGTCCAAGGTGAACGCGCTGTGGCTTGCGAAGCGTTGCTGCGCGATTTGTTCCGTGCGACCGCGACCGAAGAAATCACACCGGCGGCGGTGAATCTCGCGCTGCGCGATCACGCCGAAGATGCGACCGGTACGGGCGCCGGGGGCGCGGGCGATGTCGGCGGGGGCGACGCCGGCGCAGTCGACGACGAGCCCGGGCTGCGCGTGCTGCGCGGTACGATCCGCGCCCGTGGTCCGAATCAAAAAGAATATCTACGTCGCATCCGTCGTCACGATCTGACGTTCGGCGTCGGGCCTGCGGGCACCGGCAAAACCTATCTCGCCGTCGCTTGCGCGGTCGAAGCTTTACAGAACGATCAAGTGCGGCGCATCGTGTTGGTGCGACCGGCGGTCGAGGCCGGCGAGCGACTCGGTTTTTTGCCCGGCGATCTGTCACAGAAAGTCGACCCGTATTTGCGCCCGATGTACGACGCGCTCTACGAAATGCTCGGCTTCGATCGCGTCGCGAAACTCATCGAGCGCAACGTGATCGAAGTCGCGCCGCTCGCTTTCATGCGCGGCCGTTCGCTCAACGACTCCTTCATCATCCTCGACGAATCGCAGAACACCACCGTCGAGCAAATGAAAATGTTTTTGACGCGCATCGGCTTCGGCTCGCGCGCGGTGGTGACCGGCGACCCGACGCAGACCGATCTGCCGCCCGGTCGCGCCTCTGGACTACGCCATGCGCTTGAAGTGTTGCGCGGCGTGTCGGGGGTCGCGGTGCAATATTTCGAAGCGCGCGACGTAGTGCGTCATCCGCTCGTGCAGCGCATCGTCCAAGCCTACGAAGCGCGCGAACCGCGCGAGGGCGAGTCGTGAGATCGCCGGTCGCGCGCCGCGCGCGTTCGCCGTTGGCGGTGGCGGTGCAGGCCGCGCTGCGTCGCGGTGTACCGACCGCCCGCCGTGTCACGGACTGGGCACGCCTTGCGACCGGCGCTCGCGGTCGTGGTGCCGAGATCGTGGTGCGCATCGTCGGTCTGGCCGAGGGTCGCCGACTCAACGCCGCATGGCGCGGCAAAGATTACGCCACCAACGTGCTGTCGTTTCCGCCGGTGGTGAGCGGTGCGCGGCACGTCGCACGCGTTTGGCCGCGACCGCTGGGCGACATCGTGCTTTGCGCGCCGGTGGTCGCCCGCGAGGCGCGCGAGCAGCACAAGCCACTCGAGGCGCATTGGGCTCATCTCGTGATCCACGGCGCGTTGCACTTGCTCGGCTACGACCACGAGCGGGAGCCCGACGCGCTGCGCATGGAGCGCCGAGAGCGCCGTTTGTTGGCTGCCTGTGGCTGGCCCGACCCGTATGCCGTGCGCGAGTCGTCGCGGAGTCGCGTATGACGCTCAATACTTTGCTCGTGATGTTGCGTCGCAGCGTTCGCCGCTTGCTCGGTGGCGTCGACGATCGCGCCGAATTGCTCGAGACGCTACGCACCGCCCTGGCGCGCGGCATCGTCGATGCCGATGCGCTACGCATGCTCGAGGGCGTGCTCGACGTCGCCGACATCCAAGTGCGCGACATCATGATTCCGCGCGCCCAAATGATCGCCATCGAGCGCGATGCGGAACTCGCAGCGATCTTGCCGATCATCGTCGAGTCCGGTCACTCGCGCTATCCGGTCATCGATGCCGATCGCGACGACATCGTCGGCATTCTGCTCGCCAAAGACGTGCTGCGTGTGGTCGCCACCGATCAGCAAGACGCCTTCGACATCCGCGAGTGCATGCGTCCGGCGGTGGTGGTGCCCGAATCGAAACGCGTCAACGTACTCCTCAAAGAATTTCGTCGGAATCGTAACCATATGGCCATCGTCGCCGACGAATACGGCGGCGTCGCGGGTCTCGTCACCATCGAAGATGCGATCGAGCAGATCGTCGGCGACATCGACGACGAGTTCGACGTCGAAGACGAGCAATACATCCGCAAAGAGGGCGAGCGACAGTTCGTCGTACGCGGTGCGACGCCGATCGCCGACTTCAACGATTGTTTCGGCGTCGAGTGGTCTGACGAACGATTCGACACCGTCGCGGGCATCGTCATGAAACACCTCGGTCATCTGCCGCGCCGCGGCGAGACGCTCACCATCGGCGAGCTCGAACTGCGCGTGCTGCGCGCCGATCGGCGCCGCATCGATGCGCTGCGCGTCATTACGCCGCGCGACCTGCCATCGCCCGAGGAGCGGGGGAGCGGCGACTGAATCGTTGGCTGTCCATCGCGCTGTTGCTTGCCGGCGCTGCGCTCGCACTCGCTTTCGCGCCGCTCGGGTTTTGGCCGCTCGCGATCCTCGCGCCCGCGGTCTTGTTCGCCGCTCTCGCCACCGCCGACTCCGCGCGTCGCGCCGCATGGCTAGGGTTTTGTTTCGGGCTCGGTACGTTTGCCGCCGGCACCTACTGGCTCGAAATCAGCATCCACGGCTTCGGCCGCGCCCCGCTCGCACTCGCGCTCGGTTTGATGGCCGGGCTCGTCGCGTTGATGGCCGCGTATCACGCCGTACTCGGTTTCGTCGCGGCGCGGTGGCTGCCGACCCGGGGCGCGTTCCGCTATCTACTCGGTTTGCCGGCGGCCTGGACTTTGCTCGAGTGGCTGCGCGGTTGGGCGCTGTCGGGATTCGGTTGGTTGTCACTCGGCTATTCGCAATCGGACACCTGGCTCGCTGGTCTCGCACCGCTCGGTGGCGTGCCACTGTTGACCTTCGTGCTGACCGTGCAAGCGGGCGCGTTGGTATGGGCTTGGCAGGGCGACACGCGCGCACGGAGTTGGGCCGTGGTGATTTTGATCGTACCGTGGCTCGCGGGGCGGATCGTCGGCACGCTCGAATTCACTCGAGCGATCGGTGCGCCGGTCGGCGTCGCCGTCGTGCAGGGCGCGATCCCGCAAGATCAAAAGTGGTTGGACGGCAATCGCGACACGACGCTCGCGCGCTATCGCGAGCTCACCAAAAGTGCGCTCGGCACGCCGGTGATCGTTTGGCCCGAATCGGCGGCGCCGGACCTCGCCAATAATCTCGTCCCCTATCTGCGCGAACTCGCGGGGCTCGCGGCCGGCGCGCGCTCGGCACTCGTGCTCGGTTTGATTCGTGCCGAACCCGGCCCCAGCGGCGGTCGGCCGCAATACTTCAACTCCGTGCTCGGCCTCGACACCGAAGTCGCTTGGTACGACAAACATCACCTGGTGCCGTTCGCGGAATTTTTTCCGGTACCGGATTTCGTACGCGCTTGGTTGCGCGTACTCGACTTACCGTATTCCGATTTCACCAAGGGTGCGGCGGTGCAAGCGCCGTTGACGGTGGCGGGTATCAAACTGTCGGCGAGTGTGTGTTACGAAGACGCGTATTCTTTGACGCGTCGCGTCACCGACGGTGCGGCCCACGCACTCGTCAACGTCACCAACGATGCATGGTTCGGGCGTTCGACCGCGCGCTATCAGCATTTGCAGATCGCCCGGTTGCGCGCGCTCGAGTCGCAGCGATTTTTGATTCGTGCCGCCAACGACGGCGTGTCTGCAGTGATCGGGCCGCGCGGCGAATTGGTCGCGGTCGCGCCGGAATACACGCCCACCGTGCTGCGCGCGGCGCTCGTGCCGCGCAGCGGCATCACCCCTTACCAACGATTCGGCAATCCGCCCGTGCTGCTGCTCGCGACGCTCGCGTTGCTCGTGGCCGTCCGCGTGCGGCGTCGTGAACTTTCACCGGCGTCGCCGGTCTAGGAGTCCGTGTCCATGATCCGAGTGTTGTCCACCATGAGCCAACGTCCATTGGTGCGCCGTACCGTCGGCGCCGTTTTGTCCGTTCTCGTTTTCACGGCCTGTCAGCCGCACACGTCGACTGCCGCGCCCGGTGCTGCGCCGGCCGCCGCCGCGGAAAGTGCTGCCGCGCCCGCGACCTACGCACGACCCGGCAGCCTGCCCGATTTCGCGGCGCTGGTTGCGCAACAAGGTCCTGCCGTCGTCAATATCACGACCAAAGTGAAGCGTCCGAAGCAGAGCTTCGGCGGCATGTCACCGAACGATCCGTTCTTCGAATTCTTCAAGCGCTTCGGCGTGCCCGGCGCGCCGAACGGCCGCGGTGCGCCGCAACCCGGTGTGCCGCAACAAGAAGACGAGGGTGGTGGCATTCGGCCGGGTGGTGAAGGCTCGGGCTTCGTAGTCTCCTCCGACGGCTACGTGCTCACCAACGCCCACGTCGTCGACGGCGCCGAAGAGGTCACCGTACGGATGACCGATCGACGCGAATACACCGCAAAGATCATCGGCGTCGACAAACCCTCCGACGTCGCCGTCGTCAAAATCGACGCCAAAAATTTACCGGTGGTGCGCATCGGCGATCCGTCGAAGTTGCGACCGGGTGAATGGGTGATTGCGATCGGCTCGCCGTTCGGTTTCGACAACAGCGTCACCGCCGGCATCGTCAGCGCGACGGCGCGACCCTTGCCCGGCGGCGAAACCAACTACGTCAATTTCATCCAAACCGACGTCGCCGTGAATCCCGGCAATTCGGGCGGTCCGTTGTTCAACATGAACGGCGAAGTGGTCGGTATCAATTCGCAGATCTACAGTCGCTCCGGAGGCTACATGGGTCTGTCGTTCGCGATCCCGATCGACATCGCGAACAACGTACGCGAACAATTGATCGCCAAGGGTCGCGTGAGCCGCGGCAAGATCGGCGTCAGCATCCAAGAAGTCAACGCGCAGTTCGCCGAGAGTTTCGGTCTTGATCGGCCGCACGGTGCGCTCGTGGGCAGCGTCGAAAAAGGCAGCCCCGCCGATAAAGCCGGCATCAAACCCGGCGACATCATTCTCTCGGCGAACGGTCGTGCGATCGAACGTTCGGCAGAATTGCCGACCATCATCGGTGCGTTGCAGCCGGGCGCCGAAACCACGCTCGAAGTGTGGCGCGATCGCGCCGTGCGCAAGCTCAGCTTCAAAGTCGCCGAGGTGTCCGCCGAAGCGAAGGCCAAAGACGACGAGGAAAAGCCTGCGCAAACCGAACAGGCCGACAAACTCGGTCTGGTGGTGCGCGATATCACCGCGGACGAGCGCAACGAAGCGAAACTCGACGGCGGAATTTTGATCTTGCGCGCGACCGGCGCCGCGCGTGATGCCGGCGTGCAGTCGGGTGACGTGATCCTCGGCGTGAACGGTCGCAGCGTGAAGTCGGTACGCGAATTCCGCGAGCTCGTTGCCAAGTCCGGTAAGACGGTCGCGCTACTCGTACAACGCGAAGGCGTGCAGATCTTCTTACCGATCCGCATCAATTGATCGAGCGCGGCACTATCGGGTCTGCATGGCCCGATAGTGCCGCCGCGCTGCGTAGAGCAGCAGCGCAGCGAGCGGCAAACCGACCGCAGCCACCCAGGCGACGCCGTCGCCGATGCGGTTCTCGTCGTGCAGCACGTGATCCGACACGAGTGCAGCGGCCGTCGCGCCGAAACCGATACCGGTCAAGTTGATCACCAAAAGGTACAACGCCGACACCCGTGCGCGGAGTCGGTTGGGTGTGACGAGTTGGATCGCACTCGCCGCGGCGCCGAACGGAAAGCTCGAAAAAAACAGCATCGGCCCCATCAGAGCGAGCGCGAGCTCGGTGTTCGTCGTGAGGAAGGTCGCGAGTGCGAACGGCAACAAGCACGAGGCACTCGTGATGCCGACACGCAGCTCGGCATCGAGCAGACCACGCTTACGCCATCGATCGGCGAGCAGACCGCCGGCGACGATGCCCAGCGAACCTCCGATGATCATGATCGGCCCGAAGCTGAAGGCGATCTGCACCGGTTCAAGATGATGGACGCGTTTCAGATGTGCGGGCATCCAAAACGCGAGTGCATTGAAGAGCATCGTCAACAAGGACACGCCGAAGGTGTGCAGCAAATAAAACCCCGGCTGCGATCGCACTTGCGCGAGCACTGCCGCAAATGGTGGCGATGGAGCGGCGTCCGAGCCGATGCGCGCGGGCTCGGGTACCGTCAGCATCCACAACGCGACCAGCAAGCCCGGCGGGCCGAGCAATAAAAACGGCGCTTGCCACGAACGCACTTCGCCGAGCAGCGGCAGTTCGACGGTCGGCGACGAGCCGATCGCCTGTACCAAAAGTCCGGTGACCATGGTCGCCGCACCGATGCCGAAGTAGATGCCCATCGAGAACAAGCCGAGGGCGCGATTACGGCGCTCCGGCGGAAATAGGTCGGCGAGCAAAGAATAGGCGACCGGCGTGAGTGCCGCTTCGCCGACGCCGACGCCGACGCGGGCGAGAAACAGCCCCGCATAACTCGAGGCGCGGCCGCAGAGCGCCGTCATCGCCGACCAAAGAAATACGCCGCCGGCGACGATGTTGCGGCGGTTGCCGGTGTCGGCCCAGTGGCCGATCGGCCACACGCCGAGTACGGTATAACAAATCGCGAAGGCGAGACCGTGCAGCAGACTCACCTGCGTGTCGTCCAACGCGAGGTCGGCTTTGATCGGGCCGACCAGCATCGAGAGAATCTGCCGATCGAGATACGAGAACAGATACGCGACGTTCAGCACCAACACCGCGTACCACGCGGTGCGTGGTGCGGGCCAGGTGGCGGATTCGGACATGGCGCGGCTCAATAGTTGGGTGAGGGCGGTAAGGGCTGGCCGTACGGTGCGAGTTCCGGTGGCAGTATCGGCGTGTGCGGCGGATCCCAGGTGAACGGTTTTTTGACGGTGTCGAAGGTATTCACGAGTGGGCCGTTGACGGTGCGCACGAATAGGTTGTACCCGGTGTCGGTGCCTGCTGGCCCGTGATAAACGTTCTCGCGCCACCAACAATATCCGCCGCGTTGCATGCGACCGAGATCGCCCCACACGTAATCGCCCTCGAGCGTGTACAACTCTTCGACCATCGGGTGCGTCCATTGTGGTTTCGCCATACCGGGCGGCACGCGATGAGGTGGTGAGCAATAGAGAAAGCTCGTCTCGCCGGTGTACGGATCGGTGCGCAGCGGCTTGATCGCCACGCCTTTCGAAAGTTGCGGATCGACCAGCCCCGGGTCCCAATCCATCTGGAGGGGATTCACGTACTCGACCAAAAGTTTTTGGTCGAAGTCACCGCCGGCGCCGGCACCCTTGTGCACGGCACCGTAAAACATCGTCAGGAGTACGGCGCCGTGCGTGCTGCGCGCACGCTCGCGGCGGTAGCCTGCGGGCAGGAATCCGTACGTGTGTTTTTCATAGACACGTCCGTTGATTTCCAGCGCACCATCGAGCACCAAAAATTCTTCGTGGGTCGTGAGGTGTTCTGCGCTCGTGCGTGACCAGCCGGCCGGGTAGCGAACGATGCAGGTGGAACTCGCATCGGTGTCATCGAGGCTCAATAGTTTGTGTTCGACGTCCCGTCTGGCATCGCCGTGCAAACCCGTGGACCACGGAATCATTTGCGCCTGGACGAACATGATGTGCGGACGTGGCATCGCGACCTTCTCCTGCTTTGACCCCGAAGCCGAAAGTCTAATCGGTCGGCCGTGGATGCAAGCTGTCGTTTCGGCAGCTGTCCATGCGTTAGTCTTCCGCTCATCATGCTCGAACTCGATCATTTGGGTTACGCCGCCGGTTCGCTGCCGCCGCTACGCGCAGCGTTCACGAACTTGGGATTTGCCCTCACCGCGCCGCGGGAACTGCAGGCTGTCGCTGAGGACGGGCGGCCGCGCAGTCTCGGCCAGCAGAGTTGTCACGCCGTTTTCGCGCGCGGCTACCTCGAGTTCACGGCGGTGGCGAACGCAGGATCGACGCATCATCTTGCGCCTTGGCTCGGCGCGACGCCGCGGGTGGCGATCCTGGCGCTCGGCTGCGAAGACGTCGAAGTGGCGCGCTCGGTCGCTGTGGCGCGCGGCGTCGCACTCGGTCCGGTCGCCGATGCGGTGCGCGACGTCGACTACGGCGCGCTCGCGGGTCCGGCGCGATTTCGTTGGTGTGCATTGGACGCGACCGACACGCCCGAGTCGCTCGTATGTCTCGTCCAGCATCGCGACGCCGCGCGGGTATTTCAGCGCGAAGTGCAACGGCATCCGAACGGCGCGCGTGCGCTGGTCGGTATCGAGTGGCCGATACCCGCTGCCGAGTTCGATCGCACCCTTGCGCGCTACGCCGCGTTGCTCGGTGTCGCCGCAATACGCGACGCCGACGACGTGTGGCGATTCGCGCTCGGGCGCGAGTCGATCGTGTTGCGCCGCTGGTCGACAAGCTTGTCGGTTGCACAGGCTGCAAGAGTCGTGATCGACGTCGCCGATCTCGCCGTGGCGCGTACGTGCTTACAGAATAACGGCGTGCTCTATTCGGAGTCCGACGCAGGCCTCGAAATCGACGCCGATTCGGCGGGCGGCGCGGCAATGCGGCTCGCGGTCGTGTATCCTCGCGACTCGCAAATTGCAGGGAAATAACGGCTTCGAACATGGACGAGCGCTACGAGCCGGCCGCGATCGAGCGGGCCGCACAACGGCATTGGAACGACCACCGCAGCTTCGCCGCCAAAGAAGATCCGGCGCGTGCAAAGTTTTATTGCCTGTCGATGTTCCCTTATCCGTCCGGTCGCTTGCACATGGGGCACGTGCGCAACTACACGATCGGCGACGTGCTCTCACGATTCGCGCGCATGCAGGGCCGGAACGTGTTGCAACCGATGGGTTGGGATGCGTTCGGCTTACCGGCCGAGAACGCGGCGATGGCCAACGGCGTGGCGCCGGCGAAGTGGACGCGCGACAACATCGCGTACATGAAGAAGCAATTGCAGGCGCTAGGTTTCGCGATCGATTGGGAGCGCGAGATCGCGACCTGCGATCCGAGCTACTACCGCTGGAACCAAGCACTGTTCCTGCGCATGCGCGAGCAAGGCATCGCCTACAAAAAAACCGGTGTGGTGAATTGGGATCCGGTCGATCAGACCGTGCTCGCCAACGAGCAAGTCATCGACGGTCGCGGCTGGCGCACGGGCGCGCTGGTCGAGAAGCGCGAGATCCCGATGTACTACCTCAACATCACGCGCTATGCCGACGAATTGCTCGGCGATCTCGGCACGCTCGACGGCTGGCCGGAGCGCGTGAAGACCATGCAGGCAAATTGGATCGGCCGCAGCGAGGGGGCGGAAGTCGCTTTTCCGCTCGCCGACGACGCGCGAGCCATCGCGACCGACGCCGCGCCGCTCAAAGTATTCACCACCCGCGCCGACACATTGTTCGGCGTCACCTTCATGGCGATCGCAGCCGAGCACCCACTGGCGCTCGCCGCGGGGGCGCGTGATCCTGCGCTGCAGGCCTTCATCGACGAGTGCCGCCGCGGCAGCACCATGGAGGCGGACGTCGCCACCATGGAAAAGAAGGGTCGCCGTACGGGCTTGCACGTGCTGCATCCGTTCACCGGTAAGCCGGTCGAGGTATGGGTCGCGAACTATGTGTTGATGGGCTACGGGGAGGGCGCGGTGATGGGTGTGCCGGCGCACGACGAGCGCGATTTCGCGTTCGCGTCGCAAAACGGCATCGACATCGTCGGCGTGGTCCGCTCGAAGAGTGGTGCCTATCAGCAAGTCGTCGCGCCGTGGATCGACGCCTACGGTGAACACGGCATCACCATGAACTCGGGCGAGTTCGACGGTCTCGAATCGAAGGCGGCGGTCGATGCGATCTGCGCCGCGCTCGAGAAAAAATCTTTGGGCCGTAAACGCGTGCAGTTCCGACTGCGCGACTGGGGAATCTCGCGCCAAAGATATTGGGGCTGTCCGATCCCCCTCATTCACTGCGAGCACTGCGGTGAAGTGCCCGTGCCCGAAAATCAATTACCGGTGGTTTTGCCGGAAGACTTGGTGCCAGACGGCAGTGGTAATCCGCTCGCCAAAAATGCCTCGTTCTGGAAAGTCGATTGTCCGACTTGCGGTAAACCGGCACGTCGCGAAACCGACACCATGGACACCTTCGTCGATTCGTCGTGGTATTTCCTGCGTTATGCGAGTGCGGACTCGAACGTCGCCGCGGTCGATGCGCGTGCGGCCTATTGGCTGCCCGTCGATCAATACATCGGTGGTATCGAGCACGCGATCCTGCACCTACTCTATTCGCGCTTCTGGACCAAAGTGATGCGCGACCTCGGGCTCGTGCAGTTGCGCGAACCGTTTTCGAATCTTTTGACGCAAGGCATGGTGCTGAACCACATCTATTGGCACCAGCCCGCCGAAGGTCGTCGCGCTTATTTCAATCCGCTCGACGTCGACATGGTCGAGCGCGATGGCAGCAAACACTACCTGGCAACGCGCGAGGACGGCTCGCAGCTCGAAGTGCAATACGACGGGCTCGGCACGATGTCGAAGTCGAAGAACAACGGCGTCGACCCACAGAGCTTGGTCGAAAAATACGGCGCGGATACGGCGCGACTCTTCATGATGTTCACGGCACCGCCCGAGCAGTCGCTCGAGTGGTCGGACGAGGGCGTGCAGGGCGCATTCCGTTTCATTCGTCGTCTCTGGAAAGCGGTGTACGACCACGTGGGTACAGGGCCTGCGCCAGCGCTCGAGCGCGGCTCGCTGTCGACGGCGCAAAAAGATTTGCGACGCTCCGCCCATCAAGCGCTCGCCAAAGTCACTGACGACATCGGTCGGCGTCGCACCTTCAATACCGCCGTCGCCGCGGTGATGGAACTTTTGAATGCGATCGGCAAGTTCGACGATCGTTCGCCGCAGGGGCGAGCGGTGGTGCAAGAGGCACTCGAGATCGCGGTGATCGCGTTGTCACCGATGGTGCCGCACGTCTGCCACACGTTGTGGTACGAACTGGGGAATCCCGAAGCCTTGATCGACGTGCGCTGGCCGGCCGTCGACGCCGAGGCGCTCGCCCAAGATGCGATCACGCTGGTGGTGCAGGTGAACGGCAAATTGCGCGGTCAAATCACCGTGCCGATCGAGGCCGACGAGGCGACGGTGCGCGCTGCGGCGCTTGCCGAAGAGTCGGTGCGCAAATTCGTCGGCGAGTCGACGCCTAAGAAAATCGTGGTGGTACCGCGCAAACTCGTGAACGTGGTGGTGTGATGCGCGGGTTGCGCCGCAAACCGCCGGGCATCGCGACCTGTGCCGCGTTGGTGTGTGCGGCGTTGCTGGCGGGCTGCGGCTTTCAAATGCAAGGCCGTGCGTCGCTCGCGCCGTCGGTTGGGCGCATCTACGTGCAAGCGGACGATGCGCAAAGCGATTTCACCATCGCGCTGCGGCGTTCTTTGATCGTCGCTGGTGCCACGCTCGTCGAAAGTCCGCAGGGCGCGGCAACGTTACGCATTGAGGCGGACGATTTTTCCGATCGCGTATCGTCGATCTCGGCGCGCAATGTGCCGCGAGAATACGAACTCACCTACCGCGTGCGTTTCGCGCTCGTCGAGGGCGGGCGCGAGCGCATCGCCGCCGAAGAGCTCAGCTTGACGCGCGATCTGTCGTTCGACGAAACCCGTGCGCTCGGCAAGGAACGTGAACGTGAGGCATTACGCGCGACGCTCGCGCGTGAACTTGCCGCAGTGGTCGTGCAGCGGCTCGCGAGCCTGCGCTGAGTCCGTGGCGGTGACGCCCGGCGTTACCTTGCTCGACCCCGTGCTGCGTGCCGCCGTGCAGGCCTTGCTCGCGCCCTGGGGTCTCACGCTCGCGGTGGCGGGGGCAGCCAGTGAAATTCCGGGTTCTTATTGGGGCGACAGCGAGGCCGGGCTCGTCGGCTCGACGCTGTGGGTACGCGACGACACCCCGCTGCACTCCGCACTGCACGAAGCGGCGCATTACGTCTGCATGGATGCACCGCGCCGCGCGACTTTACTGCGCGATGCCGGCGGTGATCACGCTGAAGAGAACGCCGTCTGTTGTTTACAAATTCTTTGGGCGGCGGCGCTGCCCGGGATCGGTGCCGAGCGGCTGATGGCCGATATGGACGCTTGGGGTTATACGTTCCGACTCGGCTCCGCTCGCGCGTGGTTCAAACACGAATCGGACGACGCGCGCGCGTGGTTGCGGGCGCGCGGCGTCATCGACGCCGGCGATCGATTGCTCACGCCGTAGCGGCGTAGCGATCGGTCGCGGCGACGAGCTCGCTTAAAATTCCGCGCTCAAAGGCCGAGTGACCGGCATCACCGACGATACGCAGATCCGCCTCGGGCCAGGCGCGATGCAAATCCCAAGCGCTTTTCATCGGGCACACGACGTCGTAACGCCCTTGGACGATGACGCCCGGGATGTGCCGGATCTTGTCGACGTCGTCTAGCAGTTGGGAGGGCGTGCGTAAAAATCCGCCGTTGACGAAGTAGTGACACTCGATGCGCGCAAAAGCTTCGGCGAAGGCGTCCTCTTCGAACTTCGCGACGTAATCGGGGTTCACGCGCAGGAAGCTTGTCGCACCTTCCCACATCGACCAATGGCGCGCAGCATGCGCGCGCACTGCCGGATCGTCACTCGTGAGGCGGCGATAGTAGGCGCGCATCATGTCGCCGCGTTCCTGCGGCGGGATCGGTGCGACGAAATGTTCCCAAAGATCCGGGAACAGTGCGCCCGTGCCGTCCGGGGTTTCGTAGAACCAGCGGAACTCCCACGGCCGGACCAAAAAAATGCCGCGTAGCACGAGCTCGGTCACCCGCTCGGGATGCGTTTGCGCATAGGCGAGCGCGAGCGTCGAGCCCCAGGAGCCGCCGAACACCTGCCAGCGCTCGATGCGCAGGTGTTCGCGCAGTGCTTCGATGTCGGCGACCAAATGCCAAGTGGTGTTGTCGACGAGACTCGCGTGCGGCCGACTTTTGCCGCAACCGCGCTGATCGAACAGCACGATGCGATAGCGATTCGGATCGAAAAATTGGCGCATGCGCGCGTCGGTGCCACCGCCCGGACCGCCGTGCAGGAACACGACGGGTTTGCCTTGCGGATTACCGCTTTCTTCCCAATAAATTTCGTGCACGTTCGACACGCGCAGCATGCCGCTGCGACGCACGTCGACGGGTGGATACAGTTGTCGCATATCGGTCATCGACTCAGCATCGGACCGAGCGGTGCACCGCCGACCAAGTGCACGTGCAAGTGGAACACTTCTTGCCCGCCGTCGCGATTGCAATTGATGATCAAACGATAGCCGCTGTCGGCGATGCCTGCGCCGCGCGCGAGATCGCGCGCGACGGTGAACATGTGGCCGACCAAGGTCTCGTCGGCATCGGCGATATCGTTGGCGGTCGCGATCGCCTTGTTCGGCACGATCAACAAATGCACCGGCGCACGCGGATGGATGTCGCGAAAAGCGGTGACACGGTCGTCTTGGAAGACGATGTCGGCGGGAATCTCACGCGCGACGATTTTTTCGAACAACGTGGGCATGCGAACCTCGGCGCGCGGGCTTCAATATTTGTAAATTTCGACCTTGGTACCGGCGAGCTGATAGGCCGCTGCGCCCAGGCGAGTCGTTTTATTGGTGACCTTCAGTTTGCCGGTGATCCAATACGCTTCGTAGATCGAATCGAGCGCCATGCCTTTATCCATGCGCACATAGACGATCTGGTTCGGCGGCGGTGGCGGCACGTGGATGCAGGCGCCGAAATACGGTACCAAAAAGAATTCCGACACCATTCCGTCTTTACCGACGTCGAGCGGCACGATGAACCCCGGAATTTTCACGGTGTTGCCGTCGAGCGTTTTGTTGACCGAGAAGTCGAGCACTTGCTGAGCGGCCATGCCGCTCTCGCCACCGAGGTAGTCGTGGATCGGCGCCGGCGCACCACCTTGGAATTTGGCGCGTGCGTCTTGCGGCAGCAGCGCGTCCCAGTCGAGTTCGCGCACGCCACTCGCAGCAGCCGCGGGCGCAGCGGGCTTTGCGGCCGCGGATTTCGCCGCCGGTTGCGGCGGTGTGACCGCTGCGGCGATCGCGACGTAGCCGAACAGCACAACGCTCGTCAGCCATTTCTTAGTCAGCGACATCGTGTTCTCCGTCAGATTCTAAGGGTGAGTCCGTCACTCAAAGTATTTCGATAGGCGCGCCATGCCGGGATGCTGCCCATGGCGAGACCCGCAAAGACGATCGCAGCGAGCAGTGCGATGTCGCCGGGCGCGAGACCCGTGAGCGGCAGCACCAGCCCGTAACGACGCTCGAGCAGTGGTGCAGCCGCGATCAACAAACCGTAGCAGAGCGCGATGCCGGCGAGCACACCGCTCGCCGCGAGTATGCCCGCTTCGGCGATGAGCAGCGTGAACACATGGCGCGGCCGCGCACCGACCGAGCGTAGGATCGCCATTTCACGTCGTCGTTCGTTGAGGCTGGTGAGGATTGCGGTGAGCATGCCGAGCAAGCCCGCGAACACGACGAATGCCGCAATCACCATCAAGGCGGTGTCGGCGATGCCGACGAGACCCCACAACTGCGTGAGCGCGACGCCCGGCAAAATCGCCAGTAACGGTTCGCCGCGATATTCGTTGATGGCGCGCTGCATCGTGAACGTCATGACTTTGCTGCGCATGCCGACCATGAAAGCGGTGATCGCATCGGGCGTGAGATCGCGATTTCGCACGTCGCCGATGGCGCGCGTGCCGCCCTGCCAATCGAGATGGATCGCAGTGATCGCTTCCAGCGGCACGTGGACCGTGCGATCGACGGGTGTGCCGGTCGGCGCGAGGATGCCGACCACGCGGAACGGTTGATCTTTGTGCAGCGTGAAGCTCACGTCGCCGAGACCGTGCGCGACGATCACGCGACTACCGAGTTGATAGCCGAGTTCGCGCGCGACGTCGGCGCCGAGCACGACGTCGTACAAATCTTCGAAACCGCGACCGGCGGCGAAGCCGAGCGCGCGACCGCCGGCGTGACGATAGTGGGCGTAATAGTCGTTGTTGGTGCCGAGCACGCGAAAGCCGCGATGCGAATCACCGAGCGAGATCGGAATCGTCCACTCGACGTCGGGGTGATGGGCGATTTTTTGATAGCTCGACCAGCTGACGTTGGCGGTGGCGTCACCGACGCGGAACACCGAATACAGCAGTAGATTCAATTGTCCGGAGCGCGCACCGACGATCAGATCGACGCCGGAGACGGTATTGGCGAAGCTCTCCCGCGCCGCGGTGCGCATTTTTTGCACGCCGAGCAGCAACGCGACGCTGACGGCGA
Organism: Gammaproteobacteria bacterium; assembly: GCA_010027845.1. Taxonomy (GTDB): domain Bacteria; phylum Pseudomonadota; class Gammaproteobacteria; order Steroidobacterales; family Steroidobacteraceae; genus UBA964. The sequence continues at coordinate 22,669 of RGUL01000038.1, forward strand.
TGGCGGCGATGGTGAGCAGCGCGGTGCCGCGGCGATTGCCGAGCGAACGCCAGGCTAGGGCGAACGTGCTCATGCGGCCGCCTCGGTCGGGCGTCGCAGATCGGCGAGCGACACGACGCGATCGAACAGCGACCCGAGTGCGACGTCGTGACTCACGAACAACAGACTCGCCGACTGCGCACGACACTCGCGCATCAAAAGTTCTAAGAAATCGCCGCGCGCGTCGGTGTCGAGCGCCGAGGTGGGTTCGTCGGCGATGAGGATGGTCGGCCGTCCGAGCAAGGCCCGTGCCGCCGCGACGCGTTGTTGCTGGCCCATGGAGAGTTCCGTGACCGGTCGCGATTCGATGTCGCGCTCGCCGAGGCCAAGTGCCGCGAGCAGACGGCGTGCCTCTGCCACGACATCGCCACCGGGTATGCGTGCGGCGCGCGCTGCGGAAAAACGCGCCGGCAAAGTCACGTTCTCGAGCACGCCGAGATACGGGATCAAATTGAACATTTGGAAAATGAAGCCGAGATGATCGCCGCGAAAGCGGTCGCGCGCACCGGCGCCGAGCGCGGTTAGATCGGTGCCGGCGAGGGTGATGCTGCCCGCCCGTGGTGTGAGTACGCCACCCAAAAGTCCGAGCAGGGTACTTTTGCCGCTGCCG
>RGUL01000039.1 GCA_010027845.1 Gammaproteobacteria bacterium
CGTCGGGTTTGACGATCGAAAAAGTGCGCTCCAACGCCATGGTGATGTTCCTTGCAGTCAGTGGGGAGGAAAAATCCCGGCCAAGCCGGGCTAAACGCGTAGTTTACCCGGCCGGACCGTTGCCCGCCATCGGCCGGCTGCGCGCAACCCCTTGGAGGAACAGGGTTTTTTTAGACGTTGAAGCTCTCGCCGCAACCACACTCGCCGGTGACGTTGGGGTTGCGGAACTTGAAGGCCTCGTTGAGGCCCTGTTTGACGAAGTCGACTTCGGTGCCGTCGATGAACGGCAAGCTGTCGGGATCGACGAACACTTTCACGCCACGATCTTCGAATACGTGGTCGGTTTGGACGCAATCGTCGGCGTAGTTGATGACGTAGGCGAAGCCGGAGCAACCGGTTTTACGCACTCCGAGCCGCAGGCCGAGGCCGTGCCCGCGCGTGGCGATGAAATTTTTGACGCGCGTCGCAGCGGCGTCGGTCAACGAAATCGACATGGTCACGTTCCTCGTGCGGCGTCGACGGCCGAAAGTGTAGCAAGTCGCATGGCATCTTCGACCACCAAAAAGCGGCCGAGTTTCTCGACCGGCGCGGCGACGGCCTGCGCCCACTCGACGGGCGTGCCGAGCGCCGCCGGCAGCGCACCGTCGCCGCCGAGCGGCAAGCCGGGCCAACGCTGCTCGAGCAAATCGAGCGCGGCCATCACGGCGGGGCAGCCGTAGGCTGCAAAATGTACCTGCGCCACGCGGCCCGCGTGGTCGGCTCGCAGTTGGCAGATCACGTGCGTACCGCTGCGCTGCGAGCCCGCTGCGCCGCTGTGCCAATCGCCCGTCGTCATTCGTCGGGCGTAACAGGCGCGCAGCCGCGCCACCGCGGCGGTGATGAGTTCTGCCGCACGTTCGGCATCGGCCGGCGTATTGCCGCGGCCGAACGCGATGCGCAAGGTCGATTGCGCGAGTTCGGCCGGCACGCCCGCCGCACGCAACACGTAGGACGGTTCACCACGCGAGGCGTCGCAGGCCGCGCCACTCGACACGGCAAGCTCGGGCAACGCGGCGAGCAGACTCTCACCTTCGACGTCGGCGATCGACAACGAGACGACACCCGGCAAGCGTGCGGTCGGATGATCGTTCCAACGCAGGTCGGCGAGCGAACCAAGTGCCGCGCGAAATCTTTGAACGAGCGTACGGACCCGATCGGCGTCTTGGTCGAGTTCGCACGCGGCGATCGCGGCCGCTGCGCCGAAGCCCACGATCTGATGAGTGGCGAGCGTACCTGGCCGCAAACCGCGCTCCTGGCCGCCACCGAAGGCGAGCGGCACGAGCCAAGGGCGCACGCGTGGGGCAACATAGAGCGCGCCGATGCCCTTAGGACCGTACATTTTGTGGGCCGACAGCGATACGAGATCAAGCCCCGCCGCACACACGTCGAGCGGAATCTTTCCCGCCGACTGCGCCGCGTCGACGTGCAAGAAAACCTCGTGGGCGCGACAAACGGCGGCGAGCGCGGCAACGTCTTGCACCACGCCGGTTTCGTTGTTGGCGTGCATGATCGAGACGAGTTGTGTATCCGGTCGGAGCGCTGCGCGTAAGTTCATCGGATCGATACGACCGTCGACCGCAGGCTCGAGAAACGTGACCACGTAGCCTTCTTTGACGAGACGCTTGCACGCATCGAGCACGGCTTTGTGCTCGGTGCGCGCCGTGACGATGTGCCGACCGAAATCGGCGCGGCCGCGTGCGACACCGAGAATCGCGAGGTTGTCCGACTCGGTCGCACCGGAGGTGAAGATCAGATCATCGGGCGGCGCACCGACGAGCGCTGCGACTTGCGCGCGCGCCGTCTCGATGCGCGCCGCGGCCGCCCGGCCCGCAGCGTGCATGCTCGACGGATTCGCGAAAGCGAGCGGATCTTCGAGCACGGCCCGCATCGCCGCGGCGACGCGCGGGTCGACGGGCGTGGTCGCAGCGTGATCGAGATAGATCATTCGCGGCTCGCGGGCGGACGCGGTCCGGCTTGGCGACGCTTGCCCTGCACGGCCGTCAAAATACCGCGCAAAATATTGGCTTCATTTTGATCGAGCTCGGCACGATTCAAAAATCGGCGGATGCGCTCCATCAGATGCGTGCCGCTCGCAGTACGATCGCGGAAATTGATCTCTTCGAGCACTTCGGCCAGATGCGCATAGAGACGCTCCATATCGGCGCCGCTCGCGAGCGGCACCGCGGGCGGCGGAGCGACGTATTGCGCGCCCCGCGCGCGGTGAATTTCGTAGCTGACGAGTTGCACGGCCATTGCGAGATTGAGCGAGGCGTAATCGGGGTTCGCGGGTATGCGCAGCAGGAGATGCGTGAGCGCGAGATCTTCGTTGGTGAGGCCGGTGCGCTCGGCGCCGAACAATAGCGCGGCCGGGCCACGCTGCGCCTCGGCGACCAAACGCGGCGCACCCTCGCGAATGTCGAACACGCGAATATTTTGGTCTCGCTCGCGACTGGTGGTCGCGGCGACGAACCCGCAATCGGCCACCGCAGCCGCCACGCTGTCGAACACCTGCGCACGCTCGAGCACGTCGGTCGCACCTGAAGCGCGCGCACTCGCCTCGGAATGCGGAAACATTTTCGGCTTCACCAGCGCGAGTTGCGTCAATGCCATGTTTTTCATCGCACGCGCGACGGCGCCGATGTTGCCCGGGTGCGAAGGCTCGACGAGCACGATGCGCAAATCGACGGTGGCGAGAGTGGTCATGCTGGCGGCGGGCTCATGCTGATCGGGCACTCAAATGTCGGCGAACGGGGCTTCTGGTATTCTAGCGGCCTTCGTTCTCCCGCTCTTTGCCAACATGCAGCCACTTCTGAACATCGCGGTGCGCGCCGCGCGCCGTGCGGCCGAGGTCATCGTTCGCAGCCTAGGTCGCCTCGATTCGCTCGAGGTGTCGAGCAAAGGCCGTAACGACTTCGTCACCGACATCGACCGGGCCGCCGAGGCCGAGATCATCTCCACGATCCGTCGCGCCTATCCTGACCACGCCTTCCTCGGCGAAGAAAGCGGCTCGACCGGCACGCCGGGCCCCATCGAGTGGATCATCGATCCGCTCGACGGTACGACCAATTTTCTGCACGGTTTTCCACAGTTTTGCGTCTCGATCGGCTGCCGCGTACGCGGCCGCATTGATCACGGCGTGATCTTCGACCCGATGCGCCAAGAAGTGTTCACCGCATCGCGCGGCGACGGCGCGCATCTCGAAAATCGGCGCATCCGCGTCAGCAATCGACGTAGCCTCGATGGCGCGCTGATCGGCACCGGCTTCCCCTACCGCTCGAACACCCAATATTTGGATGCCTACATGGGCATGCTCAAAGACGTGATGCTCGCGACCGCGGGTGTGCGTCGGCCGGGCTCAGCCGCACTCGACCTCGCTTATGTCGCAGCGGGTCGTACCGACGGTTTCTTCGAGATCGGCCTCGGACCTTGGGATACGGCCGCGGGCACGATCATGATCGAAGAAGCCGGTGGCCGCATCGGCACGCTCGCCGGTAACGAATATCGCCAAGGCGGCAACCTGATCGCCGGATCACCCAAGGTTTTCGACGGCTTGGTCGCACTGCTCGCGCCGCATCTACCCAAAGATTTAGCAGCCGAGTAATCGGCGGCGCATCAACTCGGTATTTCGTCGCCCTCGAGCGCGTCAACGACGGTCGCCGTCACGAGATCGGCACCGACGTTCACTACCGTGCGCGACATGTCGAGCAAACGATCGACGCCCAAGATGATGCCGATGCCTTCGGCGGGGATGCCGAAGGTGATCAAAAGTCCAGCGATGATCGGCAAGGAACCGCCGGGCACGCCGGCCACGGCCACCGCGCCGAACACCGCGAGTAGCAGCAGCGTCGCTTGTTGCCCGAAAGAAAGATCGATACCGAAAACTTGCGCGACGAACAGCACGACGCAGCCTTCGTAGAGTGCGGTGCCGGCCATGTTCATGGTCGTGCCGAGTGGCAACACGAAACCTGCAGTGGTCGGGCGGATGCCGAGATCTTCACGCGCCGCGGCGAGCGCCGTCGGCAAGGTCGCATTGCTCGAGCTCGTCGAGAACGCGGTGATCAACACCGGGCGAATCTTGCGCCAGAACGCCAGCGGCGAATGTCGCGACAGCAACTTCAGCCAAATGCTCATCGTGACGAATAAGTGCAGGATCATCACGGCAAGACAGCCGAGCACGAACACGCCGAGCGCGACGAAAATATCCCAGCCGATTTTGACGACCACCGAATAGATCATCGCGGGCACGGCATACGGTGCGAGGCGCAACGCGAAATGCACGATACCGGTCATGAGTTCGGTGAGCGTTTCTAGACCTTGCTGCACGGACTTACGGCGCGTCGGCTCGAGGCTCATGGCCGCAGCGCCCAGCAGGATCGCGAACAGAATCAGCGGCAACACCTCACCGAGCATGCTGCGATCGGTGCCGGCGATCGAGCCGACGAGATTGCGCGGCATGAACATGTCGACGATCGTCTGCAGGTTCATGTCCGGATGCTGCGCTTGCCGCTCGACGTGTTTCGCCGCGGCACCGCCATATTCCTGCACCAAACGAACTTTGGTTTCCGACTCGATGGTGTCACCCGGTCGCACGGCGTTCATCATCACCATACCGAGCGCGACGGCGATCGACATGTTGGCGAAGAACAGCACGAAGGTGCGAACCGCGAGCGGCCCGAGTCGCGAGAGATCACCGAGTTGCACGACGCCCGAAGCGAGCGAGCCGAACACGAGCGGCATCACCACGAAGAACAACATGCGCAGGAACACTTGCCCGAGCGGATCGAGCACGCTCACGGACAGCGCCCGCGCGGCCTTCAACAATTCGGGGAAGGCGCCGCCGAGCAGCAGCGTCGCGGCGCCGAGCACGGCGCCGGCCACGAGTCCGAATAAAATTCGGTTGGCGAGTTTCGGTGAGGTCGGCTCCGACACGGCTTACTCGGACTTCGCGAGCGGGCTCTTACGGAAACCGTACGCGAAATAGATCACGAGACCCGCGAGGGTCCAGTAGAGGAAGGTGAGCTGGGTCGCCGGCGGCAACGAGAAGAACAAAAATCCGCAACCGGCGATCGACAACGGACCGACCAACCAAATCGCCGGTGTGGTGAACGGCCGCGGACGGTTCGGCTCGCGCACCCGCAGCACCATCACGCCCAAAGAAACCGTAAGGAAGGCGAACAGCGTGCCGCTGTTGGTGATGTCGGCGAGCACACCGACCGGGAAGAACGCGGCGAACACCGTCACCGCCGCACCGGTGATCATGGTGAGGATGTGCGGCGTATGAAACTTCGGGTGCACCGTCGAAAGCTTGTCGTGGAACGGCAGCAGTCGATCGCGCGCCATCACGAAGAAGATGCGGGTCTGACCGAATAACATCACGAGAATCACCGACGGCAACGCGAGGAAGGCCGCAAGCCCGATCAACTGCGAGAACTTGTTCCAACCGAGCAAATCGAGCACGTGTGCGAGCGGCTCGCCACTGCAGGCGACTTGCTGCAGGTTTTGCGGCAATTGGCAGGCCATCGCAAATTCCTGCGTGCCTGGCGCGAGCATGCGACCGGCGGCATCCGCGATCGGCTGCGAGCCGACCGAGCCGGTCACACCCGCCGAGACGAGCAGATAGAACACGGTGCAGAACGCGAGACTGCCGATGAGGCCGATCGGAATGTTGCGCTGCGGATTGGTGGTTTCTTCAGCGGCAGTCGAGACGGCATCGAAGCCGGTGTACGCGAAGAAAATCGAAGCGGCGGCGCCGGCGATGCCGAGCCCGGTGCCGTCCCAAAAACCGTTCGGCGCGAACGGCTCGAAGTTGTCGGCATTGAACACCGGCAACGCGAGCGCGACGAACAAGGTCAGCGCGGCAATTTTGATCGCCACCAAAAATGCGTTCACGCGCGCACTCTCACGGGTGCCGATGAGCAACAAAGCCGTCACCAACACCGCGATCGTCGCGGCCGGCACGTTCATGATGCCGCCCTCGACGATGCCGCGACTGAAAGCCTCAGGGATGTGGATGCCGAGACTGCGATCCATCAAGCCGACGAAATATTTGGACCAGCCGACCGACACCGCACTCGCCGCGACGGCGTATTCGAGGATGAGCGCCCAACCGACCACCCAAGCGATCAGCTCGCCCAGTACGGCATAGGAATAGGTGTAGGCCGAGCCGGAGACCGGCACCATCGAGGCGAGCTCGGCGTAGCACAAGGCCGCGACCGCGCAAACGAAGCCGGAGATGATGAAGGCGAGCACCATGCCGGGACCGGCTTTCTGCGCCGCTTCGGCGGTGAGCACGAAGATACCGGTGCCGATCACCGCACCGACGCCCATCATGGTGAGTTGGAAGGCGCCGAGCGAGCGCTTCAAGCTGCGGCGCTCGGCGTTGGCGAGAATCTCGTCGAGCGGTTTGATGCGCCAGTTCATGCAGGCTACCCCCCTTTAGGTATTGCAGCCGATTGTAGGGGGGCGAACCCGCCGCGCGCCACTTCCGCGCGCGCGATCAGGGCATGTCGTCGATGGCTTTGCGGTCGCGGGCCGGGAACAAATGCTCGGCTTTCAGTCCGAGATCGAGCGCGATCGCCGCGGCGATGTAGATCGACGAATAGGTGCCGACCACGATGCCAACGATGATCGCCGCCGAGAACCCTTGCAGCGCGGCACCGCCGAGCAGATAGAGCACGACGACCACGATCAAGGTCGTGACCGCGGTCATCACGGTACGCGACAGGGTGGAGTTCACCGACTCGTCGAGCACGTCCGACGGCGTCGAACGTCGATTCGCTTCGAAGCGCTCGCGGATTCTGTCGAACACGACCACCGTGTCGTTGAGCGAGTAGCCGATGACCGCGAGCACCGCCGCCACGACCGCGAGATCGAACGGCATTTGCGTCACGGAGAAAAATCCGACCACCAAAATCGGATCGTGCAACGCCGCGAGAATCGCGCCCAAACCCAAGCGCAACGTATGGAAGCGCAAGGCGACGTAAATGAAAATCAAAATGACGGTCGCGATCAAAGACCAGATCGAGCTGTTACGCAGTTCCGCGCCGACTTGCGGACCGACGACTTCGACGCGTTTGATTTCGGCATCGCCGCTGACCGCCTTCACAGCGCGCTCAAGACGCGAGCGCACTTCGGCGGACGTGGTTTTAGTTTGCGGCGGCAAGCGCACGAGCACGTCGCGCGAGGAACCGAACGTCTGCGCCTGCGGATCTTCGAAGCCCTGCTTCGCAAGCTCGGCGCGCACGCGATCGAGATCGGGCTGCGCGGCGAAGTGCACGATCGAAACGACGATCATGATCGCCGAAGCCGTGTACCACAGCTTGCGCGTGCCCATGAACGGGAAGTTCGTTTTCTTTTTGAAGAATTCCATGTCGGATCTCCCGCCGCCTTAGACCGGCAACGTCGTGAGCTTGCGATTACCGCCGTACATCAAGGTGAGCAGCGCGCGGCTACCCCAAATCGCGGTGAACATCGAGGTCGCGATACCGAGACAGAGCGTGACGGCGAAACCGCGGATCGGCCCGGTGCCTAGCGCCCACAGCACGAGGCCGGCGATCAAGGTCGTGACGTTCGCGTCCGCGATTGCCGAGAACGCTTTGTCGAAACCGCGCGCGATCGCCGTCTGCGGCGTCACACCGTTGCGCAACTCCTCACGGATGCGTTCGTAAATCAGCACGTTCGCATCGACGGCCATGCCGACCGTGAGCACGATGCCGGCGATGCCGGGCAGCGTGAGCGCGGCCTTCAACGCCGACAACAGTGCCGCCAACAACACGACGTTCGATAGCAACACCAGATCGGCGACCAGACCGAACACGCGGTAGTAGAGCGCCATGAACACGAAGATCGCGAGCATGCCGTAGGTGAGCGCGGTCACGCCCTTGTCGATGTTGTCTTGGCCGAGCGAGGGACCGATGACGCGCTCTTCGACGACGAAGATCGGTGCCGCGAGCGCACCCGCGCGCAGCAACAGCGCGAGTTCGCGCGCTTCGGCATTGGCGAGGCCGGTGATTTGGAAGTTGGTCGAAAACACGCCTTGAATCGTGGCGGTGTTGATGACCTTTTCTTCTTTGATTTCTCGCTGAATTTTTTCGCCGCCGACCTCGACTTCCTCACGCCGCTGCTCGATGAACAGCACCGCCATCGGCTTGCCGAGGTTTTGCCGCGTGGTCCGCAGCATCTCCTCGCCGCCCGCCGAATCGAGTTTGACCGACACGCCCGGGCCCTTGTCGGTTGCAGCCGTCGACGCGTCGATCAACTGATCACCCGTGACGATCAACTCGCGCTTCAACAATACCGGCCGACCCTCGCGATCTTTGTACAGCTTCGAGCCGATCGGCGCACGATTGCGCTGCACCGCATCCGCGAGGCTGTTCTTCATGTCGACCAATCGGAACTCGAGGGTCGCGACCTTGCCGAGGATATCTTTGACCTCGGCGGAGTTCTGCACGCCCGGCAACTGCACGGCGATGCGATCGATGCCCTGACGTTGCACCAGCGGCTCGGACACGCCCAATTCGTTGACACGGTTACGCAGCGTGGTGAGGTTCTGTTGGATCGCGTAATCCTGTCGCTCGCGGATCTGCGTCGGCGTCATCACGAGTTGCAGGATCTCGCCGTTCGCACCGTCGACGGTGGTGTAGGTGAGATCGGGCAAAATCTTGCGGATCGCGGCTTTGGCCACTTCGCTGTCGGCGCCCGGCGCCAATGCGACGCGCAGACCGTTCGGCATGGTCGTACCTTCGGTCACCTGCACGATGTCACCGAACGACACGTTCGCGCCGGTGAGCGCCTTACGCACGTCCTGCTCGTACACTTCGAGCAGCTGCGCGACTGCACCGTTCACGTTCACTTGATAAAGGAGATATAGACCACCGCGCAGGTCGAGTCCGAGCGGCATCGGCCGCAAGCCGATCGCCCGCACCCAATCGGGTGCGCGCGAGGCGAACGACAACGCGGTCACGTAGTCGTTGGCGAGCCCCTCGTTGACGGCATCGCGGGCCTTCAACTGTTCGGGAATCTTGTCGAAATGCAGCATCAAACGGCCCTGATCGACATAGCTGCGCGTAAATCGCGCGCCACGCTCGCGCAAAAATTCCTCGACGCTACGCTGTCCGGCAGCATCGATGTCGAGACGATCTTTGCGCGCCACCTGCAAGGCGGCGTCTTCACCGAACACGTTCGGCAATGCGAACAACGTCGCGAGCACCAGCACGACGGCGACGACGATGTATTTCCAGCGGGCGAATTCGAGCATGGCGGCTCCGCTCAGGCGCTCTTGAACGTGCCCTTCGGCACGAGCGAACTGACTTGAAACTTTTGAACTTTGATGTGCACGCCGACGGCGATCTCGAGCGTCACGAAGGTGTCGCCGACCGCGTGCACGCGACCGACGATACCGCCAGCCGTGAGCACTTCGTCACCGACCGAAAGATTGCCGAGCATGGCTTGATGCTCTTTGGCTTTCTTCTGCTGCGGACGAATCAGCAGGAAGTAGAAGATGACGATGAAGAGCACCATCATCACGAGCGGCGCGAACTGGCTGCCGGCCGGGCCGGCGCCGGCCTGCGCGTAAGCTTCGGGGATCAATCCGTTCATGGGCTTGCGGTCCTCGCAAAGGGGGCCGGAAAAAGGTCGCGGATTATGCCACAGGCGGCTCGGACCGCCTCGCGGCCATGAAATCCCGGGCAAAAGCGTCGATCCGCCCCGCCCCGATGGCCTCGCGCAGCTGCTGCATGAGATCGAGATAGAAGTGCAGGTTGTGGATCGTGTTCAGGCGCGCGCCCAAGATCTCGTTGCAGCGATCCAGGTGTCGCAAATAGGCGCGGGAGTAGTTGCGGCAGGTGTAGCAAGCGCACGACGGGTCGACGGGATTCGGGTCTTTTTGGTGGGCGGCGTTACGGATATTGATGACGCCGGTCGACGTGAACAGGTGACCGTTACGCGCATGGCGGGTCGGCATCACGCAATCGAACATGTCGATGCCGCGCAGCACGGCGGCGACGATGTCCTCGGGACGACCGACGCCCATCAAATAACGTGGTCGATCCCGTGGCATCCGCGGCACCACGGTCTCGAGCACACGCAACCGCTCGGGTTCGGGCTCACCGACCGCAAGCCCGCCGACTGCCAGACCCGGCAGATCGAGCTCGAGCAAACTATCGAGCGAGGCGAGACGCAAATCGTCGTACATGCCGCCTTGCACGATGCCGAAGAGATCGCCCGGCACCGCATCGCGGTAGTAATGCGTTTTACAACGTCGCGCCCAACGCATCGACCGTTCCATCGACGCCTGCGCCTGCGCGTGGGTCGCGGGCCAAGCGGTGCAGTCGTCGAACATCATCGCGATGTCGGAGCCGAGCGCGCGCTGCACGTCCATCGAACTCTCGGGCGTGAGGTGCACTTCGGCGCCGTCGACCGGCGAACGAAAACGCACGCCCTGCTCGTCCATCTTGCGCAGCTTCGCGAGACTGAAAACTTGGAAACCGCCCGAGTCGGTGAGGATGGGACGCGACCAGTGCATGAAGCGATGCAAACCGCCGAGTTCGGCGACGGTCGCCGCGCCCGGGCGCAGCATCAAATGAAACGTGTTGCCGAGCACGATTTCGGCACCGAGTCCTTCGAGTTCCTCGGGCGTCATCGCTTTCACGGTGCCGTAAGTGCCGACCGGCATGAATGCCGGCGTCTCGATCGTGCCATGTCGTGCATGCACGCGGCCGCGGCGCGCGGCACCATCGGTCGCGAGTAATTCGTAACGCAGCGTCATACGTGCGCGGCGCGAGCGGGAATGAACATCGCGTCACCGTAACTGAAAAACCGGTAGCGCTGCGACACGGCGTGCGCATACGCGGCGAGCACGGCGTCGCGCCCGGCGAACGCGCTCACCAACATCAACAAGGTCGAGCGTGGCAAATGGAAGTTCGTGACGAGCGCATCGATCGTCCGCCAGTCGTGGCCCTCGCGAATGAAAATGTCGGTGTCACCCGACCAAGGCCGGAAGACGCCATCGGCGCTCGCCCGCGCAGCGGCCTCGAGTGCCCGCACGACCGTGGTGCCGACGGCGATCACCCGGCCGCCCGCCGCACGCGTCGCGGCGATCGCCTCGCAGGTCGCCAGCGGCACGTCGATCCACTCGGCATGCATGCGATGCGCGGCGATGTCGGCGTCGCGCACCGGTCGAAAGGTTCCGGCGCCGACGTGCAACGTAAGCGTCGCGCGGCGTACGCCGCGCGCGGCGATGCGCTCGAGCACCGGCAAATCGAAATGCAAGCTCGCGGTCGGCGCGGCCACCGCACCAGGCACGCGCGCGAGCACGCTCTGATAACGCTCGGCGTCGTCGTCGACGACCGCACGCTCGATGTACGGCGGCAAGGGCACGCTACCGTGACGTTCGAAAAATTCCAGCGCAGCGCCGGGACAGCGCACGACGAACAGATCGTCGCGCCGACCCTCGACCACGAGATCACCGCCGACGGTCCGAACGATTTGGCCGGGGCGCAGCGGCTTGCTGGCACGCATATGCAACAGCGCAAGTTCGCCGTCGAGCGGCCGTTCGAGCAGCATCTCCACCGCCCCGCCACTCGGCTTACGGCCGAGCAGCCGCGCCGGGACCACCCGGGTATCGTTGAAAACCAGTAAATCCTGCGGCGCCAGCAAATCCGGCAGCTCACGAAAACTGCGATCGACGCAGCGGTCGTCCGGCGCGCGGCGCGGGTCGAGCTCCAGCAGCCGCGAGGCCGCGCGCTCGGGCAAGGGGTGCTGGGCGATCAGCTCCGGCGGCAGATCGAAATCGTAGTCGGCGATGTGCACGGCGCGCATGTTAGGCAAGGGCGGCCCGCGTTTCACGTATACTGCGCTCCCTTCGGTGGCCGGGATGGCGGAACTGGTTTCGGTGGCCGGGATGGCGGAACTGGTAGACGCGCCGGACTCAAAATCCGGTTCTGGTGACAGAGTGTGGGTTCGATTCCCTCTCCCGGCACCACCGTAGAAATCTTCCCAATGAAGTACTGCAGCAACTGTGGCGCGACCGTCGAGGTGCGCATTCCCGAGGGCGAACACCTGCCGCGGCACGTGTGCCCGAGTTGCAGCACCGTCCACTATCAAAACCCCAAACTGGTCGTCGGCTGCGTACCCGAGGACGAATATGGGCGGATCTTGATCTGCAAGCGCGCCATCGCGCCGCGCATCGGCTTTTGGACGATTCCCGCCGGCTTCATGGAAAACGGCGAAACACTGCAAGAAGCGGCTGCGCGCGAAGCGCAGGAAGAAGCGCTCGCCGACGTCGAAATCGGCTCCTTGCTCAGCGTCGTGCACGTGTTGCACGCCCATCAAGTGCACGTGTTTTTCCGCGGCCGACTGCGCTCGCAGCACATCGGCGCAGGACCCGAGAGCCTCGAAGTGAAGATGATCGAGGCACACGAAATCCCCTGGTCGGACGTTGCTTTTGCGAGCACCGAATTCACGTTGCGCCGCTATCTCGAGGACCGCGCAGCGGGCACGCAGGGCCACCACTTCGTCGAGTTCGGCCGCAGCACCGACGTGATTGCGGCAAAATAGCGCCGTTCGACTTTTAGGGTACGACCATGACGTTCGTAGTCACCGAAAATTGCATCAAGTGCAAATACATGGATTGCGTCGAAGTTTGTCCGGTGGACTGCTTCCACGTGGGGCCGAATTTTTTGGTGATCGATCCCGACGAGTGCATCGATTGCACTTTGTGTGAACCGGAGTGTCCGGCCGAAGCGATCTATTCGGAAGACGAATTGCCGAGCGGCCAGGAAGGCTTCAAAGCCTTGAACGCCGAGCTGGCGAAAAAATGGCCGGTGATCACCGAAAAAGGGCCGGCGCCCGCCGACGCCAAAGAGTGGGACGGCAAGCCGGACAAGCTCAAGTTACTCGAGCGTTGAGTTAGCGCGCCTCGGCGAGTTTGTTCTCGCCGGTTTTCACTTCGTCCAAACGTTTCGCGAGCATCGCCGGCGGCAGATAGCCGGCGAGCAAGTCGCCATTGGCGAGCACGATCGCGGGCGTGCCGCGCAAGCCGACTTGATGGCCGAGCTCGTAGTCGCGCGCGACCGGGTTCGGATTGCACTTTGCGACCTTCAAAGATTCGCCTTTCTTCGCGCGCGTGAGCGCGTCGTTACGGTTGGTCGAACACCACACGGCGACGGCCTTTTCCCACGATTCGGTGTCGGGACCGGTGCGCGGGTAGAAGAGGTAGCGCACACGTATGCCAAGTTCGTTGTACTTGGCCATCTCGGAGTGCAATTTGCGGCAATAGGCGCAGTCGACGTCGGTGAACACCGTTACGGTGTGCTTCGCGTCTTTGGGGCCAAACACCACCATCTGCGATTCAGGCACGCCGGCTAGCAACGCGATGCGGCTTTCACGACGCCGCGTTTCGCTCAGGTTTTCTTTGGAAGCGACGTCGAACAGGTCGCCGTCGATCGCAAACTTACCGTCGGACGAAAAATATAGAACTTCGACGCCTTGCGAATATTCCCAAAGACCTTGCACCGGCGCGGGACGAAAATCTTCTGGCTTGCTGCCGGGCATGCGACGAGCGAGCTCGGTGCGCGGGTCGCCTTTGGCGACCGGCGTCGCCGCGGGCGCCGCCGGAGCGGCGGGGGCAGCGATCACGAGCGGGGCACCGATCGAACAAACGGCCCACAACAGCACTGACAAAAAACGACTCGCGCGCATCATCGGCAATATCCTCGATCGGGGCGCAGACTGTGACCGGTGCGCCGGCGGAAAGTTCGTGCGCAGTCTAACTCAGCCGCGCGGATGGTGCCGGGCGTGCAAGTCCTTGAGTCGCTCGCGGGCGACGTGGGTGTAAATCTGCGTGGTCGACAGATCGCTGTGACCGAGCAGCATCTGCACCACGCGCAAGTCGGCGCCGTGATTGATGAGGTGCGTGGCGAACGCATGCCGCAAAGTGTGCGGCGACAACGGTTTGTTGATGCCCGCACGGCGCGCATAGCGTTTGATCATGTGCCAAAAAGTTTGACGGGTCATCGCCGCGCCGCGCCGTGTCGGAAACAAATGGTCGGTGGTACGCCCTTCGAGCAAACTCGCGCGCGGCGCGCCGTCGAAACGCGCCAACCACGAGATCGCTTCGGCGCCTAGCGGCACGAGTCGCTCGCGATTGCCCTTGCCGGTGACGCGCACCACGCCTTGATTGAGATTCACTTGCGCGTGCTTCAAGGTCACGAGCTCCGAGACGCGCAAACCGGTCGCGTACAACAACTCGAGCATCGCGCGATCGCGCAGGCCGAGCGGCTCGTCCACATTCGGCGCCGCGAGCAAGCGCTCGACTTCGTCCTCAGTCAAAGATTTTGGCAAGGGCCGGCCGAGCTTCGGCATCGCGACGTCGGCCGTCGGATCGACGGCGACCGCGCCATCTCGCAGCAGCTGCCGAAAGAATCGGCGGAACGAGGAGATCTGGCGTGCCGTGCTGCGCGGCCTGGCGCCCTGCGCTGCACGATCGGCGACGAACTCGAGCAAATCGGCGCGCGCCGTAGCGACGATGCTGCGCCCGCGAGACATTTGCCAGCGTTGCAGCAACTGTAAATCCGAGCGATAGGCGGCGAGCGTGTTCGCCGACAACCCGCGCTCCATCCACACGAGATCGAGAAATCGCGCGACGGCAGGATCGAGTTCGAACGCGGCGTCTTCCATGCGAACGCGAGTATGCCCCGATCGCGCGCCGCTGGGCGTGACGCACTTCACGCCGCCGCGCATCGGGTCGGATTGACTTGCGTCGCGGGTGCTTCGACGATACCCGCCCTTGAACGCACCGGAACCATCGTCGACCGACCACGCCGCGCCACGCGAAGGACCGTTAGGTTTCGTCGCGCGCGTCGTCTACGGATCCTATGTTTGGACAACGTTCGTCGGCATCGCACTCACGCTGCTCGCGTTGTTGATCGTCGTGCCGGGCGTCGATCGCCGCCGAAGGATGACTGGTGTCGCCGCCAAACTCGTGATGCGCACCGCGTTCGTACCGCTACGCATCGAAGGTCTCGAACGCTTACCGCCAGGACAATGCGTGGTGGTGGCAAATCACGCCAGTTATATTGATGCGATCATCATCAAAGCCGTGTTGCCGGAACGCTTCGCTTACGTGGTTAAGCGGGAGATGGATGCGATGCCGCTAGCGGGTTTGTTACTGCGCCGAATCGGCACGGAATTCGTCGAGCGCGTCAATCGCCATCGCGGTGGTCTCGATGCGCGCCGCGTGCTGCGCAGCGCGACCTCCGGACAACCGTTGCTGTTTTTCCCGGAAGGCACCTTCATCGACCGGCCGGGTCTACTGAAGTTTCACATCGGCGCGTTCGTGAGCGCCGCGCACGCGGGCTGCCCGGTCGTGCCCTGCGTCATCCGCGGCTCGCGCGACATGCTGCCGAGTCCGCTGTTTTTCCCGCGACCCGGGCGAATCGAAGTCGAGTTACTCGATCCGTTGCACCCGGCGGCCGACGTGCCGCCGGAGCGTGCCGCCGCCGCATTACGCGACACGGCGCGCGCACAGATTCTGGCGCGGGTCGGCGAACCCGACCTCGCAGATCACCGCGTCATCCTCTGATCGAGGCGTAAAACCCCCGTTCGGCGCGGGCGCACGGGGCCGCCGTCGGACCGACGTTCGGCTAATATTGCCGACTCATCCCCGCTAGGATCATTCCGTAATGCCCGACCACGTCGTGATCGTCGCCGCGCGACGCACCCCGATCGGCGCCTTCCAAGGCGCGCTCGCTGCAGCCACCGCACCACAACTCGGCGCAGCGGCGATCGCCGGCGCCATGGCGGACTCCACTCTCGCCATGAGCGACGTCCACGAGGTCGTCATGGGCTGCGTGCTGCCGGCGGGTCTCGGTCAAGCACCGGCGCGGCAAGCGGCGCTCGGCGCCGGGCTGCCGACGTCGGTGCCGACCACGACGCTCAACAAAATGTGTGGCTCGGCGATGCGCGCGATCATGGCGGGCGTCGATCAAATATCGAGCGGTGATGCGCAAGTGGTCGTCGCCGGTGGTCTCGAATCGATGACCAACGCGCCCTACTTGTTGCCCAAAGCGCGCGGCGGCTACCGCATGGGTCACGGCGAAATTCTCGACCACATGTTCTACGACGGCCTGCAGAGCCCTTGGGACGGCCAGATGATGGGTTGTTTCGCCGAGAACACTGCCGACAAATATGCTTTCTCGCGCGCTGCGCAAGATGCCTTCGCTGCCGAATCGGTCCGTCGCGCGCTGCACGCCGTCGAGTCCGGCGCCTTCGATGCGGAAATCACGCCCGTGACGATCAAAGGCCGCAAAGGCGAAGTGGTGATCGCGCGCGACGAAACGCCCTTCACCTGCGATCTTGCAAAAATTCCACAACTCAAAGCGGCGTTTCGCAAAGACGGCACGGTGACCGCGGCGAGCTCGTCGTCGATTTCCGACGGCGCAGCAGCTGTGGTGTTGATGAGTGCAGCGGCGGCCAGCGCCAAAGGCGTACGCCCGCTCGCACGCATCGTCGCGCAAGCGAGCCACGCACAAGCGCCAGAGTGGTTCACCACCGCGCCGGTCGGTGCGATCCGCAAAGTGCTCGAACGCGCGAGCTGGCAGGCGCGCGACGTCGATCTTTTCGAAGTGAACGAAGCCTTCGCGGCGGTCGCGATGGCCGCGATGCACGACATCGGTATCGACCACGCACGCCTCAACGTCAACGGTGGTGCTTGTGCGCTCGGCCATCCGATCGGTGCGACCGGCGCACGCATCGTCACCACGCTCGTACATGCGCTGCGAGCCCGTGGCGGCAAGCGTGGCGTCGCCTCGCTGTGCATCGGCGGCGGCGAAGCGACCGCCATCGCCCTCGAACTCGTATGAACGTCGCGGGCTTGCGCGCGATCGTCACCGGTGGCGCTTCGGGCCTCGGACATGCGGTCGCGCGTCATCTCGCCGCACGCGGCGCACACGTCGCGCTGCTCGACATTCAAGAAGGGCCGGGACGTGCAGCCGCCGAATCGATCGGTGCGGCAGCGATCTTCCTGCGTTGCGACGTCACCGCCGAAAGTGAGGTCGAAGAAACTTTTGCGCGAGCGGCGACTGCGCTGGACGGAATCGATCTACTCGTCAATTGCGCCGGCGTGATCGGTGCCGGCCGCGTACTCGGTCGTAACGGGCCGATGGCCGGCGATTTCTTCGCCCGCGTCTTGCAAATCAACCTGCTCGGCACGTTTCTCTGCGACAAGGCCGCAGCGGCACTGATGCAAAGAAATCAGCCGACCGCGGACGGCGAACGAGGAGTCATCATCCACACCTCCTCGGTCGCCGCGTTCGACGGTCAAATTGGGCAAGTCGCTTATTCCGCTACCAAGGCGGCGCTTGTCGGCATGACCTTACCTTTGGCGCGCGAATTCGCAGCCTTCGGAATCCGCGTCATGTCGATCGCACCGGGCATCTTCCACACGCCGATGGTCGACGGCATGACGCCCGAATTACAGGCCTCGCTCGCGAGCCAGGTGCCGTTTCCGGCGCGACTCGGTAAACCCGAAGAATATGCGCAGCTGGTCGAGGCGATCGTCGTCAACCCGATGTTGAACGGTGAAACCATCCGGCTCGACGGTGCCGTGCGTCTGCCGCCGAAATGACTCCGGCTGCAAAGAATTCGACCGTAACGATCAAACCATGAGCGTGTGCACACCATGAGCGAAAGCGTCGAGCGGGACGTGATGGAATATGACGTACTGATCGTCGGCGGCGGACCTGCCGGTCTCGCCTGCGCGATCCGTCTCAAAGAAACCAAGCCCGAACTCGGTGTGTGCGTACTCGAAAAAGCCTCGGCGATCGGCGCACAGGCACTCTCGGGTGCGGTGCTCGAACCCGGCCCGCTGGACGAATTGCTTCCCGGCTGGCGCGATGCCCCGCCCGGCATCTGCATTCCCGCGAAACGCGACGAGTTCGCGCTGCTCACTCGCACCGGACGCATCCGCCTGCCCGTGCCACCGCAACAACACAACGAGGGCAACTTCATCGTCTCGCTAGGCCTGCTCACCCCGCTACTGGCGGCGCGCGCCGAAGCACTCGGAGTCGACGTGTTCCCGGGTTTTGCGGGCGCACACGCGCTCTACGGTGACGACGGTGCGGTGGTCGGCGTGCAGATCGGGGACGTCGGCATCGAAAAGAACGGCGAGCCCGGTCCGAACTACGCCCCGGGCCCGGAGGTGCGCGCGCGCATCACGGTGCTCGCCGAAGGCTGCCGTGGCAGCATCAGCAAACAACTCATCAAAAAATTCGCGCTCGATGCCGACTGCGATCCGCAGACCTACGGACTCGGCTTCAAAGAATTGTGGCAACTGCCGCCGGGACGCGTCGAGCCGGGCCGTATCGAACACAGCATCGGCTGGCCACTCGACAACGACACCTACGGCGGTAGTTTTCTTTATCACCTCGACGGCGATCGGGTGTACGTCGGTTTCGTCGTCGGCCTCGACTATCGCGACCCGCGGCTACAACCGTTCGAGGCTTTCCAACAATTCAAACATCACCCGCACATTCGCAAGCTGCTCGAAGGCGGCGAGATATTAGCCGCCGGTGCGCGCACGATTTCCGCGGGCGGCTGGCAATCGATGCCGAAACTCGAAATGCCGGGCGCGCTGTTAATCGGCGATGCGGGCGGCACCCTCAACGTACCCAAGATCAAAGGTATCCACCAAGCCTTGCGCAGCGGCATGCTGGCCGCCGCGCACATCGCCGAAACCGGCGGCACGCAGGGCTTCGATGCGCGCTGGCGCGCCTCCGCCGGCGGTCGCGAGCTCTATAAAGTTCGTAACATCAAACCTGGCTTCAAACGTGGGCTTTGGTTCGCGCTAGCCAACGCTGCGCTGGAAACGCTCACCGGCGGCCGCACGCCGTGGACGCTGCGCAACCAGGCGGCTCACGCTGCAACCGCGCGACTCACAGAATTCGAATCGCCCGATCGCGGCTGGGTCGATCGCAGTCTGCCACCGCGCGATCGCCTGGCTGCGGTGTTCTTCGCCAACAACTCGCACGAAGAAAACCAACCCGTGCACCTGAAGGTTCGTGATACGACGATTTGCGCCACGCGCTGCGCCACGGAGTTCGGCAATCCATGCCAGAATTTTTGTCCGGCGAACGTCTATGAAATGGTGGCCGACGGCGCGGGTGGCAAGCGACTGCAGATCAACGCGAGATCCGTACCAGATCATCGACTGGACGACGCCGGAGGGCGGCTCGGGTCCGATCTACCAATCTTTGTGATCGATCGACGTGACCGATCGACTCTGGCAACCCTCCGCAGAACGCATCGCAGCGAGTAACCTCGTCAAGTTCGCCGCCTGCGTGCGCGAGCGGCGCGGTGTCGCGGTCGACGATTACGCCGCGTTACACCGTTGGTCGATCGAACGGCCCACGGAGTTTTGGGCGGAGCTCGCCCACTTCTGCAACGTCATCGGTGATTTCGGCACCGGTCCCGTACTGCAGGACACGCTGTGGTTCGCCGATACGCAACTCAATTTCGCTGAGAATCTGCTGCGCTTCCGTGACGAGCACGTTGCGATCGTGTTCTTCAACGAGCGCGGGGAGCGTCGCACGCTCTCGTATCGACAACTACACGCCGAGGTCGGCCGCGTCGCTGCAGGGCTCGTCGCAGCGGGCGTAGTCGCCGGTGATCGCGTCGCCGCATTTTTGCCGAACCTACCGGAAACCGTGATCACGATGCTCGCCACCAGCAGCCTCGGTGCGGTGTTCTCCTCTTGCTCGCCGGATTTCGGTATCGCCGGCGTACTCGATCGCTTCGGTCAGATCGAGCCAAAAGTTTTGGTCACCGCCGACGGCTATCACTACGCCGGTAAAACGCTGGATTCTTTGACGTCGATTGCCAGCGTGCTCGAACAGTTATCGAGCGTCCGCGCAGTCGTGGTCGTGCCTTACGTGCGGAGCACCCCGGCGCTCGACGCACTCGTCGCCGCGGCAGGAACGGTGCCGGTGATTCGCTGGGCGGAGTTCGGCACCCCCGGCGCGAAACTACGCTTCCTGCGCCTGCCGTTCGCGCATCCGCTCTACATCCTCTATTCGTCGGGCACCACCGGCATGCCGAAATGCATCGTGCACGGCGCCGGCGGCACGCTTTTGCAACATTTGAAAGAACACCAGTTGCACACCGATCTGCGGCGCGGTGATCGGCTGTTCTACTTCACAACCTGCGGCTGGATGATGTGGAATTGGCTCGCGAGCGGCTTGGCGAGCGGCGCGACCCTCGTGCTCTACGACGGCTCGCCGTTTCATCCAGATCCGGGCGTGCTGTGGCGACTCGCCGCGAGCGAGCACGTCGCGATCTTCGGCACCTCAGCCAAATATTTGGCGGCACTCGAGAAGTCCGGCTATCGGCCGCGCGAGCACGTGTCGCTGTCGACGCTGCGCAGCGTACTCTCGACCGGTTCACCGCTCGCCCCAGAGGGCTTCGACTTCGTCTATCGCGAGGTCAAAGACGACGTGCAACTCGCTTCGATCTCGGGTGGCACCGACATCGTGTCGTGTTTTTGTCTCGGCGAACCGACGGCACCCGTGTATCGCGGCGAAATCCAATGCGCTGGACTGGGCATGGCGGTGGACGTCGTCGACGACGCAGGTCGTAGCGTGCCACCCGAGGTGCGTGGTGAGCTCGTGTGTCGAACGCCGTTTCCGTCGATGCCGATCGGCTTTTGGAACGATCCCGACGACACGCGTTATCGTGCCGCCTACTTCGAGCGCTTCCCCGGCTTGTGGCACCACGGCGATTTCGCGGCGCGCACCGCCCACGGCGGGTTCGTGATCCACGGCCGATCGGATGCCGTGCTCAACCCGGGTGGCGTACGCATCGGTACCGCAGAAATCTACCGACAGGTCGAACGACTACCGGAAGTGCTCGAATCTTTGTGTATCGGCCAGCAGTGGCAAGGTGACGTGCGCGTGGTGTTGTTCGTGCGATTGCGCCCCGGCATCGCGCTCGATGCAGAGCTGCAGGACCGCATTCGCGACACGATCCGTCGCCACACCACGCCGCGTCACGTGCCCGCGTGCATCCTCGCTGTGCCTGACATTCCGCGCACCTTAAGTGGCAAGATCGTCGAGCTCGCGGTGCGCAACGTAGTGCACGGCCTACCGGTGACCAATACCGAGGCGCTCGCCAATCCCGCGGCGCTCGCGCATTTCCGCGATCGACCGGAGCTTGCGATATGAGCGAGTCGGTTCGCGGCGACGAATTGTTACGTCGTTACGACGCGGTCGCCGCGGAGGCGCGCTTCGATCACGACGATGCACAGCGCGCCGCTTTGCGGCCCTTACAACGATTGCGCGACGAACTGGTGCGCGCCGAACGCGTGTCGCTCGCAGCACGATTACTGCGCCGATTTTCGGCTCAGCCCGGCCGCGGTCATGCGGTACGCGGCATTTATTTGCACGGACCGGTGGGTCGCGGCAAAACCTGGTTGATGGATCTGTTCTTCGACAGTCTGCCGTTCACCGCCAAGCGTCGGCTGCATTTCCATCGTTTCATGCAGTCGGTGCACGCCGGTCTGCGGGCCCATCAAAGCGAAGTCGACCCGCTCGCGGCGGTCGCAGCCGATCTCGCCGCCGAAACGCGCGTGCTCTGCCTCGACGAACTCTTCGTCAGCGACATCGCCGATGCGATGCTACTCGGCGGTTTGTTCGCACATCTGGTCGATCGCGGCGTCACGCTCGTGTGCACATCGAACGTGCCGCCGGCGGGCTTGTATCGCGACGGCCTTGCGAAATCGTCGACGTCGACGGCGCCGAAGATCATCGCTTACGGCGACTCGCGCGCGCCTCGATCTACCTCGCGAGCGACGATGCGACCACGCCCGCCGCACTCGAGCGCTGGTTCGCAGAACTCGGCGACGGTAATCGGCGCGACAGCCGCCATCTTCTGATCGAAGATCGCGCGATTCCCGTGATCGCACTGTCGGATAACGTGGTCTGGTTCGCGTTCGAAGCGCTTTGCGAGGGGCCGCGCAGCCAAAACGATTACGTCAGCATCGCGCGCGAATTTCGCGCCGTGATCATCTCGGGCGTGCCGGTGTTCGACGAGACGCACGAAAATGCCGCGCGCCGATTCATCGCCTTGGTCGACGAATTCTACGATCGACGCGTGCACTTGATCGTCAGTGCGGCCGCCGAACCGATACGTCTCTATCGTGGCTCGAGATTGCTGTTCGAGTTCGATCGCACCGCGAGTCGGTTGATCGAGATGCAAAGCACCGAGTATCTCGCCAGCGAACGGCGGCGCTAAGCGCCGCTCAATTCACGCGCGGCGACCCCGGCGAACGACCCGCAGCATCGCCGAACAATTCGCTCGCATCCACCGCGTCGAAGCGCCACGGCTTATGGCAAAACTCGCAAGTCACGGTGACCGCGCCCTGCTCGGCGACGATCGCGCGCACTTCCTCGGCACCGAGCGAGCGCAACATGCCGGTGACGCGCTCGCGGCTGCGGTGACCAAGGCAGGACTGGTCTCAGCACTATCCGACCCGACCGCGAACCTGACGGTCTTCGCGGTCCGCAGTTTCATTATGCGTGGGCTGACGAGATCGCCGCGTGGCGACAGTCGCCTGACGCTGCGGGTATGACGTCATGGGACAACCTCCGCGTCGGCACGCGCCTTGGGACAGCACCTCAGATCATTGCGACCACTACTCCGAAACGCGTACCCGTCCTCTACAACCTCATCAACGAATCACAACGCACCGGGCGCGTCGTCATCTCACGCGGGTCGACTCTCGACAACGCGGGCAACCTTTCTGACACGTACCTCGAAGCGATCACCGGCGTCTATGCGGGTACGCGACTCGCGGCGCAAGAGTTGTACGGCGA
>RGUL01000040.1 GCA_010027845.1 Gammaproteobacteria bacterium
TGCTGACCGACTTTTTGGTGCGCCGCACGGGTCGCTGATGGACAAGACCTACTCGCCGAGCGACATCGAACGACGCATCTACGAACGCTGGGAAGCGTCCGGCCTGTTCGCCCCGCGGGGCGATGGCCCCGGCTACTGCATCGTCATCCCGCCGCCGAACGTGACCGGCACGCTGCACATGGGGCATGCGTTTCAGGACACGATCATGGACGCCCTCACCCGCTACCACCGCATGCGTGGCGCAGGTGCGCTGTGGCAACCGGGAACGGACCACGCCGGCATCGCAACGCAGATGGTCGTCGAGCGACAACTCGAAGGCGAAGGACTCACGCGCGCGGGTCTCGGGCGTGACGCATTCATCGAGCGCGTCTGGAAATGGAAAGGCGAATCCGGTGGCACGATCGCGCGGCAAATGCGCCGTCTCGGCGCTTCGGTCGACTGGTCGCGCGACCGCTTCACGATGGACGAAGGTCTGTCGCGCACCGTCACCGAAGTGTTCGTGCGACTCTACGAAGAAGGTTTGATCTATCGCGGCAAGCGGCTCGTCAATTGGGACCCGGTACTGCAAACAGCCGTCTCCGACCTCGAAGTGTTGAGCACCGAAGAGGACGGCTCGCTTTGGCATTTGCGTTATCCGCTCGAGGACGGCAGCGGATACGTAGTGGTCGCCACCACACGCCCCGAAACTCTGCTCGGTGACACCGCAGTCGCCGTCAATCCCAACGACGAGCGGTACGCTGCACTCGTCGGTAAGCGCTTGAAGCTGCCGCTCACCGATCGAACGATCCCGATCATCGCCGATGACTACGTCGATCCGGAATTCGGTTCCGGTTGCGTCAAGATCACCCCTGCCCACGACTTCAACGATTACGAAGTCGGCGCGCGACACGGCCTCGAACAAATCAACGTCTTCACGCCCGATGCAAAACTCAATGATGCCGCACCATCGGCGCTGCGTGGCCTCGACCGTTTCGAAGCACGCAAACGCATGGTGGAGGATCTCGAACGCCTAGGCTTGATCGACCGCATCGACCCACACAAGTTGATGGTGCCGCGCGGCGATCGTTCGGGGGTCGTCATTGAGCCCTACCTCACCGACCAGTGGTACGTGAAGATCGCACCGCTCGCCGAACCGGCGATCGCAGCCGTCGAAAACGGCGACATCAAATTCGTGCCCGAAAACTGGTCGCGCACCTATTTCGAATGGATGCGCAACATCAAAGATTGGTGCATCAGCCGACAGCTTTGGTGGGGGCATCGCATTCCGGCCTGGTATGACGCGAGTGGCAAACTGTACGTCGGTCGCAGCGAAGCAGAGGTTCGCGCGCGACATGGTCTCGCTGCGAACCTGCCGCTGCATCAAGACGACGACGTGCTCGACACTTGGTTCTCCTCGGCGCTCTGGCCTTTCTCGACGCTCGGATGGCCAGACGATGCCGAGACACTCAAACGCTTCTATCCGACCGCCGTGCTCGTCACCGGCTTCGACATCATCTTCTTTTGGGTCGCCCGCATGATCATGATGGGCCTCAAATTCATGGGCGAGGTGCCGTTTCGAGAAGTTTACGTGCACGGTTTGATCCGCGATTCGGAAGGCCAAAAGATGTCGAAGTCGAAAGGCAACGTCATCGACCCACTCGATATCGTCGACGGAATCGCACTCGAAGAGTTAGTTCGTAAGCGGACCACGGGTCTCATGCAGCCGCGCCTCGCCCCTGCGATCGAAAAAGCGACCCGCAAGGCGTTCCCACAAGGCATCGAAGCACATGGCACCGATGCGCTGCGGCTCACGTTCGCCTCGCTCGCAACTCAAAGCGCCGATCTACGCTTCGATCTCGCCCGCGTCGGCGGCTATCGCAACTTCTGCAACAAGTTGTGGAACGCCGCGCGCTACGTCTTGATGACGGTCGAGACCGACACGACGGGCGCACTCGAACCCGGCATCGCCGACCGCTGGATCCGATCGCGACTCGATGCCACGCTGGTCGACGTCGAACGGGCGTTCGCCGAATACCGTTTCGACTTCGCCGCCACGGCGCTCTACGAATTCACCTGGTACGAGTTCTGCGACTGGTACCTCGAACTCACCAAACCCATTTTGCAATCCGAAGCATCGTCGGACGGTGCGAAGCGAGCGGCCCGTCGAACGCTCGTCGAAGTGCTCGAGTGCTTGCTGCGCGCTTGGCATCCTTTGATGCCGTTCATCACCGAGGAAATCTGGCAGCGCGTCGCCCCGCTGGCGGGCGTCGGCGGTGAGACCATCATGACGGCGACGTGGCCCGCCTCGGATACCAACCGACGTGACGCTGCAGCAGAGGCGGACGTACGCTGGATACAAGCCTTCGTGCTCGGTATCCGTCAGATTCGCGGCGAGATGGACATCAGTCCTGCGAAAAAATTGCCGGTGTTGCTCGCCAACGCCGAACCTACCGATCGCACGCGAGTGGCGACCTACGACACTTACCTGCAGCGCCTCGCCGGCCTCGAATCTCTCAAAATATTGTCGCCCGACGAAACCCAACCGCCCGCCGCGACGGCCGTCGTCGGCGCGATGCGCGCCTTGGTGCCGATGGCGGGATTGATCGACCCGGTGGCCGAAGTCGCACGCTTAGAAAAGCGCATCGCCAAAACGCGCGAAGAAATCACGCGCGCCAACGCCAAACTGTCGAACGAAAATTTCGTGCGTAACGCACCACCCGAAGTTGTCACGCAAGAGCGGGCGCGCATCGCCGAATTCGAGCGCACTCTGACGGCGCTCGACGAACAACTCGGGCGCGTTCGGCAACTGCTCTAATCACGGCTCTCGATCATTCGAATGCTGCGCCTCATCGTCATCGCACTCGTATTGCTTGCCGTCACGTGGGCGCTGCGCAATCGCCGGCGACGTCGACGAGCGACTCGAGATGCGCGTCGCTTCGAGCGTCTGGCGTCCTTGCAATCTTTGCGACTCTGGGCGCGGCTACCCGACGAATTACGCGATACGCTCGTCGCGCGAGTCGAAGATTTCATCGAACGGGTGCCGTTCACCGGCGCAGGCGGACTAACGGTCGACGATTCGATGCGAGTACGGATCGCGGCACAATGTTGTCTCGTCACTCTCGGTCACGAGGGCTGGCCGTTCGCGGCCTTGCACGGCATCACCTTGCATCCCGACGAGTTCGTGGTTCGCCAAGAAATCGAGGACGAGGACACCGGCGTCGTAACCGAGGGCTACGAGGCGCTGTCGGGCCAAGCGATCGAATCCGACCGCATCGTGCTCTCTTGGCGCGATGTGCTGGAGGGCGACGCACACGACGATGGCTACAACGTCGTGATTCACGAAGTCACCCACTTTCTCGAGCATGCCAATCCTGGTGGCGATCAGGCCGCGCGCGCTGCACTCGAAGCGGCGCGCGAAGAACTCGGTCGCGCGCTCGATCGTGGTGAAACGCCGCTCATCGACCCGTACGGTGCCGAAGACACCGCAGAATTTTTGGCAGTGGCCGCCGAGACGTTTTTCGAGCGTCCGCGCGAACTGCGCGCCCGGCACCCCACGCTCTACGTTCTGTTACGCGAGTCGTTTCGACTCGATCCGGCCGAGTGGCCGAATCCGACTCAGTAATTTTCGGGATGTCGCGCCATCGACGGCGTGAAATCGGTGCGCAGTTCGGCCTCGTCGCGTTCGACGTCGCCGCTCATCGTTCGCGCCCGACCTAAGATCACACTGCGCGTCGCATAATCGAGCGCAGCGGTCACGATCGGTACGCCCGCCGCGACGGCAATACGATGATAGCCACGCTTCCAGTCGGGAACCTTTTTGCGTGTGCCCTCGGGCGTGATGGTGACCGCAATCTGCTCGCGCTGCGCAAATTCCTCGACCCAGGCCTGCACGACGTTACCGGCTCGCGCACGATCGATCGGCACGGCGCCGAAATGTTTGGCGAGCGCGCGCACCGGCCCGGGCACTGCGGTGTGTTTCACGAACCAACGCGTTTCGAAGTCGAGCGCAAGATAGGCAAAGAAGCCGTAGACGAAATCCCAGTTCGAAGTGTGCGGCGCGACGATCAACACGAACTTCGGGACATCGGGCATGTTACCGACGACCCGCCAACCGCTGATCGCCAACAACGCGGTGCCGACCGAACGACGCCACCACGAGCGGGCCTGCGGCGTGTGCGCGGGCAATCGAGGTACGCGTGGCACACGGGCTTCGATGGTCATAGCGAGCTTACCGACTTCGCGGCCGGTTCGATCCGCTCGGGCACGCGCCACAGCAGAATACCCCCGATCAAAAATAGCACCACTAACGACACGATCGAGGCGCGCGAGTCACCGGTCGTAAGCGCGACGATGCCGATCAACAAGGGCCCGAGGAAACTTGCAAACTTACCCATCATGTTGAAGAAACCGAAGAACTCGCCACCCTTACCCTCGGGCACCAAACGACCGAAAAACGAGCGCGACAAACTCTGGATTCCACCTTGCACCAGACCGATCACCACGGCCAACGCAAAAAACTGTGTCACCGTTTGCAACCAGTAGGCGTAAACGGTCGCACCGAAGTACACGACGATACACAACAGAATGCCGTTACGCGCGCCGTAACGATTGCCGATATGACCGAGCGCGAGCGCGGCCGGAAAGGCGACGAACTGCGTCAACAACAACGCCGCCAGCAAACTCGAGGTCGGCAAACCCAGCGCAACGCCGTAATCGACCGCCATGGTATAGATCGTATGCACGGCATCGATATACAACCAATATGCCAACAGGAACCACGCGACCTCGCGATGCTGCAACACGTGCGCGAACGTCGAACGCAGCTCTCGAAAGCTCTCGCGCGCCGCCGCCCACACACCCGCGGGCGCCGCCGTCGCCGGTCGCTCACGCACGTAACGTGCGAGCGGCACGCTGAACAAAGCCCACCATATCGCGACCGTCACGAACGATACGCGCACCGCCTCAGCAGCATCGGCTAACCCGAACCATGCGGGTTTGAGGGTCATCAGTACGTTCACGGCGAACAGCACACCACCACCGAGGTAACCCAAGGAGTAACCGAGTGCGGAGACCGTGTCGTATTCCGACTCGCGCGCGACGTCGAGCAGCAAAGCGTCGTAGAAAATGATCGAGGCATTGAAGCCGATCCCGGCGATGACGAACGCAGCAGCAGCCCATTGCCACTCGCCTTGGCCGATGAAGCCGAGCGCCGCGGTGCCGAGCACGCCGAGCCCGGTCCACCACAAAAGTTGTCGTTTTCGTCCCGCCGCCCGATCGGCCATTGCACCGAGCACCGGCGCCGCGAGCGCGACGAGCACTCCGGCTAAACCGTTGGCAAAGCCGAGGCGCGAAGTGCTCACGGTCGCATCCACACCGGTACTCCAAAACTTTTGAAAGAACACCGGGAAGAAGCCCGCTAACACCGTGGTCGCGAACGCCGAGTTCGCCCAGTCGTACAGCGCCCAGGAAATCGTGTCGCGGCGCTTGTACGGTGACGTCATATCAATTGGCCTCGCGGGTTTCCCGGAACACGATGCCCGGCCAGCGCTCGATGGTCAAATCGAGGTTCACCCGCGAGGGGGCAAGATAGACGAGCGCCCCGGCATGATCCACCGCGAGGTTGTCGTAGGCCTTGGTGCGAAAGTCGGCCAGCATCTTGGCATCGTCGCAGTGAACCCAGCGGGCCGTGTACACACCGATCGGCTCGAACGCGCACTGCACCGAATACTCATCTTGTAACCGAAATGCCACGACCTCGAATTGCAACTGCCCGACCGCGCCCAGAATCTGATCGTTGTTGCGCAACGGCCGAAACAATTGCGTCGCCCCCTCCTCGCAAAGCTGGCCGAGTCCCTTGCCTAACGCTTTCATCTTGAGCGGATCTTTGAGCACCGCTCGGCGGAACATTTCGGGTGCGAAATTCGGTATGCCGGTGAAGGCGAGTTCTTCACCTTCGGTGAACGAATCGCCGATGTTGATCGTGCCGTGGTTGTGGAGGCCGATGATGTCACCCGCGTAAGCGTCCTCTGCTGCCGAACGATCGGAGGCGAGAAACGTCACGGCGTCGGCGATGCGCACGTCCTTGTCGAGTCGCACGTGATGCACTTTCATGCCCCGCGCATACTTACCCGAGCACAGACGCATGAACGCGATGCGATCGCGATGCGAGGGATCCATGTTCGCCTGAATTTTGAAGACGAAACCGCTGAGCTTTTCTTCGTGCGGCTGCACCTCACGCTGACGTGTCGCCCGCGGCAGCGGCCCAGGCGCATGCTGCGTGAACGACTCCAACAACTCCTGCACACCGAAATTGGAGATCGCCGAACCGAAGAACACGGGGCTTTGCTTGCCGGCGCGATAAGCGTCGAGATCGAAGGCTTGGGTCGCCCCCTGCACGAGTTCGATCTCTTCGTCGAACGCGGCGGCGCGATCACCCAGAAATTCGCGGCCCTCGGGGCTGTGCAGCCCCTCGATGACGATGTTCTCACCGATCCGACCGCGCTCGCCGGCCGCGTAAACGTAGATTCGATCGAGGCCGAGATGATAGATGCCCTGCAGATCGCGGCCCATACCGATCGGCCAGGTCACCGGTGCGGTCGCGATACCGAGCACTTTCTCGATCTCGTCGAGTAATTCGATCGGCGCTCGACCTTCGCGATCGAGTTTGTTGATGAAGGTCATGATCGGTGTATCGCGCAGGCGGCACACCTCCATCAACTTGATCGTTCGTTCTTCGACACCTTTGGCGCAGTCGATCACCATCAACGCCGAATCGACGGCCGTCAAGGTGCGATAGGTATCTTCGGAAAAGTCTTCGTGTCCCGGGGTGTCGAGCAAGTTTACGATGCAGCCGTTGAACGGAAACTGCATCACCGAAGAGGTGACGGAAATGCCGCGTTGCTGCTCGAGTCGCATCCAGTCCGAGGTCGCGTGCCGTGCCGCTTTGCGACCTTTGACGGTGCCGGCCAACTGGATCGCACCGCCGAACAACAACAGTTTTTCGGTCAGCGTGGTTTTGCCAGCGTCGGGGTGCGAAATGATGGCAAAGGTGCGACGTCGCGCGACTTCCGTGGCGACACTCATGACAACGGCAACCGCATGACGATGGCATCCTCACGTCCACCCTCGGCTTGATAGTACCCACGACGTAAGCCGACCGAGGTGAATCCGAGGGTTTGATATAAACGGATCGCAGCCGTGTTACTCGGCCGGACCTCCAAAAATAATTCGCGTGCACCGGCAGCGCGCGCATCGGCAAACAATTGATCGAGCAAGCGTCGACCGATGCCACGCGTGCGATACGCCTCGCGAATGCAAATGTTCAAAAGATGCGCTTCGCCTGCGCCGGCGCTCAAGACGCCGTAGCCGACCAGCAAATGATCGAATTCGACCACGCGGCAGCAGTAGCCGACCCGCACGCAGTCGCGAAAAATGCCTTCGCTCCACGGAAAGCGATACGACTCGCGTTCGATGAGTGCGACTGCCGGAACGTCCGCGGCCTGCATGGCCCGGATCTTCATCGTCGGCATCGGTAGATCATCCAACGCCGCCGCCATCACGAGGACTCCGCCACGAGCGAGGCGAACGTCCGGCGCGCGAACTTCAAGTCTTCCCAGGCCTTGCGCTTATCGCCCGGGCTACGCAGCAAATAAGCGGGGTGATACGTGACGACCACCGGGAGTCGCTGCGCTCCGTAGTGATGCACGACGCCACGCAGCGATGCGAGCGTCGCCGTCGTACCGAGCAAATTTTGCGCTGCGACGCGGCCGAAGGCGAGGATGATGCGCGGCCGCACGAGTTCGATTTGCGAGGCGAGATACGCTGAACACTCCGCGATCTCCTCGGCCTGCGGATCACGATTCTCGGGTGGTCGACATTTGAGGAGGTTGGCGATGAACACGGTGGGGCGCGGCAAGTCGATCGCCGTCAACATCGCATCGAGCAATTGTCCCGCCGCGCCGACGAAGGGTTCGCCGCGTTGGTCCTCCTCCTCGCCCGGCGCTTCACCGACCACGAACCATTCGGCGTCCCGCGCACCGACGCCGAACACCGTTTGCGTTCGACCACGATGCAAGCTGCAACGCGTGCAAGCCGCCACCCGTGCTTCGAGTTCCGCCCACGGCGACTCGGTCGCAACCGCCTCTGTAGCCGGTGGGTGACGCAGTAGATAGCGATCGATGCCCAGCGCGTCGAGATACCGGGCGCGCAGTGCAGCGTCAGTCATGGCCGGGTGGCAACTCCGGGGTCGCGCGACCGAAGGCGCGACGCAGTCTGCGCACTGCCCACAGAAACGGCGCCGACAATGCGAACGAGGCAAATAAGAACAGCAAAGTCGGCGGCGGCGCGGCGAACACGAAGGCGAGCGAGACCGGCACGATCACGAAGTAGAAAAACTTAACGCGCAACGTCCAGTCGATTTGTTTGAGGCTCGGGTACGGGAATTGCGAGACCATCAAAAGTCCGGCGATCGCGGTGATCACGAACGTGACGATGAGACCCGTCAAACCGGGCTCACGCCACTCGCTCGAGAACCACACGAACGCCGCGACCAAGCCCGCCGCCGACGGACTGGGCAAACCTTCGAAATAGCGCTTGTCGGCGATCGCCGCACGCGCGTTGAACCGCGCAAGTCGCAGCGCCGCGCAGACGCAATAAAAAAACGAGGCGATCCAACCGAAGCGCGTCCACGCATCACCGTATTCGGTGATGCGTGCGATACCCCATTGAAATGCCACGACCGCAGGCGCGACGCCGAACGACACCATGTCCGCGAGGCTGTCGTATTCTTTACCGAAGACGCTCTCGGTCCGGGTCCAACGCGCGACCCGGCCGTCTAGCCCGTCGAAGAACATCGCGGCGAAGACGGCAGCCCCGGCACTGGAAAAATTACCGTTGATCGCCGAGACGATCGCATAGAACCCGCAGGCGAGCGCGCCGGTGGTCAACAGGTTGGGCAACAGCACGACACCGCGACGCGGCAGCGTCCTGCGAGCGCCCGGGCTCGTTGGGTCTTCAGTCACGTGACAGCCGATCCGGTCGGGTGGAAAAAACGTGCGCCATCATAGGGGTCGAAACCTTTCGGGACAATGCCGCGCGCCGTAACATGGCGCACCCTGCTCACCCTGGAGTGCGTCCCGCCCATGCGCTGGTCCCGATACCCCATCAACACGGTCAAGGAGACACCCTCCGAGGCCGAGGTCGTTAGCCACCAGCTCATGCTGCGCGCGGGTCTGATCCGTCGCCTCGCCGCGGGCATCTACACCTGGACGCCGTTCGGTCTGCGCACGCTGCGTAAAGTCGAACGCATCATCCGTGAGGAGATGGATCGCGCCGGTGCGCTCGAAGTTTTGATGCCGGCGGTGCAACCCGCCGAACTATGGCAAGAGTCCGGGCGCTGGGAGCAATACGGTCCGGAACTTTTGCGGTTGAAAGATCGCCATCAACGCGACTTCGTGATCGGCCCCACGCACGAGGAAGTGATCACCGATCTCGCCCGTCGTGAATTAAAAAGTTATCGGCAACTGCCGGCTAATTTTTATCAGATTCAAGTGAAGTTCCGCGACGAGATCCGACCGCGATTCGGCGTGATGCGCGGCCGCGAATTCATCATGAAAGACGCGTACTCGTTCCACGCCACACCGGAGTCGTTGCAAGCCGGATACGATGCGATGCGCGACGCCTACATCCGCATGTTCACACGCATGGGCCTCGAATTCCGCCCCGTCAAGGCCGACACCGGATCGATCGGTGGCACGGCATCCGAGGAATTCCAAGTGCTGGCCGACTCGGGCGAAGATGCGATTGCGGTCTCGAACGGCGCCGATCAATACGCCGCCAATCTCGAGCTCGCCCCCGCGCTGCCACCCGCGAACGCGCGGGCCGCCGCCACGGCTTCACTGGAAAAAGTGTCGACGCCGGCGTGCCGCACGATCGACGAGGTCGCATCGTTCCTCGGCGTGCATGCGGCTCGAACGGCGAAATTGTTGATGGTCGACGGCATCGACGGCGGCGTCGTGGCGATCGTATTGCGCGGCGATCACGAATTGAACGCGGTCAAAACTCAAAAACTGCCCGGCGTCGCCAATCCGCTGCGTATGGCCTCGCGCGAAGCGGTACTCGCAGCGACCGGCTGCGAGCCCGGTTTTTTGGGCCCGATCGGTTTGCGTTGCCCGGTCTACGCCGATCACGCAGCGCTCGCGCTCGCAGATTTCGTTTGCGGCGCCAACGAAATCGATCACCACTACAAAAACGTCAACTGGGGCCGCGACTTGCCGGAACCCACGGCGGTCGACGCTCGCAACGTCGTCGCCGGTGACCCGAGCCCGGCCGGCGCCGGCACGCTCTCGATCCGCCGCGGC
Organism: Gammaproteobacteria bacterium; assembly: GCA_010027845.1. Taxonomy (GTDB): domain Bacteria; phylum Pseudomonadota; class Gammaproteobacteria; order Steroidobacterales; family Steroidobacteraceae; genus UBA964. The sequence goes on from RGUL01000040.1 coordinate 10,338, forward strand.
ATCGAAGTCGGACATATCTTCCAGCTCGGCCGCAAATACAGCGAGGCCATGCAGGCGACCGTGCTCGACGAAGCCGGCAAACCGCTCACGATGTACATGGGTTGTTACGGCATCGGCGTGACGCGCATCGTCGCCGCAGCGATCGAGCAAAATCACGATGATGCGGGGATCATTTGGCCGGAACCGCTCGCGCCCTTCGACGTCGTGCTCGTGCCGCTCAACGCCGCGAAGTCACCCAAAGTTCAAGCGCTAGCCGAACGACTTTATGCGGAGCTCGGCGCCGCAGGACTCGACGTTTTGCTCGACGATCGTGATGCGCGCCCGGGCGTGAAATTCGCCGATGCAGAACTATTAGGCTTGCCGCACCGCATCGTCATCTCCGATCGCGGCCTCGATTCCGGTACTTTGGAATACCGTCACCGCCGTGCGAGCGACAACGAACATTGGCCGATCGCCGAAGTAGTCGCGCGTCTGCAGGAGCGCGGGCGATGAGCACCGCCAATATTTTGGTTCTCTATTACTCGCGCACCGGCGCGACGGCCGAGTTCGCGCGTCAGGTTTGCCGCGGCGTCGAGAGTGTCGACGGTGCAACGGCCGTGCTCCGCAGCACGCCCCCGGTGACGGCCGATGACGAACATCCGGTGCGCGCAGTGCCAGACAGCGGAGCGCCGTGGGTGAAGCATGACGACCTGCGGCAGTGCGACGGACTCTTACTCGGCAGTCCGACGCGCTTCGGCAACATGGCCGCCGCGCTCAAATATTTTCTCGACGGTGCCGCAGCGATTTGGGCGGAAGGCGCGCTCGTCGGCAAGCCGGCGGGGGTGTTCACCGGCAGTAGCAGCTTGCACGGTGGCCAGGAATCGACCTTGCTGACCATGATGGTGCCGCTGTTGCATCACGGCATGGTGATCACGGGCGTGCCCTACACCGAATCGGCCCTGAGCGAGACGCGTAGCGGTGGCGGTCCGTACGGCGCCTCGCACTTCACACCGCACGGCACCGCGGTGACGTTCACCGACCACGAGAAACGCATCGCCCACGCACTCGGTGCGCGCGTTGCGCAACTCGCCATCGATCTTAAGGATCGCCGAGTATCCCGCGCACGAACGGCACGGTGAGTCGACGCTGGGCGGCGAGCGACGCGACGTCGATTTCGTCCAATAAGCGTCCGAGCGTCGCCATGTCGCGAGGAAAGCGGCGTAACAAATAAGTCGCCGTTTCTTCGGGAAGATCCAAGCCGCGCGCCGCCGCGCGCAACTTGAGCGCCGCGAGTTCGCCCACCGCATCCAGCGCGCGCAATTGAAACACCTCGCTCGCACCGAAGCGCGAACCGATGTCCGCCAAGGCCCAAGATTGCGCCGTCGGTGGCGCAGCAGCCGTCACCGCCAATACGGCGCCGCGCTCCTCCACACCACGATAGAGCGCGAACAGGGCGCGTTCCGCCGCACCGTCACCGATCAAAAGATCGAGATCGTCGACGCAGACGACGCGCGCGTGCTCGCTGCCCTCGAACAACGCCGGACCGAGCGTGCGTAATTCTTTGATCGGCAAAAATGCTGCGCGCCCCGTCGCCGCCGCGCACAGCGCCTGCAGCAAATGCGAACGACCGGAGCCCGTCGCACCCCATAACCAAATGACTCCCGCACCGGCTGCAGCGAGCGCCTCGAGCCGTTGCACGACCTGCACGTTTGCGCCAGCGACGAATGCCGTGAACGTCGCACGCTCGCGTAAACGCACACCGAGTGGTAGTTGATCCATCGCCGTGATCTCAGTGCGCAGCCAGTTGTTGCCAGCCGAGCCGCAAGAATCGCCACGCATAGTCGACACCGGAGGCGATCGTAGTGCAAAGCGTCACCCACGCAAGCACTTGCAACACACCTGGCGTCTCGATGTGCTCCATCGCCGTCAACAACGCGCCGAGTAAAAATGCGATCTGCAAAGCAGTGTTGATTTTCGACAGGATCGACGGCGCGCCACGCACCGCACCGAACCAGAGTCGATAAGCGATGGCACCGGAGGTCAACAACAGATCGCGTGCAATCACCGCGACGGCGAGCCAGCTCGGCACCAATCCCTGCCACACGCAAGTCATGAACACCGCCACCAATAAAATCTTGTCGGCGAGCGGGTCGAGTGCGCGACCGAGATTGGAAGTCCAAGCGAATTTTTTGGCCAGATACCCATCTAGTCCATCGGAGGCTGCGGCGAGCGCGAACCATGCGACCGCGGCTTCGTAAGCCTGCGCCTGTAGCGCGAGCACGGTCGGCACCGTGAGCACGATTCTAAGAATACAAATCGCGTTGGGTAGGTGGTGCAGCATTTCGCAGCGGAACGCGCTTACGGCTCGAACCGGACGTCGACGCGCTCGCCTGTGACCGCTGGCGTCGCAAAAGGACGCACACCTTTGAGTGCCTCGAGCAGCGCTGTCGCACCGCCCGCGACCTGCACCCGGAAACTCGCGCGCTCTGCCTCGACCTCGAGTGGTAACACACCGCGTACGCCAGTTAACGCGGATGCTGCGCGCTGCACGCGTACATGATCGGCAAGCGTGCGAACACCGTCGATCCGCAAAATCACCGTCGACTCCGCTTGCGCAGTTACTGCATGCGACATACTCGACAACGTCTCGGCCGCGCCGTCGACGCCTGCGACCACACCCCCGGGGAACACGACGCTGCCCTCGACGTCGAACAGCGTCCACTGCCATTCGCCACCGTCGGCTTGCCCGATGAGCGCAGCCTCGGCACCGGCGCGGCGCGCAGCAGCGATCGCCGTCTGTGCGTTCGGCTCCTCACCGCTTTTCAAGCCGGCCGCTTGCGCGCTCGACAATCGCAGCGGCAAGCCCCGTGCACTACCGGCTGTTTCGAGAGCCGCCCGCACGGCCACTGGATCGGCACCAGGCGGCGCCGAGACGATGGTCACGAGAACGACGGGCCGCTCACGCGGCCACACCACGCGCCCCGCGGCCTCGATGCTGCGTTCGATCGCTGCGATGTCGAACACCACGATCGCAGGCGACCCCGCACTCGCCGGCCGAAAGATTTGTACGTATCGCCGCGGATCGGCGCGCAGCGCCGCAAAGGCCGGATCTTGCGCTGCCGCACGTTTGCCGGTCGCACGGACGAGCGCAACCCGCATCGCCTCTGCGAAGGCCTCGTCACCGGTGGAACTCACGGCGACCTCGCCGATCGCGACGCTTTGCGTGGCCGCGCGCACGCTCACCGACGCCAACGTAGCCGCGAGCGCGGTCAACAACATCAAAGCACGCCACGCGCGCAGGGAAACTGACTGTCTCATGATGCGAACAGCGTACAATATTACCGCGTTTTCCATCGGACCCCGGCGATCATGTCACGAGAAATCCCCTCGAAAGGCCTCACCTATCGCGATGCGGGAGTCGATATCGACGCGGGCGACGAACTGGTCGAACGCATCAAGCCGCTGGTACGCCGCGCACAGCGCCCCGAGGTGCTCGCCGGCATCGGCGGTTTCGGCGCCCTGGTCGAATTACCCGTCGGCCGGTGGCAGCGACCGGTGCTGGTTTCGGGCACCGACGGCGTCGGCACCAAACTGCGCCTCGCGATCGACACCGGTCGTCACGACCGCATCGGCATCGACCTCGTCGGCATGTGCGTCAACGACGTCGCCGTACAAGGCGCCGAACCGCTCTTTTTTTTAGACTATTACGCCACCGGCAAACTCGACGTCGACGTCGCGACCAGCGTCGTCGCCGGCATCGTCGAAGGCTGTCGGCTCGCCGGCTGTGCGCTCGTCGGCGGCGAAACCGCCGAGATGCCCGGGATGTATCACGGTGGTGATTACGACCTTGCGGGCTTTTGCGTCGGCGTCGTAGAAAAAGACGCCATCATCGACGGCAGTCGAGTGCGCACGGGCGATGCGGTGATCGGGCTCGCTTCGTCCGGGCCACATTCGAATGGCTATTCTTTGATTCGCAAATTGGTCGCGCTCGCCGCCGCCGATGCCGACACCATAGTAGACGGAAAATCTTTGTTCGATCGCCTGCTCGAACCGACTCGCATCTACGTCCCGGCGATGCTCGCGCTCGCCAAAGCGGTCCCGGTGCACGGCTTTGCACACATCACCGGTGGCGGCCTCACCGACAACATCCCGCGCGTATTACCCGAAAACTGCGGCGTCACGCTGCAGCGCAGTCGGTGGGCGCGTGATCCCGTGTTCGAATGGTTGCAAGCAACGGGTCGCATCGCCGATGACGAAATGCATCGCACCTTCAACTGCGGAATCGGCATGGTCGTCATCGTCGCCGCCGAGCACAGCGACCAAGCGCTACGCGTGTTGCGCGCTGCGGGCGAAGCGGCGGCGGTGATCGGTGCGGTGCGCCCCGGCGCGGGCGAAGTCGTCATCGAGTGAGCCGCATGCGGCTCGGCATCGCACTCTCCGGCGTCGGCAGTAACATGCTCGCGCTCGCGCAAGCCTGCCGCGACGGTCGAATTCCCGCAGACATCAGCTTAGTCGCAAGCGATCGCAGCGATGCGCCTGGACTCGCGCGAGCGACCGAACTCGGTTTGCCAACCGCGACCATCGCGCGCCTCAAAGACGAACCACGCGACGCACACGACGCACGCTTGCGCGCTGCCTTCGAATCGAGCGGCGTCGATTGCATCGCCCTCGCGGGCTACATGCGAATTCTCTCGGCGCACTTCGTCGCTGCGTTTGCCGGTCGCTTGCTCAACATTCATCCGTCGCTGCTACCGCGCCACAAAGGGCTACATACGCATCGCGCCGCGCTCGCCGCCCACGACCGCGAACACGGCGCGACGGTTCATTTCGTCACGCCCGATCTGGACGGCGGTCCTGCGGTGTTACAAGGCATCGTGCCGGTACTGCCGGACGACGACGAGCACGCGCTCGCTGCACGCGTGCAGCGCTGTGAACACACGCTCTACCCGACCGTCGTCGAATGGTTCGCCCGCGGCCGACTGCGCTGCGACGTTGCCGGCCGACCGATCCTCGATAGCGAACTTTTGACCGTGCCGCGAGTCATTCGCTTCGATGCCGAAGGAATTCGTCGTGACTGATCGTTACGCAGTGCTGCGGCTCGCGCTCGCGATCTTTGCGGTCGTCTACGACGTCGTTTGGAAAGGTATCAACGCCGGCACGAGCACGTTGGAACTCGCTCGCGACCCCACCAACGGCTGGACGTACATCTCTCGCAACGTCGCGCGCGGGCTGTTCAAACTCGCACTGCCCGGTGAAATTTTGCAACGCAGCAGCTTCACGCTCGACAACGGACAACCACGCCCGAAACGGTATTCCGCCGACGATGGTACCGCCGACACGTTGCGCGACGTCGACTTGCACTTCGACTGGGCGAACGGCCGAGTGCAGGGTACTTCGGAGGGCAAGCCCGTCGACTTACCGATCCGCGACAATCTGCAAGACCCGATGTCCGTGCAAATCGCCTTGATGCAAGCACTCGCCGCCGGTGACAAACCACAGCGGTTCTTTCTCGCCGACAAAGACGAAATCAAAGAGTTTTTGTACGAACTCGAGCCGCCGCTACGTCTGTCGACCGCACTCGGCGAACTTGACACCGTGGTCTACGGCACGCGCCGCCCCGGTTCCGATCGCGTGACGCGGCTGTGGCTAGCGCCGGCGTTAGGCTATCTGCCTGTGCAAGCCGAACGTCGACGCGGCACGAAACTCGAGTGGTCGATGCGCATTCGCACCCTCAAGCGCTAGCGGCGACTCAGGTACGGGGCAAGGTCACGCCGCGCTGACCTTGATATTTTCCGCCGCGATCTTTGTACGAAGTCGAGCAGACCTCGTCGCTTTCGAAAAACAGCATCTGCGCCACGCCTTCGTTAGCGTAAATCTTCGCCGGCAGCGGTGTGGTGTTCGAAAACTCGAGCGTCACATGCCCTTCCCACTCCGGCTCGAGCGGCGTCACGTTGACGATGATACCGCAGCGCGCATAGGTCGACTTACCGAGACAAACGGTGAGGATGCTGCGCGGAATGCGGAAATATTCCACCGTACGCGCAAGCGCGAACGAATTCGGCGGGATGATGCAAACGTCCGCATCGACGTCGACGAAATTCTTAGCGTCGAACGCCTTCGGATCGACGATCGTCGAGTTGATGTTGGTGAATATTTTGAATTCGGTCGCACAGCGTACGTCGTAGCCGTAACTCGAGGTGCCGTACGAAATGATTCTTTGACCTTCGACGGTTCGCACCTGCTCGGCTGCGAACGGCTCGATCATGCCGTGTGAGGCCGCCATGCGGCGGATCCAATGATCGGACTTGATGCTCATGTGTCCTCGACGACGATTTTCGGAAATGCAGCGGAGCGGTCGCGGTCGCGACGGGCGAGCTCGCCGGCGGTACGCCGCGCGAGCGCGAAATAGGCGGCGGCTCGCGCACTCGCAGGCTCCGCCACGACCGTCGGTCGACCGCCGTCGGCGTCCTCGCGTATGCGTGCATCGAGCGGCAAGGCACCGAGCATCTGCACGTCGTACTGCGCTGCCATTCGTGCGCCGCCACCAACCCCAAAAATATGCTCTGCGTGGCCACACTGGCTGCACACGTGCACGCTCATGTTCTCGACGATACCGAGTACCGGTACGTTCACCTTCTCGAACATCTTCAGACCCTTGCGGGCATCGGCGAGCGCGATGTCCTGCGGCGTCGTGACGATCACGGCACCCGAAACCGGCACCCGCTGCGCGAGCGTCAGTTGAATGTCGCCCGTGCCCGGCGGCATGTCGATGATCAAATAATCGAGCGCGCCCCAATCGGTGTCGGTCAATAATTGATTCAGTGCCGAGGTCACCATCGGCCCGCGCCACACCATGGGCTGCTCGACGTCGACCAAAAATCCGATCGACATCGACACCAAACCGTGTGCGGCGAGCGGTACGAGTTTCTTACCGTCACGCGTTTCCGGTCGCGCGCCTTGCAGCCCGAGCATGATCGGTTGGCTAGGACCGTAGATGTCGGCATCGAGCATGCCGACGCGCGCGCCTTGCGCTGCGAGCGCCAACGCGAGATTCACGGCCACCGTCGATTTGCCGACGCCACCTTTGCCCGAGGCGACCGCGACGACGTTACGGATGCCGGGCAGCGGCGTCAGACCGCGCTGCACCGCATGCGCCGCAATCGCTTGCTCGAGCGCGAGCTCGACCCGTACGGCAAAACCGTCGGCGGCGAGATGTTTTTCGAGCGCCGGCACCAACTCAGTCGCATAGCCGCCGGTCGGGATGCCGAGTCGCAACGCGATACGTACGCCGTGCGCCGTCCGCACGACCGACTGCACGGCACGCGCCTCGGCGAGCGTCTGGCGTAGATTCGGGTCGTTGTAACGTCCGACTGCAGCGGTTAGGGCATCTTCGGTCATACGCGAATTCTAGCCGGTAACGCGGCGCCGGGGGCGCATCGGGCGTGTGCGATAATTGCGGCCATGTCGCGAAAGATCCTCGTCACCTCCGCTTTGCCCTACGCCAACGGGCCGTTGCACCTCGGACACATCATCGAGCACGTGCAAACCGACATCTGGGTGCGCTTCCAGCGCATGCGGGGCGCCGATTGCATTTACGTCTGCGCCGAGGACACGCACGGCACGCCGATCATGATCAAAGCGCAAGCCGAGGGAATCTCTCCCGAAGCGTTGATCGCGCGAGTCGCCGATGAGCATCGCGCCGACTTCAAGGGCTTCATCATTGGTCACGATCATTTTCACTCGACCCACTCGAGCGAAAATCGCCACTACACCGACTTGATGTTCGAGCGTTTGCGCGCGGCCGGGCACATCACGACGCGCAGCGTCCGCCAAGCCTACGACGAAAGCGCCGGCATGTTTTTGCCCGATCGCTACGTGCGTGGTGGTTGCCCAAAATGCGGCGCCGCCGATCAATACGGCGACAGCTGCGAAGCGTGCGGTGCGACGTACTCACCCGCCGATCTGCTCGACCCGACGTCGACACTCAGCGGCACGAAACCCGTGTGGCGCGAGTCCGAACATATTTTCTTCGCGCTCGGTCGTTTCGAGACCATGCTGCGCGAGTGGGTGGCGAGCGGCTCGTTGCAGGAATCGGTGCGCGCCAAACTCGACGAGTGGTTCGCCGCCGGCTTACAAGACTGGGACATCTCGCGCGATGCGCCCTATTTCGGCTTCGAGATCCCGGGGTTTCCGGGCAAATATTTTTACGTTTGGTTCGATGCGCCGATCGGCTACCTCGGCAGCTTCAAGGCGCTGTGTGAAAAGCGCGGTCTCGACCCCGACGAATACTTACGCGCCGATAGCAAAACCGAGCTCTATCATTTCATCGGCAAGGACATCAGCTACTTCCACACGCTCTTTTGGCCCGCCGTGTTGCACGGCTCGGGAATGCGACGGCCGACGGCGGTGTTCGTGCACGGCTTCTTGACGGTCGACGGGCAAAAAATGTCGAAATCGCGCGGCACCTTCGTCACCGCTGCGCGCTACCTCGAACTGTTACCGCCCGAGCCACTGCGGTACTACTTCGCAGCGAAACTCGGACCGGGTGTCGACGACATCGACCTCGCGCTCGAAGATTTCACGGCGCGTGTCAATTCCGACATCGTCGGGAAACTCGTCAACATCGCGAGTCGTTGCGCCGGATTCATCGCCCGCGGTGGTGGCACGCTCGCTGCGCGCTTGCCGGACCCCGCACTCTACGCAGAATTCACCGCTGCAGCAGAGCGCGTCGCGACGCTCTATGACGCTCGCGACTACTCCGCCGCAATGCGCGAGATCATGCTCCTCGCCGATCGCGCCAATCAATACGTCGACACGCACAAACCATGGGCGCTCGCCAAAGATCCGACCCAAGCCGACAACGTGCTGGCCGTCGCCACGCAAGGCATCAACCTGTTCCGCGTGCTGATGGTCTACCTCGCGCCGGTGCTGCCACAGATCGCGTGTAAGGCCGCGGGATTTTTAGGCACTTCGCTGTCGCGCTGGGACGAAATCGCGACGCCGTTGCTCGGCACGCCACTCGCACCTTACGAACCGCTTGCGCTGCGGGTCGACCCCGCCGTCGTTGCCAAATTGATCGAACCCACCGCGACGAAAACCGTCGTCGCGGCCAAAAAGTCGGAACCTAAAATGACCGAAACACCCAGCACCATCGCAATCGACGATTTTGCGAAACTCGATTTGCGCATCGCCAAGGTGGTCGCAGCGAGCGCCGTCGAAGGCTCGGAAAAACTGCTGCAACTCACGCTCGATTTAGGCGGCGAGACTCGCAACGTGTTCTCGGGCATCCGCGGCTCGTACACACCGGAGAGCGTGATCGGCCGTAACGTGGTGATGGTCGCGAACCTCGCGCCGCGCAAAATGCGTTTCGGTGTCTCCGAGGGCATGGTGCTGTGTGCCGCCGACGAAAGCGGTCGCGTCTATCTGCTCGGCGCCGACGAGGGTGCGGCGCCCGGCATGCGCGTCTCTTGATCTAATCGTGACGCCGAGCGCAGAGGCGATCGACGCTCTGCTGCCGCAGACGCAATGCACGCGCTGCGGGTACTCAGGCTGCACGCCCTACGCACAAGCGCTCGCCGCTGGCGAAACCGAGCTCAATCGTTGCCCGCCGGGCGGCGAACGAACCATCACGGCGCTTGCAAAACTTTTGTCTCGGAACGCGCTGCCGCTCGATCCGCAATGTGGCATCGAAACGGCGCCGATGGTCGCGCTGATCGACGCGTCACGCTGTATCGGTTGCGCACGCTGCCTGCCGCCCTGTCCCGTCGATGCGATCGTCGGTGCGTCGCGGCAGATGCACACCGTGCTCACCGACCTCTGCACCGGCTGCGAACTCTGCATCGCGCCGTGTCCGGTGGACTGCATCACCTTGGCACCGCGCGCCGCGATCGCCGCACGCTCACCATCGCCGACGCCGCAGGAAAATCGTCAACGCTACGACGCGCACAACGAACGCATCGCACGACGTGAGCGTGAACGTCGCGAACTGCTTGCCGAGCGGAAACGCGCTGCCAGCGCCACCAAAACGGGTGCATCGTGAAGCCGGAAGCCCGCGTTGCGATGTTCGAGCGGCTGCGCGCACGCAATCCGCACCCGACCACCGAACTCGAGTACCGCTCGCCGTTCGAACTTTTGATCGCCGTTATCTTGTCGGCACAAGCCACCGACAAAAGCGTGAACATCGCCACGCGTAAGTTGTTTCCGGTCGCGAACACGCCGCAGGCCATTCACACTCTCGGTCTCGAGGGGCTGTTGCCGTTCGTGCGCACGATCGGTCTTTACAACGCCAAAGCGAAGAACGTCATCGCCACGTGTAAAATTTTGCTCGAGCAACACGGTGGCGAGGTACCGCGCGACCGCGACGCGCTCGAGGCCCTGCCCGGCGTCGGCCGAAAAACCGCCAACGTCGTGCTCAACACCGCCTTCGGCGAGCCGACCATGGCGGTCGACACGCACATCTTCCGCGTCGCCAATCGCACCGGTCTCGCGACTGGCAAGACCGTGCTCGCCGTCGAGAAAAAACTTTTGAAGAACGTACCGAAAGAATTTTTGCACGACGCGCACCACTGGCTGATCCTGCACGGCCGTTACATCTGCAAGGCGCGCACGCCGAATTGCCCCGCCTGCCCGATCGCCGATCTTTGTTCGTTCAAGCGCAAGACGCGGGCGGATCGCTGAGCATGCTGTTCGGGTCGACCCGCGAGGAACTACGTCGCGGCTGGCTGGACGCTTGGCGCCGTGCCCGCACCGACGCCGTGCTCACGCCGCTCGAGACGCAAATCGCCGCACTCGTGGGCGAGCACCCCGAATACCACCCGTGGCTGGAACGTGGGGATGCTGCGCTGACGGCCGACTTCGGACCGGAGCGCGGTGAGAGCAACCCGTTTTTGCATTTGTCGATGCATCTGGCGCTGCGCGAACAGGTGAGCACGAATCGCCCCGCGGGGATCGCCGCCGTGCACACGCGCTTGGCGAGTCGCTACGGCGCGCACGAGGCCGAGCACCGCATGATGGAGATGCTCGGCCGTGCGCTATGGGAAGCCCAGCGCGCCGGACGCGCGCCGGACGAAACCGCTTATCTGGAATCGCTGCGGCAGTTGATCTAACTATTTGCGTTTCGGCACGTAGAGGTCAGTGAGCGTGCCTTCGAAGGCCTCGGCAGACATCGCGATCGACTCCGACACGGTCGGGTGCGGATGGATCGTCAGCCCGATGTCAGCCGCATCCGCGCCCATCTCGATCGCGAGTGCGATCTCGGCGATGAGCTCACCCGCATTCGGACCGACGATGCCACCACCGACCACGCGATGCGTGTCGGGGTCGAACAATAATTTGGTGAACCCTTCGTCACGACCTTGCGCGAGCGAGCGTCCGCTCGCCGCCCAAGGAAATACCCCCTTCTCGTAACGCACGCCGCGCGCCTTCGCATCCGTTTCGGTGAGCCCGACCCAAGCGATTTCCGGATCCGTATAAGCGACCGCCGGAATCACGCGCGCATCGAACGAACGTTTTTCACCGGCGATGACCTCGGCAGCGACCTTACCTTCGTGGGTGGCTTTGTGCGCGAGCATCGGTTGACCGACGACGTCGCCGATGGCGTAAACGTTGGCGACGTTGGTGCGCAATTGTTTGTCGACGCGGATAAAGCCGCGCTCGTCGACTTCGATGCCACCTTGCTCGGCACCGACGAGCCGACCGTTCGGCTTACGACCGACGGCGACGAGCACGCGATCATAGAGTTGCGGCTCGGGCGCGCCGTCACCTTCGAACGTGACGCGCAGTCCCTCGCGCTCGGCGCTGACGGCCTTGACCTTAGTGCCTAACCAGATCGCTTCGAATTGTTTGCGTAATCGCTTTTCTAGCGGACGCACGAGATCCGCGTCCGCGCCTGGCGCGAGTTGCTTCATGAACTCGACCACACTCACGCGCACACCGAGCGTCGCGTACACCGAACCCATTTCAAGCCCGATGATGCCGCCACCGATCACGAGCATGCGCTGCGGTAAATCCTGCAACTCGAGCGCACCGGTCGAATCGATGACGCGCGGATCGTCCGGCACGAACGGCAACCGCACCGGCTCGGACCCTGCAGCGATGATGCAATGCTCGAAACTCAAACGCTGCATGCCGGATGCGCCCGCGACTTCGACGAGCCCCGGCTCGACGAACTTCGCCGTGCCTTGCAAAACTTCCACCTTGCGCTGCTTCGCGAGCGTTTGCAGGCCACCGGTGAGTTTGCCGACGACGCTCGCCTTCCAGCCGCGCAACTTATCGAGATCGATCTTCGGCGGACCGAACGTGATGCCGTGATCGGCCATCGCCGCCGCCTCATCGACGACCTTTGCCGCGTGCAGCAGTGCTTTCGATGGAATACAGCCAACGTTGAGACAGACGCCACCGAGCGTCGGCCATCGTTCGACGAGCGTCACGGTGAGACCGAGATCGGCAGCGCGAAACGCGGCGGTATAACCGCCCGGCCCGGCACCGATCACGAGCACCTGCACGTGACGATCGGCTTTTGGATGACGTGTGACCGTGGGTGGCG
>RGUL01000005.1 GCA_010027845.1 Gammaproteobacteria bacterium
GTACCCGCGCCGTGCCGGTCACCGAGTACGATGCCGCGTTGTCGCGCCTCATCGACGACATGTTCGAAACCATGTACGCGGCTCCCGGAATCGGGCTTGCCGCCTCGCAGGTCGATGTCCATCGCCAGCTCATCGTCATGGACTGCAGCGCCGATCGCAGCGAGCCTCTGGTGTTCATCAATCCGGAAATTCTCGTCCGCGAGGACGTCGGCGTGATGGAAGAAGGCTGTTTGTCCGTGCCCGGAATCTTTGACGAAGTGGAACGCGCGCAGCGCGTGCGCCTCCGCGCCCACGACCGCGATGGCAAGCAGTTCGAGTGCGAGCTCGAGGGAATCCGTGCGGTGTGTCTGCAGCACGAGATGGACCATCTCGACGGCAAGTTGTTCGTCGACTATCTGTCGATGCTGAAGCGCGATCGTATCCGTCGCATCGATTTCTTTGTTCGTCGCAGACGGTTCTGCAACTGCAGTGTCCGTCGCCGTGCTGGTTTCCGGCGGGTCGCACTCGCGCGCCACGAGACGCGGTGCGGCGCGATAGACGACGTTACCTTGTGGGTCTTCGATACGATCGATGAAATACGGTTCGACGCGATGGCCACCATTGGCGAACACCGCATAACCGCTGACGACTTGCAGCGGCGTGGCATCCATCGAGCCGAGCGCGAGCGTCAAATTATTGGGCAGGACGTTCTTGTCGAAACCGAAGCGTGTGGCGTGGTCGATCGCGGCACGCAAACCCATGGTCTTGAGGATGCGAATCGATACCAGATTGCGCGAGGCGACCAGCGCTTCGCGCAGCCGCATCGGCCCGTTGAATTCACGGCTCGAATTTTCCGGACGCCAGGCTTCTTCGAGTCGCGGATCGTCGAACACGAAAGGTGCATCGAGAATCATGCTCGAAGGCGTGAAGCCGTTTTCGAGCGCGGCGGAATATAAGAAGGGTTTGAAGCCCGAGCCCGGTTGGCGCTTCGCCTGCGTCGCCCGATTGAACTTGCCGGCGGTCCGATCAAAATAATCGAAGCCACCGACGAGTGCGGCGATGCCGCCGTCGACGGGCGAGAGCGCGACCAGCGCGGCAGCGGCCTCTGGCACTTGCACGAGTTCGGCCTTGCCGTTCGCCGCGAGTACGTAAACGACGTCACCAGCCGTCACGACTTCGGCAGCACGTTTCGGATACGGTCCCATGCGTTCGCCGTTCTTGCGTCGTGCCCACGCGAGCGACGACCAGTCGAGCGTGACGCGACCGCTACCGCGCACGTAAACGTCGGCGCCGCGTTCGGCAACGCGCGTGACGATCGCCGGCACGAGTATGCCCGCCGCCGAAAAATCGTCGGCGAGCGCCTCGAGTTGCTCATCGCTTTCGCCGCCTTTGAGGGTGACGCGCGATTTCGCGCCGCGCCAGCCGTGACGGCGGTCGTAGGCGAGCAGTCCGAGGCGCACGGCGCGATTGGCTGCGGCCTGTAAGCGCGTGTCGATGGTGGTGTAGATGCGATAGCCGCGATTTTGTGCATCAGGCGGAATATCTTTGATCTTCAGCAGCGCGATGCGGGCCATTTCGGCGACGTACGGTGCCTCGACTTCGTACCCCGCAGTATGCAGTCGCGCTTCGACTTTCTCGTTCGCCGCGGCGCGCGCTGCAGCCTCGTCGATGAAGCCCGATTCGCGCATGCGACGCAAAACGTAGCCCCGCCGAACGCGTGAGCCTTCGGGATCGACGATCGGATTGTGCCGCGAGGGCGCTTGCGGAATACGTGCCAGCGTCGCCGCTTCGGCGAGCGTCAATTGATCGAGCGTCTTACCGTAATAAAGTTCGGCGGCCGCGGCGACCCCGTAAGCGCGTTTGCCGAAATTGATGACGTTCAAGTAATAGGTGAGGATTTCCTGCTTCGAGAGCTCCTTCTCCATGCGATAGGTGAGGAACACTTCCTGCAGTTTGCGTCGCCAAGTGCGATCTTGCGTGAGGAACAAATTGCGCGCGGTCTGCATGGTGATGGTGCTCGCACCTTGCAGATTGGTACCGGGAATCAAATTCACCAATGCCGAGCGCACGATGCCGGTCAAATCGAAGCCCGAGTGCTGGAAGAATCGATCGTCTTCGGCGGCGATGAAGGCGTTGCGCACCACGGCGGGAATTTGTTCGTAGCTGACGGGGATGCGACGCTGCTCGCCGATCTGCGCCATCACCTGGCCATTGCGCGCATAGATGCGCAGCGGCACTTGCAGGCTGATCTCCTTCATTTGCTCGGCGGTCGGCAGCGACGGCTGCAAGTAGACGTACGCGCCCGAGACGCCGAGGACTGCGAGTGTGACGAGTGCGAAAAAGGCTGCGGCGATGCGCGGCAGCGCGTGACGGGGGACGGATTTCACGACCTGAGGATGTTACCGGAACGGCGGTTCGCCGGCGCGGTGCGGGGTCGCTAAACTGTGCGCCTTTCCCCATGTCCACACCCAGAAACATCTTTCTCGTCGGGCCGATGGGCTCGGGCAAAACCGCTGTGGGCAAACAACTCGCGCGGCTGCTCGGCGTGCCCTTCGTCGACTCAGACGCCGAGGTCGAGCGTCGCACCGGAGCCGACATTCCGCTGATCTTCGAGAAGGAGGGTGAAGCCGGATTCCGCGAGCGGGAACGTGACGTGATCGCCGAACTCACGACGCGCGTCGGCATCGTGCTCTCGACCGGTGGCGGCGCGATCCTCAAAGAGGAGAATCGCGCAGCGCTGACCGCGCGAGGTGTGGTGGTGTATCTCGAGACGTCGATCGCGCAACAAGCGGCGCGGGTACGCGATGGCGCGAATCGACCCATGCTGGCGGGTCAAGATACGACCCAGCGACTCACAGAATTGATGGCCCATCGCGCGCCGCTCTATCGCGGGGCCGCGGCGATCACGGTGCAGACCGACGGGCGGCGAGTGCGGGACGTGGCCGAAGAGATCCTGCGCGAAGTCGACCGTATACTGCCGCCGTGACCGACACGCTACAAAAACTCGAAGTCGCACTCGGTGCGCGCAGCTATCCGATCGTGATCGGTGCGGGTGTATCACAGGACGCCGCCGCACTTGCCGCATTGGTCGGGCAACGCAAGATCGCGCTCGTCACCAACACTGTGGTCGCACCGCTGCATGCGGATATCGTCGAACGCGCGCTCGGTGCCACCGTGGTGCGTATCGTGCTGCCCGATGGCGAAGTGCATAAAACGCTGGACAACGTCGCGCGCATCATCGACGTGCTGGTGGCGAATCGTTTCGGTCGCGACGATTTGTTGGTCGCACTCGGTGGCGGCGTGGTCGGCGACATGACGGGCTTCGCCGCCGCTTGTTACCAACGCGGTATCGACTTCGTGCAAATTCCGACCACGTTGCTCGCGCAGGTCGATTCTTCGGTCGGCGGCAAGACCGGGGTGAACCATCCCGGCGGCAAAAATTTGATCGGCGCGTTCCACCAGCCGCGAGCAGTGTTGGCCGATACGGCACTGCTGCGTACGTTACCCGCGCGCGAACTGCGGGCCGGGCTCGCCGAGGTGATAAAATACGGCTTGATCTGCGATCCCGACTTCTTTGCGTGGCTAGAGGCCAACGCCGCTGCGCTGCTCGCACTTGAACCCGCTGCGCTCGCGCATGCGATCCGTCGCTCCTGTGAAATCAAAGCCGCGATCGTCGCGCGCGACGAGCACGAGCGCGGCGATCGTGCGCTGCTGAATCTCGGCCACACGTTCGGTCACGCGATCGAAACCGTGACGGGCTATGAAACCTGGCTGCACGGCGAGGCGATCGGTGCGGGCCTCGCGATGGCAGCGCACATGTCAGTCGCAGCCGGACTTTTGAGCGCTGCCGAGTCGGCGCGCATCGAACGCGTGTTGCAAGCGTTCGGTTTACGGACTTCCGCTGCGCCCGAAGTTGCCGGCGATGCGGCACGCGCTGCGATGAATCTCGACAAAAAAGTTCAAGCGGGCCGCATCCGCTTCATTCTGATGCGGGGCATCGGCCGCGCCTTCGTGACCGCCGATTGGCCCGAAGACGCTCTCGCCGCGACGCTCGCGGCACGCTTCTCGTGAGCGAACTTAAGACCGACAAGTTTGCGAACGACCCGGCCGCAACCGGTCACCGCGCGGTACTCGCGCCGTGGGCCGCGCACGATGCGCGCAGTCGTGGCCGACGCTACGCCGAACCACCGCCCGACTATCGTGGCGAATTCCAGCGCGATCGTGACCGCATCATCCACTCGAACGCGTTCCGCCGACTGGTCTACAAAACCCAAGTGTTCGTGAATCACGAAGGCGATTTGTACCGCACTCGCGTCACGCACTCGTTAGAGGTGGCACAAATCGGCCGCACCATCGCCGCGGCGTTGGGTTTGCACGAGACGCTGACCGAGGCGATTTGCCTCGCGCACGATCTCGGCCACACGCCGTTCGGGCATGCCGGACAGGATGCGCTCAACGAGTGCATGCGCGACTACGGCGGTTTCGAACACAACCTGCAATCGTTACGCGTAGTCGATCTTCTCGAAGAGCGTTACGCGGAATTTCCCGGACTGAATCTCACCTTCGAGACCCGTGAGGGCATCCTCAAGCATTGTTCGGCGACTAACGCGCGTGAGCTCGGCGAGATCGGCGAGCGATTTTTGAAACGCGAGCAACCGGGGTTGGAGGCGCAGTTGGCGAATCTTGCTGACGAAATCGCCTATAACAACCACGACGTCGACGATGGCCTGCGTTCCGGACTGATCGATCTTGCGCAACTCGACGCCGTGCCGCTGTTCGCTCGCGAGCACCGCGCGGTCGTCGCCGCTTACCCGAACGCCACCGCGCGCCGGCAGACGCACGAGACCATACGGCGCATGATCAATCGGGTGGTCGTCGACGTCATCACTGCGACGCGTGCGCGGATCGCTGCCGCTGCGCTGCGTGATATCGACGACGTGCGTCGGCAGAGCGCGTCGCTCGTCGCGATGAGCGACGCCGTGCGTGTCGAGCACCGCGAACTCAAAAATTTCTTGAACGAACACCTTTATCGCCATGAGCGTGTGCTCGGCATGACCACGAAGTCGAGGCGCGTGTTGCGGGAGTTGTTCGCGGCGTTTCTCGCCGATGTCGATTTATTGCCGGCTGAACATCGCGCAGCGGCGTTAGAAGCCGAATTGAAATTAGGGGCTGCGGGCCGCGCGCGTGTGGTCGCCGATTACGTCGCCGGTATGACCGATCGTTTCGCGCTCGGCGAACACCAACGATTACTCTAAAGTTTTGCAGCCTCGTCGCGGAGTTCGCGGCGCAGGATCTTGCCGACGTTGGTCTTGGGCAGTTCCTTGCGGAAGTAAATGTGACGCGGAACTTTGTAGCCGGTGAGTTGGCCGCGACAGTGCTCGATCAACGCCTCGGCGGTCAGCGTCGGGTCTTTGCGCACGATGAACAGTGCGACCACTTCGCCCGAATGCGGATCTGACTTGGCCACTGCAGCTGCCTCGAGCACACCCGGGTGTGTCACGGCGACGCCCTCGATCTCGTTCGGGTATACGTTGAAGCCCGACACGTTGATCATGTCTTTCTTGCGATCTTCGATGTAGACGAAGCCGCTTTCGTCCATGCGCCCGATGTCGCCGGTGCGTAGCCAGCCGTCCGGCAACATCACGCGCGCGGTTTCGTCGGGGCGTTTGTAATAGCCCTGCATCACTTGCGGGCCGCGAACGCAGATTTCGCCGACTTGGCCGATCGGTAGCATATTGCCCGCGTCGTCTGCGATACCGATCTCGGTCGAAGAGATCGGCAAGCCGATCGAATCGTTGAAATCCAGATCGACGGGGTTGATGCACGCCGCGGGAGAAGTTTCGGTGAGCCCCCAGGCTTGGGTGAGGATGCAGCCCGTGACCTTCTTCCATTGCTCGGCGACGGTGCGCTGCACGGCCATGCCGCCGCCTAGCGACACGCGCAACTTCGAAAAATCGACACTCTCGAACCCGGGAGTGTTCAACAGCGCATTGAACAAAGTATTCACGCCGCTGATGTAGGTGAACGGGTACCGCTTCAATTCTTTGACGAAGCCGGGAAAATCGCGCGGATTGGTGATGAGGATGTTGGTCCAGCCGAGACGCACGAACAGTAGGCAATTCGCCGTCAGTGCGAAGATGTGATAGAGCGGCAGCGCCGTGATCGCGATGGCGTGATCACCGTGCGGGAACGCCGGTTCGGTCCATGCGCTCGATTGCAACACGTTGGCGATCATGTTGCCGTGACTCAGCATCGCGCCTTTCGACACGCCGGTCGTGCCGCCGGTGTACTGCAAAAACGCCAGATCGGCGTGCCCAAGGGTTTCGCGACGTAACTCGAGGCCACCGCCGAGTTGCAAAGTTTCGTGGAAGCGCACGGCGCCCGGCAGGTGATAGGACGGCACTTGCTTACGCACGTGACGCACCACGAAATCGACGATCGCACCTTTGGGGAAGCCCAACAAATCACCGACGCTGGTCACGACGACTTTACGTATCGGAGTGCGCGCGATCACCTCTTGCAATACGTGGGCGAAGTTTTCGAGGATGACGATGATCTCGGCACCCGAATCGTTGAGCTGATGCTCGAGTTCGCGCGTGGTGTAGAGCGGATTGGTGTTGACCACGACGCCACCGGCGCGCAACACGCCGAGCAACGCGATCGGATATTGGAGCACGTTCGGCAGCATGATCGCGACGCGATCACCACGTTCGAGCCTGGCGTGTTGTTGCAGCCAGGCGCCGAAGGCCGCTGATTGCACGTCGAGATCGGCATAGGTGATCGCTCGGCCCATCTGGACGTAGGCGTCACGGGTCGGAAATTCTGCGAACGCCTCTTCGGCAAGTTGTACCAGCGACTGGTAGCGGTCGACGTCGATGTTGGCTGGGACGCCAGCCGGATAATGTGCGAGCCAAGGTTTAGACATGCGGGAACTCTAGCCCTTGCTCGCGCGTCGAAGCAATGGCACTAACGTCGGCCAGACCGCATCGAGCATCGCCGGCTGTGCGGCGGCGGTGGGATGCAGCCCGTCGTCTTGGATCATTCCCGGTTGCAGCGCGATGCGTTCGAGGAAGAACGGCACGAATGCGACACGATATTTTTTGGCGAGCGCGGCATAGGTCGCCTCGAAGCCCGCCGCATAGCGCGCGCCGTAATTCGGCGGCATCTTCATGCCGAGCAACAGCACGGCCGCACCGCTCGCACGTGCGATGTCGATCGAGCGTTCGAGATTCGCGCGCGAGGTTTCAAGTGGTAAACCGCGCAGGCCGTCGTTACCACCGAGCTCGATGACGACGATCGCCGGGCGATGCAGTTCGAGCGCGCGTGGCAGCCTTGCGAGCCCGCCGGTGGTGGTTTCGCCGCTGACGCTGGCATTGACGACGCGGTGCCCGTAACCTTGCGTGCGCAAACGCGCTTGTAGCAGTGCGACCCAACCTTCGCCGTTGGCGAGGCCGTAACCCGCACTGATGCTATCGCCGAGCACGAGGATCGCAGGCGCTGTCGTGGGCGTGCTCGCCGGCGCAGCGGCCAGTGCAACACTGCTCACGCACGCCGTCAGCAAAGAAACGAAGGAACGTCTCGCTTTGAACACCGACATCGTCCTCGAGGCCATCGCACTCGACAAGGAGGTTAGCAGTCCCGAAGGGTCGCTCGCCATTGTACGCAGCGTGGATTTTCGCGTGCGTGCCGGCGACTCGGTCGCGATCGTCGGTGCATCGGGCGCTGGTAAATCGACGTTACTCGCCCTACTCGCCGGGCTCGACTTACCGACGCGTGGCACGGTGCGACTCGCAGGCGAAGATTTGACGCGTCTTGACGAAGATGGCCGTGCGCGGTTGCGCGCGGCACGCGTTGGCTTCGTCTTTCAATCGTTCCATCTGGTGCAAGCGTTGACGGCACTCGAGAACGTGATGTTGCCACTCGAGCTTGCGGGTCGCAGTGATGCACGCCGCGCCGCACGCGATGCACTCGAGCGCGTCGGACTCGGTGCGCGCACGGGTCACTACCCACGCCAACTGTCGGGTGGTGAACAACAGCGTGTCGCTATCGCCCGCGCGTTCGTCACACATCCGGCGGTGTTGTTCGCCGACGAGCCCACCGGCAATCTCGACACGACGACCGGCTCGCGCATCGCCGATCTGTTGTTCGATCTCAATGCCACCGAACGCACGACGCTAGTGCTCGTCACGCACGACCGCGCACTCGCAGGGCGTTGTGCGCATCTTTGGGTGATGGAGGCGGGTCGCTTGGTGCAGGAGTCGTGACATGAGCACGCGGGTGCTCACGCTCGCCGGCCGCCTGCTCGCGCGCGAATGGCGTTCGGGTGAACTCGGCGTATTGTTGTTGGCGTTGATCGTCGCAGTCGCCGCACTCACGGGCGTCGGATTTTTGGTCGATCGCATCGAGCGCAGTGTCGCGCTGCGTGCCAATGAAGTGCTCGCCGCAGATTTACGCATCGAATCGCAAAATCCGCCCGCGAACGACTACGAATTCGAAGCACAGCGACGCGGCCTCGTCACCGCGCGCAACACGACGATCTTGAGCGTGGTCTACGCCGCCGAACGCAGCCAACTCGCCAACGTTCGCGCGGTGTCGGCGGCCTATCCTTTGCGCGGTCGCGTCGGCGTCGGTCGCGAGGCCTTCGGTGACGTGACCGAATTGGTCGGCGCACCGGCTGCGGGCGAAGCCTGGCCCGACTCGAAATTACTCGCCGCGCTTGGTCTGCAACTCGGCGATACGCTCGATCTCGGCGCCGCGCGCCTGAAAGTCACGCGCGTGTTGCTCAACCGACCCGATCAAGGCGGTGCGTTCGGTGATCTCGCGCCAACCATGTTGGTCGCACTCGACGATTTACCCGCGACGCGCTTGCTGCAGCCGGGCTCGCGCGCCGGGCACGCATTGCTGATCGCTGGTGAGCCGGCGACTGTGGCCGCTTACGAAACCTGGCTCGCGGCACGCAAACAGCCCGGTGAGCGATTACGCGACGTGCGCGAGGCGAGTCCGCAGATTCAAAGCGCGATCGATCGTGCCGGTCGCTTCCTCGGGCTCGCGAGTCTGGTGGCCGTGTTGTTGTGCGCCGTCGCAGTGGCGATGGCTGCGCGTCGGTACGTGCAGCGACATCTCGATGCCGTCGCACTCATGAAAACTTTGGGTGCGACGCGCAACTTCACGCTCGCCGTGAGTTTGCTGCAGTTATGTGCGATCGGTATCGCGGCGGTGGTGCTCGGCGCCACGGTGGGTTTCGCTGCACAGGAATGGCTGCTGCGCTTGTTGCGCGGTTTATTACAAACCGATTTGCCGGCGGCAGGCTGGGGCCCGCTCGCGCTCGGATTTTTGACTGCGATCACTTTGTTGGCGGGTTTCGCATTGCCGCCGCTGCTGCAACTGGCGCGAGTGCCGGCGATGCGCGTGCTGCGTCGCGACGTCGGTGCGCCGGCGCCGGTGCTGTGGCTCGCGTTCGCACCGGCGGTCGCCGCCATCGTTTTTTTGGTTTATTGGGTATTACGCGATCTGCGGTTGTTCGCTGGTTTCGTCGCCGGGCTCGGCCTATATCTCGCCCTGCTCGCGGCCTGCGGCTTCGTGTTGGTACAACTCGTCGCGCGCTTGCGCGGCGGCGTCGGTGTCTCGTGGCGGTATGGTCTTGCGAACCTCGCGCGGCGCCGCGCCGACAGCATCGTCCAATTGGTCGCATTCGGCATGGGCATCATGGTGCTGCTGTTGCTCGCCGTGGTGCGTGACGATTTGCTCGCCGACTGGCGACGCAGTCTGCCCACCGATCTGCCGAACTATTTCTTCATCAACATCCCGAAAGAAGATCGTGCGACGTTCATGAGCGAGCTCACGGCGCAAGGGGCGCGCACCTCGCGTGCATTGCCGATGATTCGTGCGCGACTGATCGCCGTCAACGATCGGCCGGCTAACGCCATGCGTAGCAAGGACCCGCGCGGCGAAGGTTTTGCGCGACGTGACCAAAACATCACTTGGCAAGCGGACTTGGGTGACGACAACACGCTCGTCGAGGGTCGCTGGTGGACCGAGGCCGATCGCGGTCGTGCGTTGGTCTCGATATCCACCGAATATCGCGACGGACTCGGTTTGAAGCTCGGGGATCGCATGCGCTTCGACGTTGCCGGCGAGGAAATCGAAGCGACGGTCGCGAGCATTCGCAAGATCAAATGGGACAGTTTCCAGCCGAATTTCTTTTTGGTCTTCGCGCCGGGTGTGCTCGACGACGTGGCTGGCACTTGGATGACCTCGGCATATTTTCCTGGCGATACCGCGCGGCGCGTCACCGGCATCGTGCGCAAATTCCCGAGCGTCTCGGTGTTCGACCTCGGTGAGATTTTGAAGCAGGTGCGGTCGGTGGTCGATCAAGCGGCGTTCGCTGTGCAGAGCGTGTTCGTGTTCACGCTGTTCGCGGGGCTGGTCGTATTGCTCGCAGCGGTGCAAGCGACGCGCGACGAGCGACGTTACGAAGGCGCGATGCTGCGGACGCTCGGCGCGCCACGCGCGGTCGTCACGCGCGGCATCGTCACGGAATTCGCGGTGCTCGGAACGCTCGCCGGCGCACTCGCTGCGGCGGGTGCCTCGTTCGCCGGTTGGTGGTTGGCAGCGCGCTTGCTCGAGGTGCGCTACGACCCCGATCCACGCGTTTGGTTGGTGGGAATCGTCGGCGGTGGCGTGTTGGTGGCGACCAGCGGCTGGCTCGCCACGCGCGGCGTGTTGCGTCAGCCGCCGGCGGCGACTTTGCGCGCGCCGTAAGCGCGTAAGAATATTTTGACGTGCTCGTCGATCAAGGCGGGCACGGCGAGCGGGCGGCAGCGTGTACCGCCGAGATCGTGCTGATGTAACAGCGCGAGTAACACCGGCGAGAGCAACATCAAAGCTGCATGACGCGTGTCACCGTCGAGCATGTCGCCGCGCGTGACGTGATGTTGTAGGCGTTGTTCGAGCGCCTGCAAGGTCGGTTCGAGTACGTCGACTAGATAATCGAGTGCGGTGGCACGATTGCGCAATCCTTCGGCCAGACCGATGCGGTGCAACAGTCCGACCGTGTCGCCGGACCATGCTTTGACGACCCGCGTCAAAAATTCGTGCAAAGAAAACTCGAACGTCACCGTATCGGCGAGCGCTTCGCGCGTGCGCTCAAGATGACGCTGCCCGCCCTGCAAGTAGTGCGCGAACACGGCTTTGATCAAGGCGTCGCGCGAGCCGAAGTAGTGGCGCAGGGTGGCGACGCTGACGCCGCAGGCGAGCGCGAGTTCGCGAAAGCTCGGGGAGTTGCCGGTCTGGAGGGCGAGCCTGTCCTTGGCTCTGGCGATGAGCGCGTTCCGTCGCTCGACGAACTGTGCGTTCCTTGCTCCGAGTGTTCTCGACATCCGCCATCCTCCCGACCGGCTTGCATAATTTAAACCAACCGTTATAGAATAAGCAACTCAGGACTACGGTCCTCCCGACCAATCGCCCCAAGGACGAGGCGCAACATGGCTTTCGACGCACGAGAACCCCGCGGATTTCTGAGCCGGCACCGCTACCCGGTGCTCGGCGTGCTGGTGGTCGCCATCGGTGGCTACGGGTACTACAAATCCACCCGACCCGTGCCGGTCGGTGTGGTCGAGGCACGGCAGGGCCCCGCCGAGCGCGTGCTCGCGATCACCGGCCGCACGCGCCCCCAGGTCACCGTCACCATCGTCCCCAAGGTGCCGGGCCAGGTCGTTCGGCTCGCCAAAGAAGAAGGCGACTCCGTAAAGGCCGGCGAACTGCTGGTGCAACTCGAATCCGACGCGCCGCGCGCCGCGGTCGACGAAATCGCCTCGAAAGTCAGCTTGCAGCAACGTGCGGTGGCCGAAGCCGAACGTAATTACGCTCGTCTGCAACAACTGCGCGAGCGCGGCATCGCCACCGCCAAAGAATTCGACGCATCGAAATTCGAACTCGATCAAGCGCGATTGTCGTTGCAGAGTCTCGACGCCACGCGGCGCCAGGCGAGCGCGAAACTGCGCGACAACACGATCGTCTCGCCGGTCGATGGCGTGGTGCTTGCACGTCCCGTCGACCGCGGCCAAGTGGTCGGCCAAAATACGGTCATCTACGAACTCGCACCGCTCTCTGATGTCGAGGTCGAAGCAGACGTCGACGAGCAATTTCTCGCCGAAGTACGCGAAGGCCAAAAAGCCGACGTGCTGATCGCGGGGCGCAGCGAGCCGTTGCCCGCCACCCTGTATTACGTCTCGCCGAAAGTGGATACGCGCACCGGCGGCGCAAAAGTCCGACTGCGACTCGATCGCAAAATCGCCGACTTGCGTTCGGGCGTGACCGCCGACGTCAATTTGATCATCGAGCGACGCGCCGATGCGATCACCGTCGCGCGCAGCGCGATCTTGGGACGCGACAAAAACGCGCGCGTGTTGCTCGTCAAGAATGGTGTCGTCGATCCCGCGCCGGTCAAGTTCCTCGAGTGGCCGAGCGAGCGAGTGATCGTGCTCTCCGGTCTGACGCCCGGCGCGCAATTATTGGCAGCGCCGCGCCCCGATCTGATCGGCCAGCGCGTGGCACCGACCAAAGATCTGGCGGCCGTGCCCGGCGGCCCACGACCGCGCGGTTCGGACGCGCGCAAAGCGCTTTGAGGTCGGCGGCATGCGTTTCGATCTGAAGGTCGCGCTGCGCTATTTGCTATCTAATCGCCTGCAGTCGGCGTTGCTGATCGGTGGCGTCGCGATCGCGGTCACGGTGTTCACCTTCAACGCCGCGCTGATCAACGGTCTCGCGGAGTTTCAAATCGACCGCGTGGTCGGCAGTTCTGCGCACGTGGTGATCGAACCTGCGAAACCTGCGCCACGCATCGTGACCGCACCTGCTGGCACCGAACGCCTAGTGGTGTCACAGCGCGCGCTCGAGCGCCGCGAACAGATCAAGCAATGGCGTAGCGTCGAACGCATTATCGATACGCTGCCCGGCGTAACGGGTGTTTCGTACAACATCAACGGTACCGGTCTCGTCACGCGCGGCCAACAAACGCTGCCGGTCACGCTCAAAGGTGTCGAACCGTCGCGCCTGGCGGCGATCGCGCCCATCGATCGCAACATCGTCGAGGGCGAGCCACGCCTCGGCCTCAACGACGTCTTGATCGGTCGCAAACTCGCGAACGATCTCGGTATCAAAGTCGGGCAGCCGATCTTCATCACCAGTAACCAAGGGCGAGAGCGTACGCTCACCGTCCGGGGTCTATACGCGACCGGTGTCGACAGCCTCGATGCACGACTTGCCTACGTGAATCTCGACACTGCGCGGGTGATGTTCGATCTGCCCGAGGGGCTCACCGAGATCGAACTAAAACTCGCCGATATCTATGCGGCGCGCGCCGTCGCCAAACAATTGGCCGATACGACCGGGCTCGAAGTGACGGCATGGATGGACAAAAATCAGCGCTTGCGCGAAGCACTCGAAGGCCAGGGTAGCTCCGGCAGCATCATCAAAATGTTCACGCTGATCACGATTGTGGTGGGTGTCGCGAGTGCGCTGCTGCTCACGACGTTCCGACGCCGACCTGAGATCGGCATCATGCGTTCGTTCGGCATCTCGCAGCGTTTCGTCTTGTCGGTGTTCATGTTGCAAGGCGCATTGATCGGAATCTTAGGCTCGCTCGCCGGTTGCTTTATGGGCTGGGGATTCAGCTACCTACTCGCACAAGCCGGTAAATCGAGCGGTCGTGCACTGCCCGTCGATCCCAGTCTCGGGCAATACGACGTCGCCTTGTTACTCGCAGCGGCCGCGAGCGTCGCTGCGGCGTTGTGGCCGGCGCGTTCCGCTTCGCGCATCGATCCGGTGGAGGCGATCTCGCAATGACTGCGCCACTGCTCGAAGTCGATGGTCTACGCAAAGTATTCGTCGACGAAGAATTCGAAACCCCGGTGCTCAAGGGTGTGACCTTCGCGTTGCAGCGCGGCGAGATGGTCGCGATGCTCGGCCCCTCCGGCAGCGGCAAAAGTACCCTGTTGTCGATTCTCGGCACTTTGATGCGTCCGACCTCGGGTAGCTTTCGTATGCTCGGTCGCGAGCTCACGGCGCTGCGCGAAGCGGAATTGTCCGACTTCCGCAATCAACAGATCGGTTTCATCTTTCAATATCACCACTTGCTGCCGGATTTCAGCGCGCTCGAAAACGTTCTATTCCCGCACGCGGGTCGTTTGTGGCGCGAGACGCGCGCCGGTCGGGAACGCGCGGCGATGTTGCTCGAGAGAGTCGGTCTCGCCGAGCGCATGCACTACCGCGCCACTCGACTATCGGGCGGCCAAAAGCAACGCGTCGCGATCGCTCGTGCACTCATGAATCAACCGGCCTTGGTGCTTGCCGACGAGCCGACCGGCAATCTCGATCGCGAGAATGCCGATCAGGCTTTCGCGTTGATGACGGAGATTCAGCGCGAAACCGGCACGACGTTTTTGTTGTCGACACACGATCGCGAACTCGCCGAGCGTTGCGAGCGACGCATCTACATTCAGGGCGGTGTGGTGGTCGATGCGCCGACGAGCGCTGCGCTCGGCACCTCGCCGGCGATATCTGCGCGACAACCGTTGCGCATGGTGCCGGGCGAGGTCGTCGCGGTGGTCGATCGCACGTCTAATACGACACGCGACGACGGCGACCGCCGTCTCGCTTAAGACGAATTAGCGCTCGATCCAGGCGAGCGAGCGCGGCGTGTAACGATCGCCGCTCGCCGCGCCGACGTCGTCCAATGCGCGCATGTCTTGCGCATCGAGTCGTATTGCAGCTGCACCCGCGTTGACGTCGAGATATGCGCGACGTTTGGTGCCCGGAATCGGCACGATGTCGTCACCGCGATGCAGCAACCATGCGAGAGCGATTTGCGCCGGCTGCGCGCGATGTTTGTGGGCCACGCTTTTGACGGCCTCGAGCAATCGCAGGTTGCGCGGATAGTGCTCGGCGGAAAAACGCGGATCGTGGCGGCGATAGTCCGAGGCCGGCAGGGTCGCAGGATCGGGCACACCGCCGGTCAAAAATCCGCGACCCAGCGGGCTATACGGCACGGTGCCGATGCCGAGCTCGCGACACGTGGCGAGTACACCGGGTTTACCGTCGGCGGTCGGTTCTTCGATGTTGCGCTCCCAGATCGAATATTCGTTCTGCACGGCACTGATCGGATGCACGGCATGCGCGCGGCGAATGGTCTCCGCACCCATTTCCGACAGGCCTAAATATTTGACCTTACCGGCGCGCACTTGCTCGGCCATCGCCCCGACCGTATCTTCGATCGGCACGTCGAAATCGCGACGATGCTGGTACCAAAGATCGATGCAGTCGACGCCGAGTCGTTGCAAACATCCGTCGAGCGCGCGCCGCACGTTTTCCGGCCGTCCGTCGACCCCCGCGATCTTGTCGTCGGGCGTGAACTTGAAGCCGAACTTGGTGGCGAGGATGACGTGTTCGGAACGCCCGTCGAGCGCGCGCCGCACGAGCTCTTCGTTACTGCGCGGACCGTAGACTTCGGCCGTATCGAAGAAATCGATGCCGAGCTCGAGCGCCCGATGGATGGTGGCGATGCCTTCCGCATCGTCCGTCGAACCGTACATCTCGGGCATGCCGGCGACGCCGGTCATGCCCATGGTGCCGAGACCGAGCGCCGAGACTTCGAGGCCCTGCGTGCCGAGTTTGCGTCGCTGCATGAACTCAATATCCGCCTAAGAAATCCTGCTTGCCGATGTCGACACCGACACCGCGCAGCAAGGCGTAGGTAGTGGTGAGGTGGAAATAGAAGTTCGGGATCGTCCACTTGCGGATGAACGGCAGACCGTCCATTTCGAGCGTACGCGTGCGCAGCGGCAGCGTGATCTTGCGCTGTTCGGCGCCTTCCATCTGCGCCGGCGTCAACGTTTTCAAGTAGTCGATCGTCTTGGAGATGCGGCCTTGCAGTTCGGCCAGCGTCTTCTCGGTGTCTTCGAAGCGCGGTGGCTCGACGCCGGCCAAGCGTGCGCAGCTGTTCTTGGCGAAATCGCAGGTCAGCATGACTTGTCGCGCGAGCGTGAACATGTCCGGCGTGACGCGCAGACCTTCAAGCACGCCCGGTTCGATTTTCTTGGCCTCGGCATGAGCGGCCGCCTTGCCGAGTATGTTCGACAGATTACCGAGCATGTGGATGAAGGGCTCGGTGGTCATCGCGTGTACGGACAGAGACATCACTTCTTCTCCTTGGCTTTGGCGCGCTGCGCGTCGATCCACTGCTTCGTGACCGTCCAGGTGGTCCCGTTGGGGCGTGGATCGCCGAGCGGCGGCGGTTCGAGATATTGCGGGTAGCGAGTCTGCAGGATTTGCATCAACTTCGGCGGAATACGCTTGCGGTCGAAAGTGCTGTAGCCCGTCGCGTTGAAGATCATCAGGCCCTGGCGGTCGCCCATCCGCATCCACGGCAGCAGTTTCGAGATCCGTTGCCAGGAGATGCGCGACTCGCTGATGCGGGTTTTCTTGGCATCCATGAAGTCGGCGGCGCGATAGAAGGTGTTGAAGATTTCCATCGCGTGGTACTGACCGCCGACGTAGTCTTGATAATCGCCAGCCAGCGGATTCGTGTAGAACAACGGCACTTCGCTGACGTCGACCAGCAGGTCGTCGTACTGCCGCAGCGCGATGCGCGCCGGCTTGCCGTCGGCGCCGATCGCGAACCGTGGCTCGCGCATGTTCACCGGGTCGTTGGCTACGTGCACCACCTCGACCGTTTCGCCGGTCCAAGGGTTCTTCCATTGATCGATGATCTCGCCGGTCGCGGGGTCGAGGTACACCATGATCTCGCGCGAGATCGAACGATAGCCGTCGCCACGCACCGGGTCTTTGTGCCGCTCGCACTGGCGCGTGTTGATGCCGACGACGTCGAAGATGTGACGATCTTTTTCACCGGCGATGCGGCTGTACATACGCCCTTCCCACATGCCGAAACGGGTCACGCCTTGCTCGGTCGTGCCGCACGTCGTCTTCATGTTCCACACCAACGCCTCGGCACCCTCGCGCACTGCGGCCGGGCCCAAAAAATCATCGGCGGCGAACGCGACGGCGGGCACGCTCAATAGCCATGCGGTGGCCTGCAGCGCGAGGCGTAGGAAAGGTCTATGGCTGGTTGCGATCGACATGAAACCCCCATGAACAAAAACCCATCTTAACGGATGGTGGTACGCGGATTGGCCGCCTGATGCACCGCGGCCACTAGACACTTTTGATTTATATTTGCAACAATATTACCAGTTCATCCCATCATTGGCGGGTCATATGAGTCAAATTTGGGCTCCGGCACAGATGGCGACGTTCGCCAAGGTGGTCGATTTGAACGGCTTCACGGCGGCTGCTCGGGCGCTGAAAGTGCCCAAGGCGAGCGTCAGTCGGGCGATCGCCGAACTCGAGACCGCCCTCGGGTTGAAGCTCATGACCCGTACCACGCGACGCCTGAAATTAACCCCCGCCGGCGAGCAACTGCTGCCGCATTGCCGCGCCATCGTGGAGGCCGTCGAGCGAGTGCGACAACGTGCCGCCGAACTCGGTTTGCAACGCCAAGGTCCGCTGCGCGTGCTGGCCGATACGACCTACGGGCGGGTGTTGCTCGCACCCTTGGTGCCACGCTTTTTGGAACGCTTTCCGCAGGTACCGCTCGAGGTCGAACTCGGTGAGCCGGAGCGCGAAGCCGAATTCGACGTCACCATCCGCGCCGGTGGCGAGGTCGGTGCGGATCGCATCGCCAAAGTGTTGGGCGCACCGCCGGCCATCTTGTGCGCGAGTCCGGCGTACCTGCAAAAGAGCGGCGCGATCCCCGCGACGCCCGAAGATCTCGAACGCCACGAGTTGTTGATGCCCGATGCGGGTGCCGGTCCGATCCAGGTATTGCGTCTGGCCAACGGCGCGCGCCGTGCCGAATTGTCGCTACGACCGAAACTCGCGGTGAACGACCCCGCCTTGCTGCACGCGGCGGTTGCGGCCGGTCTCGGCATCGGCCTGCTGCCGGAGTTTCTCTGCCGCGCCGGCATCGCGGCGCAAAAACTCAAGCGCGTGCTGCCGGATTGGACGCCGCCCGAGCAGGCACCGCTCTGCGCGATCTACCCCGCTGCGCTCGCCGAGGATCAACGCGTGTTGGCGCTGGTCGATTTTCTCGCCGCCAACGTCGTTCCGGCGCTCAAAGGCTGACGCGTCACGTTAAAATTACGCGGCTATGTACCGCGCCCCCCTCAAGGACCTGCGATTCGTGCTGCACGAGCTGATCGGCGAAGCCGCGCTGCAAGCCTGTCCGCCACACGCCGAATATTCCCTCGAGCTCGCCGATGCGGTGCTCGACGAGGCGGCGAAATTCGCCGAAAACGTCCTCGATCCACTTTATAAATCGGGTGATCGCGACGGTGCTCGTTGGACGCCCGATGGTGTCGTCGGCGCGCCGGGCTTCAAAAGCGCGTACCAGCAATATGTCGAGGGTGGCTGGCCGGCGTTGCGCGCGGCGAGTCGTTGGGGCGGCCAGGGGATGCCCACCGTGCTCGGTACCGCCGTCGAAGAAATCTGGGCCGGCTCGAATCTCGCCTTTAAACTTTGTCCGATGCTGACGCAGGGCGCGATCGAAGCGCTCGAACACTACGGCAGCGGTGCCCAGCAGGAAAAATTCCTGCCGAAGATGGTGAGCGGTGAATGGACCGGCACCATGAATCTCACCGAGCCGCAGGCGGGCAGCGATCTCGCGGCGATCCGCACGCGAGCGGTCGCCGACGGTGCGAATCATCGCCTGTTCGGTCAAAAGATTTTCATCACCTACGGCGATCACGATTTCACCAGCAACACGATCCATCTCGTGTTGGCGCGCATCGACGGTGCGCCGGCGGGCGTCAAAGGTATTTCGATGTTCATCGTGCCGAAGATGTTGGTGAATGACGACGGTACGCTCGGTGCGCGCAACGACGTGCACTGCATCTCCATCGAACACAAACTCGGCATCCACGCGAGCCCGACTTGCGTGATGGCTTTCGGCCAAAAAGACGGGGCGATCGGGCATCTGGTCGGTGAAGCCGGACGCGGTCTCGAATACATGTTCGTGATGATGAACGCGGCGCGTTTGTCGGTCGGGCTCGAAGGTTATGCCGTCGCCGACCGCGCCTATCAACAAGCCGCTGAATGGGCGCGCACGCGCGTGCAGGGCAAACCGCCGGTCGCCGCGCCTGCGGGTCCGCTGCCGATCGCGCATCACCCCGACGTCAAACGCATGTTGCTGACCATGAAATCGCAGACCGAAGCGTTGCGGGCCGTCGCGCTGCATGCCGCTTGGCAACTCGATCTCGGTGCTCATCACCCCGATGCCGCGGCACGCGCCGCGGCACAAGCGCGCGGTGATCTTTTGATCCCACTCGTCAAAGGTTGTAGCACCGAAGCCGGCATCGACCTCGCGTCGCTAGGCATTCAAATCCACGGTGGCATGGGCTTCGTCGAAGAGACCGGCGCCGCTCAACCCTACCGCGACGTGCGCATCACGACGATCTACGAAGGCACGACGGGCATTCAGTCCAACGATTTCGTCGGTCGTAAGATCGGTCGCGATCGTGGTGCCGCGCTCGCGGCGCTAGTGATCGAGATGCGGCGTGATCTCGCCGCGGTTTCCGCAGGTGATGCGACGGTCGCGGCTGCGGCGGCGGCGACGCTCGAATCGATTGACGCACTCGAGGCTGCCACGCGTAAGATTCTCGAATCGCTGGCCTCGGAGCCGGCGCGCGCGCTCGCCGTTTCGGTGCCGTTCATGCGCCTCGCCGGCCACGTGGTCGCCGGCTGGCAACTCGTCAAAGCGGCAGATATCGCGGCGCGCCGACTCGCCGCCGCCGCTGCCGATCGCGATTTCCTGCGCGGCAAAGTCGCTTCCGCGGCGTTTCACGCGACGCACGTGTTACCGCAAGCACACGCGCTCGCGCGCGTGGTTGAGCACGGCGCGAATAGCGTGCTCGGCGCCGACGTCGCGCTGTTCTGAATCGCGCCCTTGTAGGCGAAACCGTTATACCGGTCGGTGAATCTCGTAATCGACCGAGCGTCGCTCGGTCGCGAGTGCCTTCACTTGCGGTACGACCTCGAGGTGCAGTGGATGACGCTGATAGCCCTCGAGTGCTGCAAGATCGACAAACTCGCTATAGAGCACTACATCGGACGCATTCGCATCCTCGACGACGTTGTGACCGACCTCGATCGCGAGCAGGCCCGGAATTCGGCCGCGTAGGCCTTCGAGTAATTCTTTGATGCGCGCCGCGTTCGTCGCCTTGGACGGCTGATCTTTGATGCGCCAAAAAACGATGTGTTTGATCATGTCGTATTCCGTCATTTAAAAACGAGATGCTCAGTTGCCGCTGCGCAAGGCTTGCCACGCGGCGAGCGCCGCTTCGCGCGACTCTTTCAGATCGACGATGGGATGCGGGTAGTCGCGACCGAGCATAACTCCCGCGGCGGCGAGCGCTGCGGGCTTAGCTTCCCAGGGCGCATGGAGATCTTCGCCGGACAATTTTGCGAGTTCGGGCACCCAGCGCCGCACGTAATCGCCGGCTGCATCGAACTTGAGCCCTTGGCTCACCGGATTGAACACCCGAAAATAGGGTGCAGCATCGGCACCGCAGCCTGCAGTCCATTGCCAGCCGAGCGTGTTGCTCGCGAGATCCGCATCGACCAAGGTGTCCCAAAACCAACGCGCGCCATGCAACCAGTGCAGCCGTAAATTTTTGACCAAAAACGACGCGACGATCATCCGGACTCGGTTGTGCATCCAACCGGTCGCCCAAAGCTCACGCATGCCGGCATCCACCATCGGTATTCCGGTGCGTCCGCGGCGCCATGCTTCGAGAGCCGTAGAATCCGTACGCCATTCGAATCGCGTGTACTCACCGCGCAACGGCTCGGTCGGCGTGCGCGGAAAGTGATAGAGCAGGTGATAGCCGAACTCGCGCCAACCGACCTCGGCCATGAAGTGCGAGCCGCGCCATTTGCTCGCGATGTGCCAAATTTGCCGCGGACCGATTTCGCCGAAGTGCAGATGCGGCGACAGCCGGGAGGTGCCGCGTATGCCCGGCAAATTACGCGCGTCGCTGTAATCGACGACCGCGGCCCGCAAAAACTCTTCGAGATTCGCCGCCGCGCCGGCTTCGCCCGGATGCCACTCGCGAGCCATTCGTTCGTACCAACGGATGCTTGGCATCAATTCGAGCTCGGCGAGCTGCTTCGACTTCGGCCATCGCGTCGGTGTCGGGATTTTTTTCGGCGCCGGATCGGGTTCGGGCAACGCCAGCTTGGCGGAGCTCGTTTTCCAGTACGGCGTGAACACTTGGAACGGCTTGCCACTTTGGTTTTGCACGTCCCAAGGCTCGGTGAGCAGCGCGGCATTGAAGCTGCGAATCTCGACGCCCTCGGCGCGCAGCGTATCTTTGATGTGTCCATCGCGGGCGATCGCGAGCGGCTCGTAGCGCCGGCTCCAATACACGGCCGTCGCACCGGTTTCTCGCAACAGCTCGCGCAACACGACTAGGGCCCCACCGCCCGCTGCCGAACTTTGGGGCGCGCAGCGCAAGATCAAACGCGAGCCACGCGCTTCGAGATCGCGTTGTAAAGCAGTCAGTGATTGGTGCAGCCACCAACGTGTCGCGCCGCCCGGCGCCCACTCGCCGTCGTCCTCGGGGCTCCAGATGAATACCGGGATTACCGCGGCATCGCGTTCAATGGCAGCCACCAACGCGGGATGGTCGGTGAGTCGCAGATCCTGTCGTAACCAAAGTAACGTCGCGTGATTCATAGCGCATGCTCCGCAATCACTTTGCCGACTGCCGCGATCGCGACGGTGCGTGCACTGCTCTTGCGCCAGATCGCGCCGATGGTGCGCGTCGGTGTGGGTTTGACGAACGGTTTGACGATCAATCCACGCACGTGGGCATATGCACCGCGGGTGGCGAGTTCGGGTAATAAGGTGAGACCCGAGCCGGCCGCCACCATTTGTCGCAGGGTCTCGATGCTGGTGGCGCGGAAGTCCTGCTTTTCGTTGACGCTGATGCGTCCGCAGACGTCGAGCGCTTGATCGCGCAAGCAATGCCCATCCTCGAGCAAAAGCAGCGTCACGTCGGCGAGATCGTCGACCTTGATCGATTTCTTCGCAGTGAGCGCATGCTGGTCGGGCATCGCCACCATGAACGGCTCGTCGTACAAACGCCGTGACTCGAGACCGTCAGGCTCGACCGGTAACGCCAGTACACCCATGTCGATCTCGCCGGCGTGCAATTTCTCGAGCATCGGTGCGGTTTGATATTCGTACAGCATCAATTCGAGTCGCGGCAGTGCCTTGTGCAATTTCGCTGCGACGAACGGCAGCAAGTACGGACCGATGGTCGGTAGGAACGCAACGCGCAGACGGCCGGCGAGTGGATCGCGATGAGCGCGGGCGATTTCCACGACCTCGTTACTCGCTTCGACGATTCGCCGTGCGCGCGCGACAATTTCTGCACCGGCAGGCGTGAGTAGCGCGTTGCGCGGCTGTCGTTCGACCAGCGGCACGCCGAGATAGTCCTCGAGTTTCTTCAATTGCGCCGAGAGTGTCGGTTGGCTGACGAAGCAGCGTTCGGCGGCCTTGCCGAAGTGTCCGGTGTCGGCCACCGCGATCAGATAGCGCAAGTCCTTGAGCTTGATGTCTGCCATGACGATCCTTCGTCGATTTACGAAATCTATCGAAATCATCGCATCAATCGATTGGAGTGTCGAGCCGCCGGTCGGCAACATGCCGTCCATTCCAACCTCGCTTAAGGAGCGACACATGATCTCGATCGGACAAAAATTCCCGCAGTTCGCGTTGACCGGCGTCGTCTCGAACGACATCGCCACGGCGTTCAAGCCCTTCGACAACGCCAGTGCCGGCGGCAAGTGGCAGGTCGTATTCTTTTGGCCGAAGGATTTCACCTTCGTCTGTCCGACCGAAATCGCCGCCTTCGGTAAGTTGAACAAGGAATTCAGCGCGCGTGACGCGCAAGTGTATGGCGTGAGCACCGATAGCGAATTCGTGCACCTGGCCTGGCGTAGCAGCAAGTCGGAACTCAAAGATCTGCCGTTCCCGATGCTCTCGGACATCAAGCGCGATCTGTCGCAGGCGCTCGGCATTCTCGACGTCGACGCCGGTGTCGCGCAGCGCGCGACCTTCATCGTCGACCCGCAGGGCGTCGTGCGCTTCGTCTACGTCACCGACCTTAACGTCGGCCGTTCGCCGGAAGAAGTGCTACGCGTGCTCGATGCGTTGCAGACCGACGAACTGTGCCCCTGCAACTGGAAGCAAGGCGACGACACGCTGAAGGCTGCTTGACTCGCCACCATTTCTTAGACGGAGAGCCCTATGGCCATCGACGATATCCGTGACGCACTGCCGGACTATGCCCGCGATTTGCGGTTGAACCTCGGCAGCGTACTCACCGTACAAGGCGCACCGGGTCTGACGTCGCAGCAAATTTGGGGCACGGCACTCGCCGCTGCGATCGCTGCGCGCAACCTCGCGTTCGCGCAGACGATCGAGCACGCGGCGCGTGCCGAACTCGACGCTACCCAGATCGACGGCGCGAAAGCGGCCGCAGCGATCATGGCGATGAACAACATCTACTACCGCTTCGTGCATTTGGTCGGTGATGCCGACTATCAAACCATGCCCGCACGGTTGCGGATGAACGTCATCGGTAATCCCGGCATCGACAAAATCGATTTCGAGATTTATTCGCTCGCCGTATCGGCGGTGAACGGTTGTGGGCTGTGCATCGAAGCGCACGAAAAGCAGCTGCGAAAACACGAGGTTTCGCGCGAAGCCATCCAAAGTGCGATTCGCATCGCCGCCGTCGTGCATGCCGTGGCGGTGACGTTAGAGGCGGCGCAGTCGACGGCTGCCGCCGGCGTGGCCGACGCGGCCTGAATCGCTGACGAAACTACGGATCCGCGGGAGGCGGTCGGCGCTGATATTCTCCGTGCCCATCCCCCCTCACCGAGACGAGGCCTGACATGTCCTCCCGCGCATTCGACAAAACCGCCTACGTCGTCGTCTGTCGCGACGGCCCGCAAGGGGATGCGGTGCGTGCGGCCTACACGCCGCAACATATGCAATACATCGAAACCGTGCTCGGCGATCTGAACGTCGCAGGCCCTCTTTACGATGACGCAGCGCAAAAGCCGATCGGCAGTTTGTACTGTCTACACACTTCGAGTCTCGCTCGGGCGCGCGAGATCATCGAAAACGACCCGTATCATCGGCACGGCGCGTTCGCGAGCGTCGAATATTTTCCGCATCTGCCCGCTGCGGGCAAATATATCGGCGGCAAAATTTGGTGAGCGTGAGCGCCCGCGCGGGCGGTCACTCGGTCGTGGCGCCCAACAAGCGATCGACGAGGCGCGTCATGTGGCCGCTAGGCTTGGTACGACGCGCCACCAAAGAATAGACGGCCGGCACCACCAGCAGTGTGAGACACACCGACAACAGCGTGCCGTAGAAGACTACGATACCGATCGGTTTGCGTTGCTCGGCGCCAGCGCCGGTCGCGAGTAGGAACGGGATCGCGCCGAACGCGGTGCATAAGCTCGTCATCAACACCGGCCGTAGCCGAGTCGCTGCGGCTTTGACGATCGCTTCGCGAAATTCCATGCCGCGATCGCGCAATTGATTGGCGAATTCGACGATCAACACACCGTTTTTCGCGGCGATACCGATCAACATGATCACGGCGATCTGGCTGTAAATATTGATGCTCATGCCGTGCAACTTAAGACCGAACACCGCCCCGAGTAGCGCCAGTGGCACGGTGGTCATGATGATGGCCGGGTGCACGAAGCTCTCGAATTGCGCAGCGAGTACCAAGAATACGATCAGCACCGCGAACAGCAGCGTGACCCAAAGTTGTCCGCCACTACGCACGTAGTCCGCCGACTCGCCGTCCCACATCAAGGTCGCACCGGGCGGCAATTCTTTGCGCACCGTGGTTTCGAACCACTTCACCGCCTCGCCCATGGTGTAATCCTCGGCGAGATTGGCCGTGACCTTCACCGACCGCAGACGATCGAAACGGCTGAGCGTCGTCGGCGTTGCAACTTCGTTGAGACGCACGATGCTGGCGAGCGGGACAATCTCGCCGCTGCGATCGGAACGCACCGTGAGATTGGTCAGATCGGTGGTGGTGGCGCGCTCGTCGGCCCGACCTTGCAAGATCACGTTGTATTCGCGGCCACGATCGATGAACGTGGTGACGATGCGCGATCCGAGCATCGTCTCGAGCGTACGGCCGACGGTCTGTAACGAAACGCCGAGGTCGGCAGCTTTGTCGCGGTCGATGGCGACACGAATCTGCGGCTTACGCGGTTTGTACGATTGGTCGACGCCGATCAAACCCGGATTGCTTTCGGCGAGCGTGGCTAGTTTTGCCGACCACTCGCCGAGTTGTTCGTAGTCCGGTCCGCCGATCACCGCTTGCACCGGTGAACCCCAGCCGCCGCGTAACGCATTCGGTATGGCGGTGTTGGTGCGCACGCCCTGTAGCGTGCCGAGTTGCTTGGTGAGCGACGCGGCAATTTCTTTGGCGCCGCGCTTGCGTTCCGACCACGGAGCGTCGGTGTATTCGAAGCTCGCACCCTCGGGGGCTTGCAGTGTGACGAACAGTCGGCCGATGTCTTGCGACGGCGCGAATTCTTCCGGCAAAAATTTGAACGTCACCCCACCGACGACACTGAGTCCGGCGACGATGCCGACGATCAGCAGCGGCCGCTGCATGACGTGCCGCAAGTCCGACTCGTAACGCGCCGAGAGCTTCTTGAAAAACTGCTCGACGAGTTTCGCGAATTTGCCGTGCTGCATTTCGCGCTCGGGCGGCAAGCGCGAAGCGAGCATCGGCGTCAGCGTCAAAGCAATCAGTGCCGAGAACAGCACGGCGGCGGCCAGTGTCAAACCGAACTCGCGGAATAAACGTCCGAGATCACCCGGCAGGAAGGAAATCGGCACGAACACCGTGACGAGCGTCAGCGTCGTGGCGACGACGGCGAAGCCGATCTCGCGACTGCCGCGTACCGCGGCGACTAAGGGCGGTTCGTCGAATTCGGCGCGACGGTGGATGTTTTCGAGTACCACGATCGAGTCGTCGACGACGAGCCCGATCGCCAGCACGATGCCGAGCAGCGTGATGACGTTGATGGAATAGCCGAGCACGTTGATGGCGATACACGCAGCGATCACCGATACGGGAATGGTGATGGCGGGAATGAACGTTGCGCGCAGCGTGCCGAGGAAGCCGTAGATCACCACCAACACCGAAATGAAGGCGAACAACACGGCGATCAGCACTTCACGAATCGCCGCTTCGATCGACACACCGTTATCGACGTTGATGACGAGTGCCGCGCCTTTCGGTAACCCCTCACGTAGACGATCGACTTCGTGTCGAACGCCACGTACCACTTCGAGAACGTTCGCTTTCGATTGCGCTTCGATGCCGATGCCGACGCCGGCTCGACCGTTGGTGCGCAGTAAAGAGCGATCGGACTCCGGTCCGATCCGAATTTCTGCCACATCGCCCAGACGAGTGACTCGGCCGTCCGCGCTGCGCCCGATGACGAGACGACGAAAGTCCTCTTCGGTGTCGAGACCGATTTCGGTGCGCAAAGAAAATTCGCGGGTGCGCGATTCGAGTCGACCGGCCGGTAATTGCACCCTGACGATCGAGCCAGATACGCATGGCGGCGCGCCGACCGCCGGTCAGCGCGGCGCGTGATACGCCTGGCACGGTCGACAACCGATCGACGATGTAACGCTCGGCATAGTCGGTCACTTCGAGCGGCGTCATTTGATCGGAGTTGAAACTCAGATTCATGACGGGCTCGGCAGACGAGTCCGACTTGACGATTTGCGGGGGATCGACTTCTTTTGGCAATTGCCCCAACACGCGCGCGATACGATCGCGTACGTCGTTCGCAGCGGCATCGATATCACGATCACTGTCGAATTCGATGCGAATCGACGATCGTTCCTCTTCGCTATCGGACTCCAGCTTGAGAATGCCCTCGATGCCGGCGACGCGATCCTCGATCGCCTGCGTGACCTTGTTTTCGACCACGCTCGCCGAGGCGCCGCGATAGGTGGTGCTGATCGACACCACGGGCCGCGAAATATCCGGGTATTCGCGCAGCGCGAGCCGCTCGAGCGCAACCACGCCGAAGATCACCAGCATCATGCTGAACACCGATGCGAACACCGGGCGGCGGATGCACAGTTCCGAAATATTCATGAGCGCGGTTTCGCGACCACCTTGCCGCCGTCGCGTACGCGCTGCGTGCCCTCGACGATGACGTCGTCGGTGTCGGCGAGCCCTGTAACGATCGCCACTCGACCCGGCTCACGGCCACCGAGCTTCAATTCTTTGCGGACCGCTTTGCCGTCGACGACCACGAATACGTAGTTGCGGCCTTGCTCGGGCACTAGTGCTTCTTCGGGCAACAATAAGGTCGGCCGTTGTTTGCCGCGCACTGTGACCGTCATGAACAGGCCCGGACGCAATGCCCCGTCGGCATTCGGTAAATCGGCGCGTACCGCGATCGAACGCGTCGCCGGATCGATCCGCGAGTCGATGGCGGTGATTTTGCCGCGGAACACGCGATCGCCGAGCCCCTCGGTGCGGGCCTCGACGGGTAAGCCGGCCGCGAGTTCCGCGAGAAAAGTTTGCGGTAGCGTGAATTCGAGTTTGACGCTCGAGGCATCGTCGAGCGTGGTGATCACCGTACCAGGATTCACCAACGAGCCGAGGCTCACGCGACGCAAGCCCGTCGTACCGGCGAACGGCGCTCGGATCACCGTGTCGTCGAGCCGCGACCGTGCTGCTGCGACCCGCGCCTCGGCGGTTTTGACGTTGGTCTCGAGTTGGTCGAGTTGTGCGCGCGACAACGCTTGCGTGACCGATAGGTCGCGACCGCGATTGCGTTGATTGCGGCTCTCGGCCAGCTGCGCTTGTGCTTCGACGAGCGCAGCTTCGGTTTGCGCGCGATCGAGTTCGACGAGTACCGTGCCCGCTGCGACGCGCTGACCTTCGTTGAATCGGATCGCCGTGATCGTGTTGGCACTTTTGGAGGTGATCACCACGGACTCGCGCGCGAGCGCGGTACCGACGGCTTCGAGAGAGCTGCCGAAATCACGGCGCTCGGGACGCACGGTGGCCACTTGGGCGGGTGGCGGACCGCCACGACCCATGGGTTTGTCGGCCACGTCTTTCGGCTTTTCGCCCTTCGAACAGCCGGCGACGGCCAAAAGCGTCAGAACGAGGGCGGGCAGGGCGATGCGCAGGCGAACGGGCATGGTCGAAATCCGGGGAAAAGTCCCTCGTATCGTGAGGGAGCGATGTTTCATTTTAACGTAATTAACCGTTTGGTTAACGAATTCCCCGTCAAGGATC
Organism: Gammaproteobacteria bacterium; assembly: GCA_010027845.1. Lineage (GTDB taxonomy): Bacteria > Pseudomonadota > Gammaproteobacteria > Steroidobacterales > Steroidobacteraceae > UBA964. The sequence goes on from RGUL01000005.1 coordinate 28,419, forward strand.
GTCAAGTGACCCGGCCACGACGGCCTCCGGCTAGAAAATCCCTGACGTTCGCCGCCATTTCGTCCAGGCAACGCTGCCGTGATTCGCGCGCCGCCCAGGCGGTATGCGGCGTCACGATCAAATTGGGCAGATCTGGTGCGAACAACGGGCTGCCGTCGACCGTCGATCGCCGCACCGCCGAGTCGTCCGGCACGCAACGCGCTCGCTAACGCTTCGACGTCAACCAGTGCACCGCGTGCGGTATTGATCAACACCGCGTCGCGTTTCATCAAAGAAATTTCGCGCGCGCCGATCATGCCGGTGGTGCGTTCGTTCACCGGGCAATGCAGCGTGACCACATCCGCAGTCGCGAGTAATTCGGCGAGCGGCACCCGGCCCTCGATATGCGCGGCACCGATACGATCGGCGACGATGACGCGCATGCCGAGCGCCGTTTCACAGGCCTGCGCGACCGCTTTGCCAAGCACACCCCAACCGACGACGCCCAGCGTACGCCCGCCGAGTTCGCGGATCGGATGACGCAAAATCGTGAAGTGCGGACTTGAGGCCCAGGTGCCGTCGATGGCATCGCGCGAATAGTCAGCGAAGCGGTGCGTGAGCGCGAGCAGTACGCCGAGCACGTGTTGCACGACCGACGGCGTGCAATAGTCGCGGATATTGCAGACTGCGACGCCACGTTCACGTGCGGCCTCGAGGTCGACGTTGTTCGTGCCGGTCGCTGCGAGCGCGATCAGCCGCAAAGATTTCGCGCCGACGATCAAATCGCGGGTGAGCTTCAGTTTGTTGAGCAGCACGATTTCGCAATCTGCGATCCGCTCGGCGACTTCGTCTTGGCGCGTCGCGTCGTGCAACACTAGACCCGGCGTCGCGGCTTGCAACGCGCCCGGATCGAGATCACCGACACTGACGGTCGAATAGTCGAGAAAGACGCTTTTCAAAACATCAACCGCATCACGCTTTCTGCGATGCAAGCCGGTTTCGGTTGCCCGTCGATTTCGGCGGTGTATTGCTCGGTGATTTGTAGTGCATTCGGCGCGACGGCTTCTACTTTGAGGAGCGTGAAACGTCCACGAATGCGAGAGTCGACGCGCACCGGATTCGGGAAGCGCACTTTATTCAAACCGTAATTAATCACGTTTTTGACGCCCGGCGCCACGGGCGTATCTGACGACACGAGACCGCGCAACAGCGTGTGCAAAGAAAGTGTGAGATAGCCGTGGGCGATCGGAGCGCCGTATGGCGACTCGCGGCGTGCGCGCTCGACGTCGACGTGGATCCATTGCGGGTCGCCCGTCGCATCGGCGAACGCGTCGATGCGCGACTGCATGATCGGCTGCCAGTCGCTCAAGTGCACCTCTTGACCGACGCGCGCAGCGAGGGCGGTCAGAGCCGCCGCCGCCGCGCTCGTCAGGACGATTTCGCTCACGATTTTCCGGCCATGCGCTTGCGGACCACCTCACCAGCTTCTTGGTAGTTAGCCGGTAGTTTTTCGAGGAATGCGTTCGGACCGAACACCGGCTGATATTGCTGCAGTACCGGCAGCAGCAGTGCCATCGGCAGTTCCTGCACGCGACGCGTCTTGCGGAACGAGGCGATCGGAATCGTCGCCCGCACGATTTCTTCGTGATGATTTTCGGTTTTCGCGAGTACCGTGCCACGCGGATCGACGATCACCGTTCCTTCGTCGCGTGTACCCGAGCCTTCGGCGAAGCCGATGTTGTCCGGCGACACCGAATTGCCGACGCCCACCGTGTACAGCCGACCCTGACGCGCGGTTTGAATCGCCGACTCGGCGTTGCTGCCGCCCGTCACCGAAAGCACGATGATTTCGGCGCCTTTGAGACCGAGGCAGGTGTAGAGCAGCGGTTCGTTGCCTACCGCGGTGGTCGCAATGTTGCCGATGTCGGTGCGCGCCACGGGCATGGTTGCATCCCAACCGTACATCTCGACATAGCGGTCGAGCACGTCGTAAATCGTAGTGCCGATCAGCGCACCGTCACCGAACAGGCCCAAAATATTTCGTGCCTTCCATTGCTTACTGACGATGTTGCCGTCCGGACCGACGATCACGGACATGTTGATGACGTGATCCGGCCAGTCTTTTTCTTTGGCGTAGCAACCGAAGGAGATGTAACAACCGTAGCGCTTGGCGCGCTCGCCGATCGCGGCGACTTCCGGTCCCGGCAACTCGAAAGCGATCTGGTTGAGTTCTTTGCGATTCCAAGGTTGAAAGCCCTGCACCGGGAATTCGTGCATGCAGATGAGGTCGACTTTCGAGCCCCAACGACGTTCGTAATTCCATTCTTCGGGCGAGTTTTGGGCTAGATCGATTAGCCGTAACACGCGATCGAGATTGCGCTTGGTCGTTTTCGCTTTGTCGCGCAAGTCGATCGACATCAAGCGCGATTGAATCGCCGCGACGTTGATGGTCTCTTGGCGCAGCGGCACCATGTCGTAGACGCCGCGTTTCGAAACGGCGACCGGCGTGACGGCTGGCGTGGCGGCAGCGACTGGCTCGGATGTCGTCGCTGCTGCGGCGACGCCGACCGCGGCCGCACCCGTGAGCAGCCGACGTCGATCAAGTTTGGTTTTACCGTTCATTTCTTCCCCCTAGATTGCTTCGGTCCGAGATCGAGTGACGTGACGTCCATGACGTGCAGTTGCAGGCCTTGCATGAAGCCGACGCCGGGACCCGCGCTACGCGAACTGGTCCACACCATTTTACGGCCATCTGGCGAGATAGCGGGAAAGCCGTCGAAACCCTCGTCGAACGTGATGCGCTTCGGCGGCGTCTTACCGTCGAGGTAGCCTAAATAAACTTCCCAATTACGTTGGGTTTCGGCACGTACGAATAAAAAATGCTCGCCGTCGGGTGTCGGATAAGGTGCCCAGTTCATGTCGTGCGTGAAGGTGCGAGTCTTGCGATCGGTGCCATCTTTCTTGATGGTGTAAATGGTCATCGGCGTCGGCTTGAGATCGTATTCCGACGCTTTCCATGCGCGAAAGATGATGGTCTCGTTATCGGGCAGGAAATAGGGTGCGCCTTCTTGATCGTCATCGGTGAAGGTCAGTTGCCGCTCGCCGGTGCCGTCGGCTTTCATGATCCAAAGATCCATGTTGCCGTCGGTCATGCGACCGAACACGATCCACTTGCCGTCCGGCGATACGGTCACCTCGGCTTCGTATTGCGTGTTATTGGTCAGGCGCGTGACGTTCTTCCCCTCACGATCGGAGGTGTAAAGCTCCGACCCTTGCGGATAGTTACGCCAATCCGACCAATTGCCGAGCGGCATGTCGAGATGATCGCGGATCGAAGTCCAGATCAATTTTTTTCCGTCTGGGAAAAAGTACGAGCAAGCATCCCAGCCCTTGTCGTTGATGAGCACGACGTCGGTGCCGGCGTCGGTGAAAGTTTTGGTCAAAAACCCCGCCAAGCCACGCGGACTTTTGACGGCTAGCGGACTTTTTACTTGTGCGATCAGATGCTCGCTGTCCGGGCCGTAATACGATTCGGCGGCTTCGCCGATATTCGGAATCACCCAGGACGGCATCTCGCCCTCTTTGGTCGTGATGGTCACGCCGCTGGGTGGAACGACCGGCGCCAACCCTTTAGCCGTGACCGATGTCGGTGTCGTGACACCGATCAGCAGCGTGGTCAGCGCCAAAAAGCCTGCACGCCGCGATTCTGAATTGCGAACTATTCTCATTCCAACCCCCCGCTCATTACGGTCAGTTTTGACGTTATGCCGATCCGTCTCTTCCGTCCCGACGTTATAGCGGGTAGGTTTGGCATAGCACCTCTCAAAATTCAATACCGGTGCATGACAGGGGAGCACTCCATGAAATCGACTCGAATTCGTTCACACGTGACCGTCGCGGTGCTGGCATCGCTGGCAACCGGGTTAACGGCTACGACTGCGTACGCCCAGAGCAAAGGCGACGACGGCTTGGCCTTGCAAGAAATCGTCGTCACCGCCCGCAAGGCGGCAGAGCGACTGCTCGACGTGCCGCTCGCGATCACCGCGATTTCGGCCGAAGCGATCGAACAAAAAGGCATTCGTAACCTCGACGACGTCGCGGCGGCGACGCCCGGTTTGACCTTTTCGGACGTGCAAGCCGGCTTCTTACCCGTGCCCGTCATTCGCGGTTTCGCGCCGATCGACGTGCGTGGCGAGAACAACGCGGCAGTGTTCGTCGACGGGGTGTTCGTCTCGGGCAAAGAAGGTTTGAACTTCAATCAAACCGATCTCGAGCGGATCGAAGTCATCAAAGGCCCGCAAGCTGCGCTCTATGGCCGAAATTCGTTTAGCGGCGCCATCAACTACGTGACCGCAAAGCCGGGCAACGTGGCCAAAGGTAAAGCCGAAGTGCAAGTCGGCTCCAGCGGCAAGCGCCTAGTGTCCGGTTCCTGGAGCGGCCCGCTGATCGACGGAACGTTAAAAGGGCGTATCGCGATTTCGTACGACAACTTCGATGGTTCGTACGACAACCAATACTCCGGGCTCGGGCGCCGCTCCGACATCGGTGGCTACGAATATCAATCGGCGCAGGGCACTCTGTATTGGACGCCCGCTGATTCTTTCGAAGCGGAACTGCAGGCCTATATCTCCAACGACGTCGTGGGCAACTCCGCGATCAGCCCGGTGACCGCGAACTGCGAAAACACCAATTCTTTGTTGTCGGTGCAATCACCGGTGCCGGCGGCCGGATACCTCAACTATTGCGGCACGTTTCCGGCCGTTGGTCGCAACGGACTGTCCGCCGTGCCGCAGGCGACCGGCAACAAACGTGACATCGAACGCGCCCACTTAAACCTGACTTGGAAGACGGGTTTCGGCACGCTGACGTCGCTCACTGGCTATTCGAAAGTCGGTCAAGGATTTTTGGTCGACGGCTCGCGCAACTCGGGCGAGACCGTACCGTTCGTGTACATCGCGCGGCCTGCGGCCGGACTCGCGACGCTGGTACCGGGTACGTTCTTCGGAGGCGAACAAAAGACGATCCGTACCGGCCTCTATCAAATCGGTGGTGGCGGTGTAACCGAGGAGCTCAGCACCGAGCTGCGGCTCTCGAGCAATACCGATCAAAAAGCTCGTTGGGCTGTGGGTGGATATTTCTACGAAACCAAAACGCACGGCGGTAACGACGGCGTGCGAGCGACGCAACCGCTGCCGGCCGATTTCTATGCTTTCTGTCTATCGTGCCGCAGCGCTGCGGCGTTCGGTCGACCGACCTTGATCTACGATCCGGCGAACGATCCCGCTGCGACGGGCGGTGTCGATACGACGGGCTTCAAGAATTGGTTCGTCAATCCGACCGGTGACGCGATCTTCACCGACACGTATCGCAACAAGGTCAATGCCAGTTCGGCGTTCGCTTCGCTCGAATACGACTTCACCGAGAGCGTGAAGGGTCGTCTCGAGGGTCGCTACACCGACGAAAAGAAAGCGTTCAACAATCTGTTGACGTCACGCACCGGCAGTAAATCTTGGGGCTTGAAAAACTGGCGTACGACGCTCGATTACAAACCCGATGTCGATACGACGATCTACGGCTCGTTCGCGCACGCCGAAAAGAGCGGTAACGTCGCCGCTGCGACGGTTCAGTTCGTGTCCGACCCGACCGCCGCGAACGTACCGATCCTCACCGCCTTCGATCCCGAGAAGAACAACGCACTCGAACTCGGCATCAAGCACGAATTACTCGATCGTCGCGTCTATCTCGACTTCGATATCTATCAGAGCAAGTGGAAGAACATCGTCATTCCACAAATCCGTACCGAAGTCGTCGATCCGCGCTCAGGTAATGTCAGCGCGATCCGCTCGCCGACGGCTTTCAACGTCAATGCCGGCGATGCGACGATTCGCGGTGCGGAATTCTCGGTGAACGCGCGCGTCACGGATCGTGTCGATGGCAGCTTCGGCGTTTCCTACACCGACGCCAAGTACGACCGAGCCCGCGTCGACTCGTTCAAAAACTTCCCGTCGTTCTCGCCGACCGGCGACATTTCGGGCAAGCAGATTCTGCGTACCTCACCCTGGCAGTTGTCCGCGAGCCTCGGTTACACCGCGCCGCTCGCCGACAACAAGGCTTGGTTCGTGCGAGGTGATCTCTCGTATCGGGATAAGCAGTTCGCGGATGCGACCAATGAGGCGATCACGCCCGATCAAACGAAACTCAATATGTCGATCGGTGTGCAAGCAAAGCAGTGGACCGTCGAACTGTGGGGCCGCAACCTCACCAATGAGGATGGCCCGACCGGCGCCTACCGTGACGTCTATTTCGGCAATGCACTGCCCGACGGCACGTTCTTCCGCACGCCGACCGGCACGACGCCGGCCGGAAGCGGCGGCAAGAGCACGTTCTTTCCGTGGCGTTACAGCGTTTCGTACCCGACGCTGCGCGAGTTTGGCGTCACCGCGCGCTATAAATTCTGATCGTGATCCGGCGCGGTCTGTCGACGCGCCGCGTGCTCGCTATCACACTGCTCGCCGGTCTGTTGACCGGCGGGCAGTGGGCGATGGCAGAGACCGTGCGGCCGTACGAACATCTGCAAATCGGTGATCCGGCGCGGCGCACTCGCCTTGCACGAGTTGAGCTCGACACGATCACCGACACCGCCTCGGGCCAGCAGATCGGCGCCGCCGCGCTCGCCGAGAAACTCCGTGACGTGCGTGTGCTGTTCGTCGGCGAAGAGCACACCAACGGCGAATTTCATCGCGTCCAACTCGCCGCAATCGCTGCGCTGCATGCAGCCGGCCGTAAAGTGATACTCGGTCTAGAAATGTTTCCGTGGGACCCGCAACCGGCGCTCGACCGCTGGAGTCGCGGCGAACTGACCGAAACGCAATTTCTCGACGAGTCACGTTGGTACGAAGTCTGGTCACATCACTTCGGCCACTACCGTGAAATCTTCGCCTTCGCGCGCGATAACCGCCTACGTATCGTCGGCTTGAACGCACCGCGCGAGGTGGTGCGCGACGTGCGCGCCAAAGGTTTCGATGTGCTCTCCCCGGAGATCCGTAGTCGAATGCCGCCGACCGTCGATCTCGGCAACACCGAACATCGTGCCTTAGTGCAGTCTTATTTCGATGCCGACGATCCCCTGCACGCGAAAATGACTGCCGAGCAGCAAGAAGGCGTGTACCGCGCACAAGTGGCTTGGGATGCGTCGATGGGTTGGCAAGCGGGTCAAGCCTTATCAAGCCCGAGTGATCCACGCGAAATTGTCGTCGTGCTGATCGGTGGCGGCCATGTCGCCTATGGTCTCGGCGCCGAGCGTCAACTGCGTTCAAGCTTCAAAGGCCAAACCGCGACACTGATACCGGTGACGGTTTCCAGTGGTGCGAAGCGAACCGAAGTCAGCGCCGCCTATGCCAATTTTCTTTGGGGCGTACCGCAAACGGCACAACCGACGTTGCCGGTACTCGGTGTGTCGCTGATGGGCCGCATCGGCAAGGAGCCCACCAAAGTCATTCAAATCGAAACGGGCTCCACCGCAGATCTCGCCGGCGTGAAAGTCGGTGACATCTTGCGCGAGCTCGATGGGGCGAAGATCGACGGCACGGCCGCCCTGCAACGCAAGATCGGAGACTATCGATGGGGCGATTCGGCCAAATTGCGCCTCGAGCGCGACACCCAATCTTTGACGCTACCGATCGATTTCCGTCGTCGTACGGACTGATGCGCATCATTCGGCGCACGCTTTGCGCCGCACTCGTTTCATGTTGGGCGGTCGCCGTGCAAGCGGCGGGTGATCCGCACTATTCGCTCACCGCAACGCTCGAGCCCGCTACCCACGGCCTCACGGTGCAGGCCAGCATCACCTTACCGCCGGCCACCTCGGATCGTGTCATTGAATTTTTACTCGCCGCACCGCTCGAAATCGTCGCCGCCGAGCCCGCGGTAGAAAAGTTGCCGATCGAGGGAGTACGTGCTTTCGCCGGCATCAACGGCTCTTCTGCGGCGATCGTCGGTACCGGCCACGCCGCCCGCTATCGAGTACGCGTTGCGGCCGGGGCGACGCGTATCGCTTTGCGTTATCGCGGCGCAATCGACTTCACGTTCGATTCGCCGGCGCAGGAATACGCGCGCGGGTTCAATGAGACGGCTGGCACGATCCGCAGCGAGGGTGTGTACCTCGCCGGCAGCACCCTTTGGTACCCCTACCTCGGCGAGACCTTGTTTACGTTCGACTTGGAGGCGCACGGCCCGGACGGTTGGCAGCTCGTGAGCCCGGGCAGCGGCAGTGCGCGCGATGCGTCCGGTCATGCGCGTTGGCGCAGTACGACGCCGGTCGACGAACTGCACATCGTCGGTGGTGCGCTCACTCGATATTCCCGGCAAGCGGGCGCAGTGAGCGCCGAAGTGTTCCTGCGTCAGCCCGACGATGCATTGGCGGCGAAATATTTGGAAGCGACTGCGCGTAACCTCGAAATGTATCGCACGCTCATCGGTCCATATCCTTACGAAAAATTCGCTCTCGTCGAAAATTTTTGGGAGACCGGTTACGGCATGCCGAGCTTCACGTTGCTCGGGTCGCAGATCATCCGGTTTCCGTTCATTCTCACGTCGTCGTACCCGCACGAAATCCTCCACAACTGGTGGGGTAACGGTGTGTTCGTCGACTATGCGAGCGGTAACTGGTGTGAAGGACTGACGGCATATCTTGCCGACCATCTATACAAAGAGCAGCAGGGTCAGGGTGCGGAGTACCGCCGCGATACGCTGAAAAAGTATCGTGATTTCGTGCGCGATGCGCAGGACTTTCCGCTTTCGAAATTTCTTTCGCGACACAGTCCGTCCACCGAAGCAGTCGGTTACGGCAAGGCCTTGATGCTCGATCACATGCTACGCCGCAAAGTCGGCGATGCGGCCTACGTACGTGGGCTGCAGCGCTTCTATCGTGAACGACGTGGTCAGCGCGCGAGCTTCGACGACCTTGCAAGAGCGCACGGTGCCGCGGCGAACGTCGACTTGCTACCGATGGTTTCGCAATGGGTGAACCGTGTCGGCGCTCCCGAACTACGCGTCACCGACGTACGTGTCGCCGCAGTCAAAGACACCGAAAAGTCGGCATATGTTTTGCGCGGCGTGTTGCGCCAGGTGCAAAACGCTGCGCCGTTCGCAATCGACGTGCCGGTCGTGGTGCGAACCGATCGTGGCGTGCAGCAACACACCATTGCCGTACGCGATCGGGTGACGGAGTTCGAATTGCGCAGCGAAACCAAGCCGCTCGCACTCGAAGTTGATCCCGAATTCGACGTCTTTCGTTTCCTCGATGCGCGTGAAACGGCACCGTCGCTCAGTCAAATGTTCGGCGATTCGGAAGTTCTCGCGGTGTTGCCGGCGAAGGCTGATGCGGCGACGACTCGAGCGTTACGGGGCATGCTCGAGTTTTGGGGCGGTGGTGGCGCGCAAAAAATTCGGACTATCACCGATGTCGAAGCCAAACGATTACCGGCTGATCGAGCCGTATGGATTCTCGGCCGCGATAACGCTTTAGCCGCGAACTTGTTTGCGAGCGATGCCGCGACCGGCTACGTAAGCGAACCACAAGGGCTGCGTGTCGGCGGCGAGACCTTGCCGTTCGCCGGCCGCGCCAATGTCATCGTGCGTCGTCATCCACGAAATCCTGCCAAAGCGGTCGCGTGGGTCACTCTAGATTCGATCGCTGCTGCTGCGGGACTCGCGCGTAAGTTGCCGCATTACGGTAAGTATTCTTGGCTCGCGTTCGCAGGCGACGAACCCACGAACGTCGCCAAAGGTGAATGGCCCGCTGCCGATTCGCCGCTGCGGGTCGATTTGCGCGCACTGCAGGAGCGCACGGCGATTTTGCCCATGGCCGGTTATCCGCGACGCGACGCGCTCGCGCGGTTGCCCGCCGTGTTCGACGATGCGGCCTTAGCGACGCATGTTCGTTGGCTCGCCGATCCGTTGCGCGAGGGTCGTGGTCTCGGTAGCGCAGGATCGGACGCAGCGGCGACTTACGTTGCCGAGGCGTTCAAAAGAGCCGGGTTGCAACCCGTCGATGCGCAAGGTTGGTTTCAGGATTTCGACTACGCGCCGAGTGGTGCGCAGAAATCTTTGCCGCTACGTAACGTCGTCGGTGTGTTACGTGGCAGCAACCCGCAGTATGCGGGTCAGGCGATTATTGTCTCTGCGCACTACGATCATCTGGGTCGAAATGGACCGGGTGTTCGTGTCGCCGAGATCGGACAAATACACCCTGGAGCCGATGACAACGCGAGCGGTGTCGCCGTGCTGCTCGAATTGGCGCGTGCGCTCGCCGCCGCCGGCGCACCGGAGCGAACGATTTTGTTCGTCGCATTCGCCGGTGAAGAGGCGGGCTTGCAGGGCTCGAAGTGGTTCGTGGCTCATCCGCGCGGCGTGCCGCTCGAGGGCATTCGAGCGGTCGTGAACCTCGATACGGTCGGTCGACTCGGTCGCGGAGAATTGTCCGTGCTCGCCACCGGCACGGCGAGTGAATGGCAGCACGTGTTTCGGGGCATCACTTTCTCGACCGGCATCGCGATCAAAAATATTCCCGGTGCAGCGCAGTCTTCGGACCAACAAAGCTTCATCGAACACGGAATTCCCGGTGTGCAACTCTTCACGGCGGCACATCTCGATTATCACCGACCGACCGACACGGCCGACCGCATCGACTTCGACGGTCTGGTAAAAGTCGCCACGGTCGCGCGCGAGGCGATCGACTATCTTGCGCAACGTTCCGCGCCACTCACGATCACCATCGAGCGATCGGGTGGTGAAGCTTCAAGTCCCGCCGCCACCAGTGACCCGCGTCGTGTCTCGTTCGGACTCGTACCCGATTACGCCCATCGAGGTGCCGGCGTGCGTGCTGAATCGGTAGTGCCCGCGTCCCCGGCAGCCCGCGCCGGTCTCGAAGCGGGCGATCTCGTGTTGTCGCTGGATGGTGTCGCGGTCGAAGGACTCGGCGCGTTTTCGGATGCACTCAAGCAGCACGGAGCGGGCGATCGCATCGTGACCCGTGTCCGTCGTGGTGCGCGTGACTTCACCGTGACCGTGGAACTCGTCGCACGATGAGTTAGGCTGCGCGGTATGTCGTTACCGCCGATCGAAGACGTTCGCAGCCTAGTCGAGGTCCGCATTCCGCCGCGTCCGGTGCCGCTGCGCAAACGTTTATTTTGGCGGCTCGTTTTCGTACTGGTGAAGTTTTCCGCCGGCCGCGCCTTACTTGGGCGCCTCATCGCCCGTTGATCGGAGTTTTCGATGCCTTGGTTACCCGCAGTGCTCACCTTCGTCGCCGGATCCGGGCTCGTCGTGCAAGTCGCGATGAACATGGCGGTCACCCGTGCCCTCGGTAACGGCGCACTCGCCGTCCTGGTCAATTTTTCGGTCGGTACGGTGGCGCTCTGTTGTTTGCTGCTCGCGACCCGCACGAATTTGCCGACGCGCGAACAACTGCTTGCGGTGCCGGTTTGGGCCTGGGCCGGCGGTTTACTCGGCGCCTTATACGTCTCGACTGCGAATTTCGCCGGACCGCGACTCGGCGCGTTGTTGCTGCTGACGCTCGCCGTTTCCGGTCAAATGTTAGCGGCGATCGTGGTCGACCACTACGGTCTGCTCGGTTACGCCGTACAGCCGGCGAGTCCCCAGCGCCTGATCGGCGCCGCGTTATTGTTGGGCGGTTTGTTGTTGATCGCGCGTTGACGCCGCGCAGCGCTCGCAAACACCTTTGACCTCAAGGGTCGCCGGCTCGATACGAAAGCCGAGTTCGCGCGAGCGCGCCGCTAATGCACGCCCGATCGCCGAATCGACGATCTCGAGCGCACGATGACATTCACGACAGACGAAGAATTGCGCAACGTGTGCCTGCAGCGGCGTGTCGCAACCCATGAAAGCGTTCAAAGAATCGATACGATGTACGAGGCCGGCGTCGATGAGAAACTCGAGCGCGCGGTATACGGTCGGCGGCGCTGCTTTGTCACGCTCTTTGGCGAGTTCTGCGAGGATTTGATACGCACCGATCGGCTCGTGCGCGCGCCAGACGATCTCGAGCACGCGGCGCCGCACTGGTGTCAGGTTCAGGCCGCGCGCGTTACAGAGCTCGTCTGCGTTGCGCAACGCGACGTCGATGCATGCGTCGTGGTCGTGCGTATGCTGCGTCGCGGATCGCAAATCGGTCATGGGGTTACGTTATCATGCCGCCCCTATGGCAACCACGGATCGGGTACCCGTCACCGTCCTGACGGGATTTCTGGGCTCGGGTAAGACCACGCTGCTCAATCGCATCCTCTCCGAAAATCACGGCAAGCGTATCGCCGTGATCGAGAACGAATTCGGTGAGGTCGGTGTCGACCATCAATTGGTGATCGGTGCCGAGGAAGAGATCTTCGAGACTAATAATGGCTGTATTTGCTGCACGGTGCGCGGCGACCTGCTACGCATCCTCGGCCAACTGTTGAAGCGTCGCGACAAGTTCGACTACATCATCGTCGAGACCACCGGCATGGCCGATCCCGGTCCGGTGGCGCAGACCTTTTTTCTCGACGACGAATTCAAAGATCGGTTTTCGTTGGATGCGATCATCACGCTGGTCGATGCGCGGCACATCGAAAAACACCTCGACGAGATGCAAGAGCCCGGTGAACAGGTTGCGTTCGCCGACGTCATCCTGCTCAATAAAACCGACCTCGTCGGTGCCGCCGAACTAGAGCGCATCGAACGCCGCATCCGCGCCATCAACTCGACCGCCAAGCTGCATCGCACCCAACAGGCCGACGTGCCGATCGCCGACGTGCTCGATGTCGGTGCGTTCGATCTGGAACGAGCACTCGCCGTTGATGCCGATTTTTTGCAGCCGCAATATCCGTTCGAGTGGGCAGGCGCGTATCGACTGCCCGCTGGACGTCATGCGCTGTGCATCGGTGATGCGCATCATGCGCATGATCATCATGACCATGCACACCATGACCACGCGCATCACGATCACGGTCATGATCATCACGACCACGACCATCACGCTCATGCCCACGAGGGCGGGCTCGGCGTGGTGTTACTACCGATCGCTGCGGCCGACGCCACCGCACTCGATGCAGCGGTCGAAACCGCGGTGCGCGTGTTCGCCGAAGACCCGGTGTCGGTCGCGTGCGAAGGCCAGCTCGCGCCCGGCAACGCGCTCTATCGTATCGACGTCGGTCACGACGGTGCGCACTTCGATCTCGCGATCGAAAGCTCCGGTGCATATGCGATTTTTTGTGAGCACGCGCCGGCGGAGTTCAACCTACGGATCACCGGCGCGCAACCGGTCGCCGAGCGGCCGTTCGCATCGCATCACCACGATGAAGAAATTTCCTCGATCGGTTTGACCGACGAGCGTCCGTTGGACGCCAAAAAAGTGAACGATTGGTTTTCGTACCTGCTGCAGAGTCGCGGCGCAGACATCTTCCGTATGAAAGGTGTGTTGAACATCGCAGGAGAGCCACGCCGTTATGTGTTCCACGGCGTGCACATGATGTTCGACGGTAAGCTCGAACGGCCGTGGGCCGCGAGCGCTGCGCGCCGTAATACTTTGGTGTTCATCGGCCGCAAGCTCGATCGAGCCGAACTCGAGGCGGGTTTCGCCTCTTGCGTGGCGTGAAAGCACCGAGCGCCATCCTCGAGCCGCGCGGCAGCGTTCGGCTCGACGACTACCTCGTCGATATCGCATGGTCGACCGACTCGCGTCGACTCGCGATCGCGGGCGGCGAAGGCAAAGTCGCGTTGGCTGCGTTCGACGGCTCGAAAGTCACGGCGCGCGAAATCGGCAGCCACGGTATGGGTGCGCTGGCCGTTGCGTGGCAGCCGCGCGGCGACACGTTCGTCAGTAGCGGGCAAGATTCCGCGCTCGTCGCTTGGGACGGCATTGACGGCACCGAACTTCATCGCGTTCGTCCGGCGATGGCGTGGACCGAGTGTCTCACCTACAGCCCGGATGGCACTCGGCTCGCGACCGCTGCGGGGAAACAAATATTTCTTTGGTCGTCGGCGCTCGAGCCGATGGCGAAGCTCGCGCCGCAGTCGCACGCGATCGCGGCACTCGCATTCGATCGTGCAGGTCGCGATCTCGCCGCAGCGTCGCAAGGTGGCATCACCTTGTATCGCGAGTCACCACAACCGCAGCAACGACGGCTCGAATGGTCGGCGGCCTGTCTCACCACGGCCTTCAGTCCGAACGGGCGGGTGATCGCCACGGGCACGCAAGACGGCTCGGTGCACTTTTGGTATCTCGCCGACGGTCGCGACTCGCAGATGCGTGGTTATCCGGCAAAAGTCGCCGTAACCGTGTGGACCCACGATTCGCGTTATTTGGCGACCATCGCCGGCGACACGCTCGTTGCTTGGGACTTCGGCGGCAAGGGACCGGAAGGGTCGCGCCCGGTGCAGTTGCGCGGCCACACCGATCGCATCGAATGTCTCGCGGCGCAACCCGGCGGCAACCATCTCGTATCGGGCGGTTGCGATTGGCGCGTGTCGCTGTGGCTGCCGGGCAAGTCGCCGCAGGCGCTCGATGCACACCTAATGGACTCCGAGCCGTCACGCATCGTTTGGTCGCCCGACGGTCGTTACGTTGCGGTCGGCGAGCGCAAGGGCAAACTCTCGATCTTCGAGCTCGTCCGTCTTTGAAATCTGCCGGATAGCCGCGGCGAGAGCGCGCGCTCTTTGCTCTGCCGCGCAGGCTGCGTTAGCGTATCGACCTACCTCGTTGGTTCACTCGGAGATTCGCATGCGCCGCATCGTCCCTCAGCTATTGCTTGCCGCCGCCGTCATCGGCGCCACCGTCGCCACTGCGGCCGAAGATTTCACCGCACGGGCGGTATCCGCGCTGGAGCCGGTGCAAGGACGCATCATCGATTGGCGGCGCGACTTCCATCAAAACCCGGAACTGTCGAATCGCGAATTCCGCACTTCGAAAATCGTCGCCGAACATTTAAAGAAGCTCGGCTTGCAAGTCGAGACCGGGGTCGCGAAAACCGGTGTCGTCGGCATCCTCAAAGGTGGAAAGCCCGGTCCGACGATCGCGTTGCGTGCCGACATGGATGCACTGCCGGTGGTCGAGCGCACCGACGTGCCTTTCAAATCGACGGTGACGTCCACCTACCGCGGCGAGACGGTCGGCGTTATGCACGCTTGCGGCCACGATTCGCATACGGCGATTTTGATGGGTGTCGCGCAAGCCTTCGTCGCGGTGCGCGAGCAGTTGCCGGGGACGATCGTATTTTTGTTCCAGCCCGCCGAAGAAGGCGCGCCTGAGGGCGAAGAGGGCGGCGCATCTTTGATGCTCAAAGAAGGCGTGTTCGATCGTCACAAACCCGAAGTTGCGTTCGGTTTACACGTGATGTCGGCGATGCGTACCGGCGAAATCGGCTATCGCGGCGGCCCGATGATGGCCGCTTCGGATGCCTATCAAATCGTTGTCAAAGGTCGGCAAACGCACGGCTCGCGTCCTTGGGGCGGTATCGACCCCGTGGTCGTGTCGGCACAAATCATCGAAGCGCTACAGACGATCGTGAGCCGACAGATCGACATTACCGTGCTGCCTGCGGTGGTCTCGGTCGGCGCGATCAAAGGCGGCATACGCAACAACATCATTCCCGATGAAATCGAGATGATCGGCACGATTCGCACCTTCGATCAATTGCAGCGGGCCGACATCATCAAGCGCATGAAGCGTACCGTCGACGGCATCGCCGCCGCGAACGGCACGACGGCGACGTTCACGCTCGATCCGCGCGGTAATCCTGTGACGGCGAACGATCCCGATCTCACGCGCCGAACGTTGCCGTCGTTGCAGCGAGTCGTGGGAGCGCAGAACGTGAAGCCGCTACCACTGGTGACGGGCGCCGAAGATTTCGCGTTCTTCGCGCAGCGCGTGCCGAGCTTCTTCTATATCGTCGGTATCACGCCGCCCGATCGTAATCCGATCACCGCACCGTCCAACCACGCGCCCGATTTCTACATCGACGAGACCGGCATTCCGATCGCTGCGCGCACTTTAGTGACGGTCGCCGCCGACTACCTCTCGGGCGTGACGCGTTAAGCGAGCGACGCCGCGATCGGTAAACGCCGAATTCGTTGACCGGTCGCGGCGTGGATCGCGGCGCAAACCGCCGGCGCGATCGGCGGCGTGCCCGGCTCGCCGAGTCCGCCGAGCGGGCCGTCGCTCTCGACGATGTGCACGTCGATCTGCGGCACTTCGCTCATGCGTAGCACCGGATAGTCGGTGAAATTGCCCTGTACCGCGCGACCTTTGTCGATGGTGATTTCACCGGCGAGTGCCGCCGAGAGGCCGTAGATCACGGCGCTTTGCACTTGTGCGACCACCTGATCGGGATTGATCGCAAAACCGCAGTCGATGGCGCAAGTGACCCGGTGCACGCGGACGTTGCGGCCCTCGACCGAAACTTCCGCGACTTCGGCCACGATGCTGCCGAAGCTCTCGTGCAAAGCGATGCCGTGATGACGGCCCGCAGGCAGCGGTTGTCCCCAACCGGCATTCTTCGCTGCGGCATCGAGCACGGCGAGCGCACGCGGCTGAGTCGCGAGCAATTCGCGACGGAAGGCATAGCCGTCTTGACCGGCGAGCGTTGCGAGCTCGTCGACGACGCCGTTGACTACGAAGCCGTGTATCGAATTGCCGACCGAGCGCCACCAAAGATTGGTCACGACTTCGTCGGTGTCGTGCGATTCGACGCGTAAGTTCTGGAAACCGTAAAGCGTATTCGCCGCGCCCTCGAAACTCGACGGGTCGAAGCCGAGTTTGTCGATGATCGGTTTGCCGATGGGTGATTGTTTGAGCACCGGCTTGCCGACGACCGTTTGGTGATAGAAGAGAGGCTTACCGTCCGCGGTGAGTCCGGCGCGCACGCGACTGATGCTGTAGGGACGATAAAAGCCGCCGCGCATATCGTCTTCGCGCGTCCACACGACGTGCACGGGTCGACCGACACCGTTGGCAACGTGCGCCGCTTCGACGGTAAAGTCGGAGTGCGTACTCGCACGGCGACCGAATCCGCCACCCAAAAATTGGGTGTGTAGTTCGACGTTCGCCGGTGGAATGCCCAGTGCTTGCGCGACCAGATTCAAATCTTGCGATTGGTTCTGCGTGCCGACCCACAGTGTGCAGCGACCGTCTTTGACGAGTGCTGCAGCATTCATCGGCTCCATGCAGGCGTGGGCGAGGTAAGGAAGTTCGTATTCAACGTCAATTTTGCGCGCCGCGTTGGCGAGCGCATTTTTGACGTTGCCGACGTCCTTGCCGACGGTGCCGGGTTTCGCGGCCAGGCCGCGCCATTCGGCACGTAGGCTCGCGGTCGAAACGTTTTGGCCGGCGCTCTCGTCCCATTCGACTTGCAGCGCTTCACGACCTTTCAGTGCCGCCCAAGTGTTTTCCGCGATCACCGCGACACCACTCGGCACTTGTTTAACGTCGACGACGCCCTTTACGGCGCGTGCACGCGTCGCATCGAAGGATTTGACCTTGGCACCGAAACTCGGCGCGCGGGCGATTACGGCCTTCAGCATCTCGGGCGGTTGCACGTCGGAGCCGAATACTGCGCGCCCGGTGACTTTGACGACGTTATCGAGCCGCTTTTGCGGCTTGCCGACGTATTTGAAGCTGCCACGATCTTTGAGTTTGACGTTTTCTTTGGCAGGTACCGGCAACTTCGCGGCGTCTTCTGCCAGCGAGGCGTAGGTCGCGCGCCGACCGCCGTTGCGTTCGACCACCGTGCCATCGTCAGTCGCGAGCGACTCGACGGGCACTTTCCAGCGCGCCGCCGCCGCCGACACCAACATTGTGCGCGCGGTGGCACCCATCAGACGCATCTGGTCGTAGGTGGAGATCGTGCTCATGCTGCCACCCGTGAACTGCATTTTGAGGAACGGGTGGTTGAAGGCTGGATCGACGGGCGCGAATTCGATCGTGAGTCGCTGTGGGTTCACGTCGAGCTCTTCGGCCAAAGTCATCGGCATGCCGGTGTAGATGCCTTGACCCATCTCGGCTTTGCCGAGCGTCATGGTGAAACTACCGTCGGTGCCGATGCGGACGAAAGCATTAGGCTTGAAGTCGAAGGGCGGCTTGCGATGCCCGAGTAATCGCGGCGCTACGACTACGCCGACGGTCGTGCCCGCAGCGACTACGCCGATACCGATCAAAAATGCGCGACGATTGGTGCTCATGCGGCACCGCCGTTGCGCTTGATCTCGGCCGCGCGCTTGATCGCCGCACGGATGCGCGGATAAGTGCCACAACGACAAATGTTGCCGTCCATCGCGGCGTCGATGTCTGCGTCGGTCGGATTGGCGTTCGACTCGACCAGCGCGACCGCCGACATGATTTGGCCGGACTGACAGTAGCCGCATTGCACGACGTCGAGTTCGATCCAGGCGCGCTGCACCGGGTGATCACCTTTGACGCCCAAGCTTTCGATCGTGGCGATCTTTGCGTTCGCCACCGACGACACCGGCGTGACGCAGGAGCGCACGGGCTGACCGTCGACGTGCACGGTGCAGGCGCCGCATGCTGCCACACCGCAACCGTATTTCGTACCGGTGAGTTTCAGCAGATCGCGCAAGGCCCACAACAGGGGCATTTCCGGATCGGCATCGATTTGACGGGACTGACCGTTGACGTTGAGCGTGATCAAGGGATTTCTCCGGTTAAGATGCCGACAATATACCCAACTTGCGGGTCACCGGTCGTGTGCCGGGGGTTGATCGATTGGAACTCGAGTTCTTCGGCGCAGCGGGGGAGGTCACCGGGTCGTGTCACGTGTTGCACGTGGCGGGCCGTCGCGTGTTGCTCGATTGTGGTCTGATCCAAGGCGGACACGATGCCGCCGAACGGAATCGACGCCCCTTTCCGTTCGCCGCGCACGACATTGATGCCGTTTTGTTGAGTCACGCACACATCGATCATTGCGGTCGATTGCCGCTGCTCGTACAACGCGGTTTTCGGGGCCCGATCTACACCAACGCTGCGTGCCGCGATCTGTTACCGATTTTGCTGCGCGACACCGCCGAACTCGCCGCGCGCGACGCCGAACGCAGCAATCGTTGGCGCGATCCGCAACAGCCGCCCGTCGTGCCCTTGTTTAATTCGGACGACGTTGACGAAACGTTAGAACGCATCCGCACGCTGCGTTACGACGAGCGGACGAAAATTTTTCCGGGTCTCGAAGTGTGCGCGCGCGATGCCGGGCATATCTTAGGATCTTCCAGTCTGGAACTCTGGTGCACGGAAGGTTCGCTCGCCCGTAAAATCGTCTTCAGCGGTGACCTCGGCCAATACGACTCGCCGATCTTGCAAGACCCACATCGTTTCGAAACTGCCGATCTAGTTTTGATGGAATGTACGTACGGCGAGCGTCTGCATCGCGATCGTGCGGCGACGGTGCGCGAACTCGGCGATATCATCGCTGCTGCGGGTCACGATCGGGGTAACGTATTGATCCCGGCATTCGCGATCGGCCGCAGCCAAGAACTACTGTATCTCCTCGGCAAAAATTTCGATGCTTGGCAGTTACAGCGCTGGCAAATATTTCTCGATAGCCCGATGGCGATCGAAGCGAGCACGGTTTATTGGCGACACGCAGAGCGCTACGACGCAGAGGCGTTGCGGATGCGTGCGGCGTTCACCGCGATGCCGGTGCTGACGAATCTGCACCTTTGTCGAACGCCCGACGAGTCGCGCGCCATCAACGCCTTACGCTCGCATGCGCTGGTGATCGCCGGCAGCGGCATGTGTAACGGCGGTCGAATACTGCATCACCTCGCGCACAACCTTGAACGACACGAATGTCACGTCGTGATCACCGGCTTCCAGGCGCCGGGCACGCTCGGGCGGGCGCTCGTCGATCGTGCGCCGTTCGTGCGCATTCACGGCCACTCCATCCGCGTCGCGGCCAAAGTGCACACCTTGGGTGGGCTTTCGGCGCACGGTGATCAGGATGACCTCTTGAAATGGTATGAAAGCTTCGGTGATCGCCCGCCGGTTTGCCTGGTGCACGGCGAGCCACGCTCCGCCGCTGCGTTGCGTGCCAAACTCGAGTCGCGGGGTAGCCGCGCGCGAGTGGCCGCCGCCGGTGATCGACTCGATCTCGCGACTATGGAGATTTCGCAATGAATGCTACGACCAATCGAATTCGTCGCTCGATATCTTTGGCTGTGCTCGCCGTGCTGCTGCCCGCGGCGATCTTCGTGAGTGATGCGGTGCATGCAGCGTCGACTGCTGGGCGTGTGCTCGTCGTCGGTGCGACGGGCGGCACCGGTCGAGAAGTCGTGCAACAAGCGCGCGCCAAAGGGTACAAAGTTCGCGCCTTGGTGCGCGACGCGGACAAAGCCCGGACGTTGCTCGGTAGCGACGTCGAACTCGTGGTGGGCGATGTACGCACCGACGGTACATTCGAACGCGCCGTCAAAGGTGTCGACTACGTCGTCTCGGCGCTCGGTTCGAATAGTCGCAACGACCCGACCAACAAACCGGAGGCGATCGACTACGGTGCGGTGAAATCACTCGCGGCTGCGGCCGCCGCTGCCAAGGTCAAACAAATCGTGTTGGTGTCGTCGATCGGCGTGACCGATCCGAATGCGCCCCTAAATCGGATGTTCGACAACATCTTGCTGTGGAAATTCAAAGGCGAGGAGGCCGTGCGCGGCTCGGGCGTGGCGTACACGATCGTCCGGCCGGGCGGTCTGACGAACGACGCCGGCGGTCAACGGCGCATCAAAACTACGCAAGGCGATCCGCGCGGTGCCGGTGGCCGTATTCCACGGGCCGACGTCGCTGCGATTTGCGTGAATGCACTCGGCCGTCGCGATGCCGAGCGACGAACTTTCGAAGTCGTCTCCGACGAGGCTCAAGGCACTGTCGATTGGAATACGTTCTTCGCCGGACTAACCGCCGATGCTCGCTGACGGCGGATTTTTGCAGCGCCAGTTGGCGCGTCTCGCGAAGGTCGAGCCGCGCGAAACCGGCGCCGTGTTGGCGTCGTTCTTTTTATTCTTCTTCGTGCTCGGTAGTTATTTCGCCGTGCGACCGGTGCGCGAGACCATCGCCACCCTGCTCGGTCGCGAGCGCGTCGCCGATCTTTGGTTGTACACCGCGTTATTTTCGATTGCGATCGTGCCGATCTACGGTTGGTTGGTCGCGCGCGTGCGACGCGGTGTGCTGCTTCCGGCGATTTACGGCGGTGTCGCACTGATCCTCGCCGGCATCGGCTCGTCGTTGCAGATCGACGAGGGTAATCTCGGTATCGGCGCATTCTTTTACGTTTGGATCAGCGTCTTGAATTTGATGCTGGTGTCGGTGTTCTGGAGCTTCCTGCTCGAGATGTTCGATTCGGAGCAAGCTAAACGCTTGTTCGGTTTCGTTGCTGCCGGTGGCACGCTGGGCGCTTTGATCGGTCCGTTCACCGCCGGCATGTTGGTCGATCGTATCGGTAATGCCGGCGTGCTTTATCTCGGCGCCGCGGGATTCTTGGGCGCCATCGTCTGTCAGCGGGTGTTGATCAAAATTTGGAATCGCGACGGTAGTGGTCGCGAAAACGCATCCGATGCGCCGCGCACCGATCACGGTCTGGGCGGCAATCCGTTTGCGGGCATCGCCATCGTCTTGCGCTCACCCTATCTGCTCGGAATCGCGCTGTTCGTCGTTTTGCTATCGGCGGTCAACACCTTCCTTTATTTTGAGCAGTTGCGCATCGTCAGCGATTCGTTCACCGACACCAAGCAGCGCACCGAGATGTTCGCGACCATCGATTTCACCGTGCAGTCGCTGACCATCGTCTCGCAGCTGTTTCTCACTGGCCGCATCGCCTCCGCGCTCGGCGTGCGCAGTTTGCTCACCTTCGTGCCGGTGGTGATGATCTTGGGGTTCGCGTTGCTGTCGGTGTTCAACGTCTTCGGCATGATCGCGACTCTGCTGGTCGTGCGTCGCTTTGGTGAATACTCCTTCATCCGTCCCGGACGCGAAATGCTTTGGAGCCGGCTCGATACCGAGACGAAGTACAAAGCCAAAAGTTTCGTCGACGTGCCCGTCTATCGCGCTGCCGACTATGTCGGTGCGCAGGCAAAAACTGCGATCGACGCGATGGGGACCTCGCCCGCAGGTGCGGCCTTGATCGGCTCTGCGCTCGCGGCGATTTGGGCGGTCAATGGTTGGCTGCTCGGGCGTCGGCACGATTCGAATGGGGGTAACTAAAAATGAGCGATAACGAAAATAAATCGAACTGGTTTCACGTCGACGAGACCCAAGAGGCGCAGAGCGCCGATAGCCCGCACGCACCGTTGCGCGACGATCAGCGTCGCGATGCACTGCCGCTGCTAACGCTGGCATTCGGTTGGGGCTTTTTGGTGACCGGACTTTTGGTCGGCAGTTCGTTGGGTTCGGGGCTGTATTTTCCGGACCTGCTGCGCAATGCGATGTGGGGCAACATCGTCAATTTCGTGGTCGGCGGTTTGGTCGGGTACATGGGTTACCAAACCGCTTGTAACAGCGGACTGCTGTATCGCCTCACCTACGGCAATGTCGGTGCATATTTGCCGGTGTTGTTTCTCGCGGCGCTTACGATCGGCTGGCAAGGCATCGTGGTCGGTGCGTTCGGCTTGACGTGGTCCGGTAGTTTCGACAGCCCGCTCTTCTATCCGATCGCGCTGTTCGCCGGCGTGCTCTACACCTTGACCACACTCTACGGCGTGAAGGGGCTGGAGAAAGTGGCCGTCCCTTCGACCGTGATACTCGCGCTCGTCGGGTTATATGCCGCTTGGTTTAACGTCGATAAAGCGGGCGGATGGGAGGCGTTTTTGGCGCTGTCTAAAACGGCCGCCACGAAAAAACCGCTCAGCGATACGGATGCCATCAACATCGTGATCGGTTCATGGGTCGTCGGTGGCGTGGTGATGGCGGAGTACACGCGTTTCGCGCGCCAAGCCTGGGTCGCGATCGCGATTCCTTTCGTGGTGCTCGTAGCGACGCAGATCTTTCTGCAAGTCATCGGCGCGATGGGCGGCATCGTCTCCGGCAATTTCGATTTCAGCGCGTATCTCATGACAGCGGGCGTGGTGGTCGGCACCATCGGACTCGTCGCCATGAGTCTCGCGCTGTGGACGACCGGCGATACGAACCTTTATTTGCCGGCGATCCAAACGGCGAGCGTGTTCCACTTGCCGAAGCGCGTCACCATCATCGTGTGCGGCGCCATCGGCACCGTACTCGGGCTCGGTATCTACCAGCATTTCATGGACTGGATCGACCAGATCGCGAATCTCGTTCCGCCGCTCATCGGGCCGATCATCGTCGACTACTACATCTTCCACGGCCGGCATTACGACACGTCGGCGCTCGCAGAATTACCGGCGTGGAATCCCGTCGCCGTGCTGTCGTTCGCTGCCGGTATCGTCGCGGCGTATGCGTACACGCCGTCTTGGATGGCATCGGGCTTGTGGGGCTTGCTCGTCTCGATGGGCGCCTACCTCGTATTGTTCGGCGGTGCACGGATATTCGGCATCCGTCTCGGATACTCGAAAGTTCGCGGCTAATGTTGCGTGTAGCGGTAATCGCTCTGCTCGCATGCGCCGCACTGTGCGTGGTGCCGGCGCGTGCTGATGACGTGAGTGCTGCGCAGCGCCGTGCCGCTTTGGAACTTTTGAATGCCGTCGCGAGCGGCGAGGCCCAAGCGCTGGCGGATGCCGTGCATCCGGACGAGCGCGATCGTGTGCGGGCATCGTTACTCGTAAAGCTGCGCGACGAGGCGAGCCGTAACGACGACACGCTGCGTGGACGGTTTTTCGGCACCGCTCGGCCGTTGGCCGAAATCGAACGTCTAACCAGCGCGGATTTTTGTACGGTGTTGCTAAAGCGTACTTTTTGGCGCGGGCGGCCGTTCGAAGACGTCAAAGGTCTGTCAGCGGTGCGCGATGGCGATCTCGTGCACGTGCTCGTCAAAGGACGGCAGGCCAAAGATCGTGGCAAGACCGAAGTGCTCGCGAGCGTGACGCTGTTGCCCTACGGCAAAGAATGGAAAGCGGCCTGGCCTAGCGAGATCGCCGCGCAACTCGAAGATCTCGAGTCGAATCGCGGTCGAACGACCCCTTCGGGTGCCGCCGCACCGACGGCCTCGCGGTCGACGGCGAAAAATCCACCCGGCGTGTTGACGTTATTGGATGCCGCCGAGAAAGCGCTCGTCGAGAATCGTTGCGACGTCTATTACCGCGAGCACCTCAGCCCGAATTTTCGTAAGACGCAGTCGTCACGGGTGCTCGACACCTTGATCGCGAGTTGTCGGCGCAGCATCGCCAATCGCGAACTTTTGATCGCAGCCCTGCGCATCGTGCGACCGGCAGCACCGAATTTCGAAGCCGGCGGAACTCGAGCGGTCTACGATGTGTCTGGACAAGGACTGCCGTTCGATCGTTTTGCGCTCGAACAGGTCGGCGATCGTTGGTACGTCGCAGAGTGACGAGTTGCCGAACGACGAAAGGAGATCGTCCATGAAATTACGAATTTTGCTGTTTGCTGTCGTCACGGCGCTCGCCGGTTGTGCGGTCTCGCCGGAGAAGGTGACCGTCCCGGCCGTGAAGCAGGTCGAACTCGCCCGCTTCATGGGTCCGTGGTACGTGATCGCCAATATCCCAACTTTCATCGAAACCGAGGCCTACAACGCCGTCGAGTCCTACGAACTGAATCCGGACGGCACGATCCACACCACCTTCACCTTCAACAAGGGCGCGCTCGACGGCCCCCCGAAGAAGTACGAGCCGAAAGGGTTCGTCGTGCCGGGCACCGGCAACGCCATTTGGGGCATGCGCTTCGTGTGGCCGATCAAGGCCGAGTACGTGATCTCGCACGTGGATGCGACCTATTCCGAGACCATCATCGCCCGTAGTTCTCGCGATTACGTCTGGATCATGGCGAGAACACCGTCGATCTCCGCCGAACGTTATCAATCCCTGGTCGAAAAAGTCGGCGCCCTCGGTTACGACGTCGGCAAGTTGCGCAAAGTGCCGCACAACCCGCTGCCAAGCGCAGCGAAAGTGTCGGCCGAGGCCGTGCAGACTCGTCTGGGATCGGCCGTCGGCGCGCCGGTGCTGCTCGACGTGCGCACTGCGGAGGAGTTCGCGGCCGGCCACCTGCCAGGGGCGAAGAACATCCCCTACGATCAAATTCCTAGCCGAATCAAAGAGTTGAAGTCGGCGCAGGATAGCGAAATCGTGGTCTACTGCCGCACCGGCCGACGCGCCGGCATCGCCATCGACACCCTATTGGGCGCCGGTTTCCGCAAGCTCGGCCACCTCGAAGGTGATTACGAAGCCTGGTCCGCTGCCGGTCGACCGGTGAGCACCAGCCCCTAATTCACCTCTACCTCGGTCGCCGCAGGCCACGAAACTCGCGGGGACCCGGCCCCGATGAGTAAACTTCTCGTTTTCTCAGGGGCCTGCATGCGACCGGAAGATCACCCCAACTCCGACTCCCTACCGCTTTGGGAGAAGGCGGCGGCCAAGTCCGCCCCTGGCGGTGATCCGTCGCGCCTGACGTGGCAGACCCCCGAAGGTCTGGCGGTCAAAGCGCTGTACACGGCGGCAGACCTCGAAGGCCTCGCACACACCGATACCCTGCCGGGTTTCGCGCCCTACATTCGCGGCCCGCAAGCGACCATGTACGCGGTTCGGCCCTGGACCATCCGTCAGTACGCCGGCTTCTCGACCGCCGAAGCCTCGAACGCTTTCTATCGCAAATCGCTGGCCGCTGGCGGTCAGGGTGTGAGCGTCGCCTTCGACCTCGCCACGCACCGCGGTTACGACAGCGATCACCCGCGGGTCACGGGCGACGTCGGTAAGGCAGGCGTTGCGATCGACTCGGTCGAAGACATGAAAATTTTGTTCGACAGCATTCCGCTCGATCGCGTCTCGGTGTCGATGACGATGAACGGCGCGGTGTTGCCGGTGCTCGCGGCTTACGTCGTCGCGGGTGAGGAGCAGGGCGTCGCGCAGGAGCAACTCTCCGGCACGATCCAGAACGACATCCTCAAAGAATTCATGGTGCGCAACACCTACATCTATCCGCCCGAGCCGTCGATGCGGATCGTCGGCGATATCATCGAGCACACGGCGCGCAAGATGCCGAAGTTCAACTCGATCTCGATTTCCGGCTATCACATGCAGGAAGCGGGTGCGAACCAAGCTTTAGAACTCGCCTTCACGCTCGCCGACGGCAAAGAATACGTGAAGACCGCGCTCGCCAAAGGTCTGGACGTCGACGAGTTCGCCGGACGCCTCAGTTTCTTTTGGGCGATCGGCATGAACTTCTATCTCGAGATCGCCAAGATGCGCGCAGCGCGGCTCTTGTGGTGGAAGATCATGTCCGGCTTCGGCGCCAAGAATCCGAAGAGTCTGATGCTGCGCACGCATTGCCAGACGTCCGGCTGGAGTCTCACCGCGCAAGATCCGTACAACAACGTGGTCCGCACCACCATCGAAGCGATGGCGGCCGTGTTCGGTGGCACGCAAAGTTTGCACACCAACTCGTTCGACGAGGCGATCGCGCTGCCGACCGAGTTCAGTGCCCGTATCGCACGTAATACACAATTAATTCTGCAGGAAGAGACGCACATCACGAGCGTGGTCGATCCGTGGGCGGGCTCCTACATGATGGAGCGTCTGACACAGGATATGGCCGATGCCGCTTGGAAGATCATCCAAGAAGTCGACGCGATGGGCGGCATGACGCGTGCGGTCGAAAGCGGTTGGGCGAAATTGCGTATCGAGGCGAGCGCCGCCGAGAAGCAGGCGCGTATCGACTCCGGCCAGGACGTGATCGTCGGCGTCAATAAATTCAAGCTCGACAAAGAAGAGCCGGTCGAATTTCTCGACATCGACAATGTTGCGGTGCGCGACAACCAAATCGCGCGCCTTACCAAGATTCGCAAGACGCGCAATGCCGCTGCGGTGGACGCCGCACTCGCCGCATTGACGGCTGCTGCCACTAGCGGCACGGGCAATCTGCTCGCGCTCGCAATCGATGCGATGCGATCGCGCGCGACCGTCGGCGAAGTCAGCGACGCACTCGAAAAGGTTTGGGGCCGACATCGCGCTCATTCGCAGGAGGTCACCGGAGTGTACGCCGCCGCCTACGACAGCGCTGAACGCTGGGAATCTTTGAAGAACGAGATCGCTGCATTTGCGACCGACCATGGCCGCAGGCCGCGCGTGATGATCGCGAAGCTCGGTCAAGACGGCCATGATCGCGGCGCGAAAGTGGTGGCAAGTGCGTTCGCCGATCTCGGCTTCGACGTCGACGTCGGGCCGTTGTTCCAGACGCCCGAGGAATGTGCGCGACAGGCGATCGAGAACGACGTGCACGCCGTTGGTGTCAGCACGCTCGCGGCCGGCCACAAAACTTTGGTTCCGGAAATCATTCGCGCGCTGCGCGCCCAAGGCGCGAGTGACATCGTGGTGTTCGTCGGCGGAGTGATTCCGCAGCAGGACTACCAGTTCCTGCACGAAGCGGGTGTTGCGGGGATCTACGGTCCGGGCACGCCGATACCCGAAAGCGCGCGCGACGTTCTCGAACACATTCGTCGTGCTCGTGTCGCCGGCTGAGACCGAAAATGCTGCGTTGAGCGCAGGAGTGATCGCCGGCGAACGTCGTGCGATCGCCAAGGCGATCACGTTACTCGAGTCGACGCGCACCGATCATCGGCAGCGCGCCGATGCACTGCTGAATTCTTTGCTACCGCGCACCGGTCGATCACTAAGGTTGGGAATTTCCGGCGTCCCGGGTGTCGGTAAATCGACTTTCATCGAATCGTTCGGCTTATTTTTGATCTCGCAGGGGCACAAAGTGGCGGTGCTCGCGGTCGATCCTTCCTCGGGTGTCTCCGGCGGCTCAATCTTGGGCGACAAGACGCGTATGGAACGATTGTCGGTGCACGAGCGGGCCTACATTCGCCCGAGTCCCTCGTCGGGCGCGCTCGGCGGGGTCGCCGAAAAAACGCGCGAAGCGCTGCTCGTTTGCGAGGCTGCAGGCTACGACGTGGTGATCGTCGAGACCGTCGGCGTCGGCCAGTCGGAAACCGCGGTCGCCGGTATGACCGACATGTTCGTCTTGCTGCAGTTGCCGAACGCCGGCGACGATCTGCAGGCGATGAAGAAAGGCATCATGGAGCTCGCCGACCTCGTGGTGATCAACAAAGCCGATCTCGATCCCGACGCGGCGATGCGCGCCGAAGCGCAGATCATCGGTGCGTTGCGCGTGTTGCACCACACCGGGCACCCCGACCACGCCGACGCTGCGCGTTGGCACACCCGAGTCATGCGCGTCAGTGCGTTGAAGGGAGAGGGTCTCGAACAGTTTTGGAGCCACGTCGGTGAGTTCCGTCGGCTACGCGAGGCGAGCGGGGAATTGGCGACTCGGCGGCGGCAGCAGGCGCTCACTTGGATGTGGGACGAGATCCATGCACGACTCGCTACCGATTTTCGCAGCGATCTAAAAGTCAGGGCGGCACTGCCGCGGATGCTTGAAGAGGTTGCTGCGGCGCGCGTCGCCCCGTCCGTCGCGGCCCGCGCACTACTCGATCTTTTCGAAACAAACACTCAAAAAATTTCCTGAGCAAGGAACAAAACCATGCACGACATCATTCAACAACTCGAGAAAAAGCGCGCTCACGCGCGACTGGGCGGTGGCGAGAAGCGCATCGCAGCGCAGCACGCCAAAGGTAAGCTCACGGCGCGCGAGCGTATCGAGGTGCTGCTCGACGAAGGTAGCTTCGAAGAGTGGGACATGTTTGTCGAGCACGGCTGTAACGACTTCGGCATGGCTGATCAAAAAATTCCCGGTGATGGCGTCGTCACCGGTCACGGATACATCAACGGCCGTTTGGTGTTCGTGTTCAGCCAAGACTTCACCGTTTTCGGGGGCTCTTTGAGCGAGGCTCACGCCGAGAAGATCTGCAAGATTCTCGAGACCGCCACCAAGGTCGGTGCACCCGTGATCGGCATCAACGATTCGGGCGGTGCACGTATACAAGAAGGCGTCGCGTCGCTCGGCGGTTATGCGGAAGTCTTTCAGCGCAACGTCACGGCTTCGGGTGTGGTGCCGCAGATCAGCGTGATCATGGGTCCTTGCGCGGGAGGCGCGGTGTACAGCCCCGCACTCACCGACTTCATCTTCATGGTGAAGGACAGCTCGTACATGTTCGTCACCGGTCCAGACGTCGTGAAGACCGTTACGCACGAAGAAGTCACCGCCGAAGATCTCGGCGGTGCGGTCACGCATACCGCGCGCAGCGGCGTCGCCGATCTCGCCTTCGAGAACGATGTCGAGGCGCTGTTGATGGTACGCCGCTTCTTCAACTACCTGCCATCCAATAACCGCGAACGCGCACCGCTGCGCGAGGCGGGTGATCCGCCGAACCGTGACGACTATTCGCTCGACACCTTGATTCCCGACAATCCGAACAAGCCGTACGACATGAAGGAGTTGGTCGAGAAGGTGGTCGACGACGGCGAATTCTTCGAACTCCAACCCGACTACGCCAAAAACATCATCGTCGGCTTCGCCCGTATGGACGGGCAGGTGGTCGGCATCGTCGCCAATCAGCCCTTGGTGCTCGCAGGCTGTCTCGATATCAAGAGCAGTATCAAAGCCGCGCGTTTCGTGCGATTTTGTGACGCGTTCTCGATACCCGTCATCACCTTCGTCGACGTACCGGGCTTCATGCCGGGCACCGCGCAGGAATACGGTGGAATCATCAAGCACGGCGCGAAACTGCTCTACGCTTATGCAGAATGCACCGTGCCGAAGATCACCGTCATCACGCGCAAGGCCTACGGTGGTGCCTACGACGTCATGGCCTCGAAGCACCTGCGCGGCGACGTCAACTTCGCTTGGCCGCATGCGGAAATCGCGGTGATGGGTGCGAAGGGCGCGGTCGAGATCATCTTCCGCGAAGAAAAAAGCGATCCGGCAAAACTCGCCGCGCGCGAAGCAGAATACAAGCAAAAATTCGCCAATCCGTTCATCGCGTCGTCACGTGGTTACGTCGACGACGTGATCATGCCGCACGGCACACGTCGACGAGTCTGCCGTGCGCTGACGCTGCTGCGCGATAAGAAACTCGACGAGCCGTGGCGCAAGCACGGCAACATTCCCCTTTGAGTGCCGCGGAGCAAAGACGCATGTTCAAGAAAATATTGATCGCCAACCGCGGCGAAATCGCTTGTCGAGTCATCAAGACCGCGCGCCGGATGGGCATCGCGACGGTCGCCGTGTATTCGGAGGCAGACAAGGACGCGCGGCACGTCGAACTCGCCGACGAAGCGGTGTTGCTCGGTCCGGCGCCGTCACGCGAGTCCTATCTCGTCGCCGATAAAATCATCGCCGCCTGCAAGCAGACCGGCGCCGAAGCGGTGCATCCGGGTTACGGGTT
The DNA here is from genome assembly GCA_010027845.1 of Gammaproteobacteria bacterium. Classification (GTDB taxonomy): domain Bacteria; phylum Pseudomonadota; class Gammaproteobacteria; order Steroidobacterales; family Steroidobacteraceae; genus UBA964. The sequence continues at coordinate 58,868 of RGUL01000005.1, forward strand.
CTTGTCGGAGAACGCCGAGTTTTCGCGCCGGGTGGAAGAACAGGGCATCGTCTTCATCGGCCCGAAGCACGCATCGATCGCAGCCATGGGCGACAAGATCGCCTCCAAAGAATTGGCTGCGAAGGCGAAGGTCAACACGATTCCCGGTTACAACAATCCGATCGAATCGCCAGAAAAAGCCGTCGAGATCGCCAAAGGCATCGGCTATCCGGTGATGATCAAGGCGAGCGCCGGCGGTGGCGGCAAAGGACTGCGGGTTGCCTGGAACGACAAAGAGGCCTTCGAGGGCTTCAGTTCCTGTCGCAATGAGGCACGCAACAGCTTCGGTGACGATCGGGTCTTCATCGAAAAGTTCGTCGAAGAGCCACGCCACATCGAAATTCAAGTGCTCGGCGACGGGCATGGCAACTGCGTCTATCTTTGGGAGCGCGAGTGCTCGATCCAGCGGCGCCACCAAAAAGTGATCGAAGAAGCACCGAGCCCGTTCTTGGACGACAAGACGCGAAAAGCGATGGGCGAGCAGGCCGTCGCACTCGCCAAGGCCGTGAACTACGAGAGTGCCGGAACCGTCGAGTTCGTGGTCGGTAAAGACAAAAGTTTTTACTTTCTCGAGATGAACACGCGCCTGCAGGTGGAACATCCGGTCACCGAATGCATTACCGGCCTTGATCTCGTCGAGCAGATGATCCGGGTCGCCGCCGGACAAAAACTCGCCTTCGGCCAAAAAGACATTCAGCGCAACGGTTGGGCGATGGAATGTCGTATCAACGCCGAAGATCCGTTCCGTAACTTTCTCCCGTCGACCGGTCGTTTGGTCAAATACCGGCCGCCGGCGCAAAACATGGAGGCCGCGCAACCGGTGCCCGACGGTGGCGGCGTGCGCGTCGATACCGGCGTGTACGAAGGCGGCGAGATTCCGATGTTTTACGACTCGATGATCGCCAAATTGATCGTCCACGGACGTGATCGCAACGAGGCGATCGCCCGCATGCGCGAGGCACTCAACGGGTTCGTGATTCGCGGCATCTCGAGCAACATTCCGTTTCAGGCGGCTTTACTCGCCCATCCGCGTTTCGTGAAGGGCGACTTCAATACCGGTTTCATCGCTGAGCAGTATCCGAAAGGATTTTCGATCGAGGCTGTGCCGCACGATCGACCGAGCTTTCTGCTCGCGCTCGCCGCGATCTCGCACCGCCGTATCCGCGAACGTGCCGCAACGCTCGGTGGCCAACGTCGCGCTCACGAAGTGCGCATTCGCGAGGATTTCGTCGTGGTGTTGTCCGATGGCGAAGGTCGTCGCGACCAAATCCCGGTCGGCGTACGCGATGCCGGCAAGCTCTATCACGTGAGCATCGCCGGTCAGACCCACGAAATCGGCATCGACAGCCCGTTGCGTGACATCGCTGTGCACGGCACTTTCGACGGCCAGCCGTTCTGTGCGCAAATCGAACGCTCGGGTTTGGGCTATCGCATCCAGCACAACGGCTCCGGTGTGTATGCACGCGTATTCAACCCGCGTGTCGCACAACTCGAAGCGTTGATGCCGTTCAAGGCGCCGCCCGATCTTTCCAAAGTATTACTCTCGCCGATGCCGGGCTTGTTGGTCGACGTGGCGGTGCAGGTCGGACAGACGGTGCGCGCGGGCGAGAAGCTCGCGGCGATCGAGGCGATGAAAATGGAGAACATTTTGTTCGCGCAGCAAGATTGTGTGGTCGACGAAATCGTTGCGAACAAAGGTGAAAGCCTCGCGGTCGATCAAGTGATCATGAAATTCCGCTGAGCACGACGGAGCAGCGATATGACGAAGGCTCATACCGAACGCCCGTTCAAGGTGCTCGGCATTCAGCAAGTGGCGATCGGCGGACCTGACAAAAATCGTCTGCGGACGCTTTGGGTCGATATGCTCGGGCTCGATGTCACCGGGAATTTCGTCAGCGAACGTGAGAACGTCGACGAAGATATCTGCGCCATGGGGCGCGGCGCGTACAAAGTCGAAGTCGATTTGATGCAACCGCTAGATCCCGAGAAAAAACCTGCGGTGCACGCGACACCACTCAATCACATCGGTCTTTGGATCGACGATTTGCCACGCGCGGTGGAGTGGCTCACCGCGCGCGGGGTACGCTTCGCACCGGGTGGAATCCGCAAGGGCGCCGCTGGCTACGACATCTGTTTTTTGCACCCGAAGGCGAACGACGAATTTCCGATCGCCGGTGAAGGTGTGCTGGTCGAACTCGTTCAGGCACCGCCCGAAGTCGTCGCCGCTTTGGGCTGAGTGTTTCGCACGCGATGTACGGCGACGATCAACGTGCCGGGACCGCCGTGCACGCCGACCGCCGGGCCCATATCGGTGAGTGCAGCGAATTCGATCGCCTCGTCACCGAAGCGGTGACGTAGATCTTCGAGTAACGCCGCGCCGGCTGCCGGTAGGTCGCCGTGCCCGACGAAGATGCGCAATCGTTCCGTACGTCGATCGAAGGACACTCTACGCACGACGAACCGCGCAAAGCGTTCACGCAGGGAACGCGCGCCGAGCAAGCCACCACCGGCGGCCACGCGTCCACTGGGATCGGTGCACAAGATCACGTTCAACCGTAAAATTTTTGCGATCTTGCCGACGATCGCCGGCACGCGTCCGCCGCGCACTGCAAAGTCCACGGTCTTGAGCAGTGCAAAAGTTTGAGTGCGCAGCACCGCATCGTGGGCCGCGCGTTCGACCGCATCGAGATCACCGCCCGCTGCTGCCGCCTCTGCCGCGGCGACCGCCACCAAGCCTTCGCCGGTCGATGCGTTCAAACTGTCGACCACGCGCACCGGCCGTCCTTCGGCCGATACCCGCTGTGCTGCAGTGCGTGCCGCGTTGAATGTGCCGCTGTGACGTGAGGTCAGGTTCACCGAAACGACAGCTTCGTAATGCGAGGCCAAAAATTCGAAAGTCCGACGGAAATCGCCGGGTGGCGGTTGTGAGGTTTTCGGGTGTTCGGGGTTACGGGCGAGTTCACGATAGAACTCGGCCGGTGTCATGCTGACTTTGTCGAGATGCGAATGCGTGCCGAAATGAATGCGTGCGGACACCATGTGAATGCCGTAGCGCTCGATGAATTCGTCGGGGATATCAGCACCCGAATCAGTGGCGACGGCGATCCGTTGTTTGACTGCATGGTGTGAACTGCGTTGTTGCAATCGCATATCGTCGGCTTTCTGCGCACCGACGACGCCGAACTCGCCGGCGAGCCGGAAGATTTGCTCCGGATCGTCGACGTGTACGTGCACTTTCGCCTTACGTTTGCTGCCGCTGACCACCAGACTCGCGCCGATTGGACCGAGTCGCTCGCGCAAATGCCGCAGGTCGATATCGGCACCGTCTAGCGCAGTCACGAGGCATTCGGTGCAGAAACGAAAATCCTGAGCGGCGCCGACGGTCGCCTGCACCATCACTTCTTCGCCGACGTGCACCGGTGCGCTGACCCGCGACATTTGGCCGGTCTCCAAAAATCGGCCCATGCCCTCCAATACTTCGACGAAGCCTAGCGCGCCTGCATCGACGACGTTCGCCGTCCGTAATTCCTCGAGTTGCGTGCGCGTTCTATCGAGCGCCGCCCGTACGCCGACCAAAGAATCGCGAAACAGTCGCGCGAAATCGCCGACACCGTCGCCGAGTTCCGCGCTGGATTGCGCGAACTCGCGCAGCACGGTGAGCAGCGTGCCTTCGCGCGGTTTTGACAAGGCGTCGCGCGCATAAGCCGCACCGGTCGCGATGCTAGCGACGAAACTGCGAACGTCGATTTTCGCAAGGTGCCCCGCGCTGTCACCGAGCCCGAGCAAAAATTGCGCGAGGATGGCGCCCGAATTACCGCGCGCGCCGTCGAGCGCCGCGTCGGCCGCACGCAACAGCAATTTTCCGGCGTGAGCGATCGGCTCACGATCGAGCGCGGCGAGCACCGCTGACAGCGTCATCGACATGTTCGTACCGGTATCGCCGTCGGGCACCGGGAAGACGTTGATCTTGTTGATGTGGTCGGTCTTCTCGAATAGGCGATAGATGCCCGCACGCAGCACGTCGGCGAGTTGCAGACCATCTAGGGTGACGAGCGTGGGCGCGACGGCGGTTGTCATGATGCTTAAGGTAGTTCGGTGCCGACGGTGAATCGCGAACCGCGATACTCCAACACGGTGGCGCGCGCGCTGATAGCCGTGACGCGCAGGCCTTCCCGTGATACGCCACCCTCACCGAGTTTTTGACCGTTCAAAAATACGAAGCGTGCGGCCGGATTGGGATCGTAGACGTGCAATCCCAAATTCACCTCGGGCACCGATAGTCCGGAGGCGAGCAAATCGTCACGACTGATGGTCGGCACGCTCGCGACGGCCACCTCGTCGTTCGTCGTCGCGCGCGCGACCGAAACTGCGCCCGCCGCCGGTGACTTCGCTGCCGCCCGCGGCGGTAGCGCGCGACGACTCGCAGCCGTCGGCGCTACGTTGGGGTCTTCGTCGTCACCATCGACCTCCGCCGCCGCGATCGAGCGTTCGGCTGCGACGGGTGCTGGCGTCGTGCGCAACAACGCGAACGCTACGACGATGAGATTCACGAGCAGCAAGACGATTAACGCCGGAATCCAGACGCGCGTCGTTCGGACTCGCTCCCGCGGCGCATCGAACATCGCCGGATGATCGTTGCGCAGTCGCGCACTCTCCGATTTCTTCAGCGCATCGAGGATCGATGACATAGCCGAAGTATTGCATGCCTCGAGGCCGAGGGGCATATTGCGCCGCATCGTGTCGGCGCCGACTTGCATCGAGATTCCTCCATGGCGGGCCGCGAGCATCGGCGATGCCCGCCCGTTGGCGCTCGGCGAGGTTGATCTTTGGTTGGCGACGCTCGAGCGCGCCGCGCAATTTGTCGACGGTGAGCCGGTGCTCGACGCAGCCGAACGCCTACGGGCCACGGCGATCGCTGATGCCGACGCGCGCTCGCGCTACATCACGACGCGCACGTGGCTGCGCACCCTGCTCGCAAAATATGCGAACGTCGCGACCGACCAATTAACAATCGACGTCGATACGCACGGCAAGCCCGTGCTGCGCAATCCCGCTGCACCACAATTCAACCTCAGTCATTCGGGCGCCGCACTGCTGATCGCGATTGCTGCGACATCGACAGTCGGCGTCGATTACGAAGCACCGCGCCGCATCGATGATCCACTGCGCTTGGCCCGTCGGGTATTCACCGACCGAGAGCAAGCAGCCTTGCAACGTGCTGCCGACGAATCGAGGGTCGCCCGCGATGAATTGTTCGTGCGCTTCTGGACGCGTAAGGAATCTTTGTTGAAGGCACTAGGCACCGGCTTCGCCGGTGGCGCGCGCGATTTCGATGTGTGCGCCGACGACGTCGGGGATTTCTGCGTGCAGTCGTTGTCGTTACCGATCGTGGGCGTCGCCGCTGTCGCCCTGCCGCAAACGGCGCGCGTGCGCGCTGCTTACATATTGTCGTGATCGACGGCACGGCAATCGATGGCAGCGCATTCGCATGGCGCAGTGATGCACTCGTCACGGGTGAATACTGGCGTCTCGTCACCGGTCATTTCACTCACTTGTCTTTCGAGCACGCAGCGCTGAACGTGCTCGGCGCCGTGCTCGTGTTCGGGCTTTATCGGCGCCGCTTTTCTTTGGTCGGCTGGATGACATTGATTGCGTGGTCGATCATGGTAATCGACGTTGGTCTGCTGCTCGCAACCGATGTGGTTTGGTACGTCGGTGCTTCGGGTGTCCTGCACGCGGCGATGGCCGCGGGCATCCTCGACGATCTTTTGCGCCGCGAGCGCTATGCGTGGTTGATCGCAACACTCGGTGTTTTGAAACTCGGCTACGAGTTGCAGTTCGGTGCTTTGCCGTGGCCGGGCGGGGCGCTCGGCGAAATGCCGGTCATTTACGCCGCGCATCTCCTCGGGGTGGCGGCGGGGTTGACGTGGTTGCTGCTGCGGCGCGTTCTGCGCCGATGACGTTCGCACGCGCGAGGGCACTGGCACCGAATTTTTTCTTGATCGCATCGACGGTTGCGTCCAATTTTTGATTGGCAACGCTGCTCGCAGCAGCGAATAGATCTTCTTGCACGGTCTCGACAAGATCCGATGCGCCGACGCCGAGCAGTCGCAACTTCGCGCGCGGATTCGCGCGCAGCCAGGTCGTCAATAATCGTTGTGCACCCTCGACGAGTACGCGACTCTCGCGGGTCGGCGGTGTCAGTTTCGTTTGGCGCGTGAACGTGCGGAAGTCGTGCCGTCGAATTTTGATGGTCACGCAGCCGGCATCAAGGCCTTTGGCACGCAATCGCGCCGCTACCTTATCGCCGAGGCGTGCAATCTCGGCAGCAAGCAGGCCGGCATCCGTGCGGTCGTCGGCGAACGTATGCTCGGCGCTCATTGACTTGTCGTCGTGCTCCGGCACCACCGGACGATCGTCGATGCCTGCCGCGCGACGTTGCCAGTTTTGCCAATCGTCACCGAACACTGGCCGCAAGCTACGCTCCGTCCCGCGGCGCAGCGCGCCGATGGTCGTGAACCCGGCGGCCGCGACCGCATCGCCTTTTTTGCGCCCGAGACCCGGAATGCGCTTGACCGGTAAAGGATCAAGCACCGCGTGGATGCGATCGGCAGTCACGACGGTGAGGCCGTCCGGCTTATCGAGATCAGAGGCGATTTTGGCGACCAACTTGTTCGGTGCGACACCGACCGACGCGCCGAGTCCGGTGCGCGCGCGAATCTGTTCTTTGATGTCGCGCGCGATATCGACGGCGTCACCTTTGAGCGTACGACTTGCGGTGACGTCGAGATAGGCCTCGTCGAGCGACAGGCCCTGCACCAACGGCGTGTACTCGTGGAAGATCGCAAAGATTTGCGCCGAGACTTCGGCATAACGCGCCATCCGCGGCCGCACGCACACGGCGTGCGGACAAAGTTCGAGCGCGCGGCGAATCGGCATGGCGGAACGCACGCCGAATTTGCGCACTTCATAACTCGCGGCTGCGACGACGCCCCGGCCACTTGTACCACCGACGATCAGCGGCAGACCGGCGAGCTCCGGTCGATCGTGTTGTTCTACGGACGCGTAGAACGCGTCCATGTCGAC
>RGUL01000041.1 GCA_010027845.1 Gammaproteobacteria bacterium
CGGTGGTGAATCATGTGGCGTCGATGGCTACAAAATTTGTTAACCACGCCGATCGCTGCGCGTCGTCGTTTTCCACCCCACGTGTTGCGCGACATCGAGGCGGCGATCACCGAGGTCGAGCGTCTGCATGCCGGAGAGTTGCGATTCGTAGTCGAGACCGCGCTCGATTTCGCGCACTTGCGCGGCGGAATGTCCGCGCGTGAGCGGGCGATCGAGCAATTCGGGCAACTCCGGGTTTGGGATACCGAGCACAACAACGGTGTGTTGATCTACGTGCTGTTCGCCGAGCGGCGGGTCGAAATCGTCGCCGATCGTGGCATTGCCGCGCGGGTGTCGGCGGCGGAATGGGCAGCCGTGTGTCGCGCGGTCGAAGTCGAGTTTCGCGACGGTCGTTTTCGCGAAGGATCTTTGGCGGCGATCGCCGGCGTCGGCGGGTTGTTGGCCCAGCATTTTCCGGCCGCCGCCGGTGATCGTGACGAGCAGCCCAATCGTCCGCTGCTGCTGTAATCTTGTCGACATGTCGATGATTCTGCGGACCGGGCCCGAACGGCGTCCCGTCGGCGCTTTGGCGGCGCTGCGCGCGCTGGCGGTTTGGACGCTCATGGCCGGAGGGCTCGCCGCCTGCACGACCGTGAAAACCGTCGAGGCGCCGCCGCCTGCGCCTGCGCCCGCGCCGGCACCAGACCCCGTCGGGCAAAGTTTGCACCGGGTCGTCTACGACCCTGCGCAAGGCGATTTGATCGGTCGTGTGCAAACGACCATTGCCACGCACGAGGACACGTTCGTCGATCTCGCGCGACGCTTCAACGTCGGTTACGAAGAATTGGCGCGTGCCAACCCCGGCGTCGATCCGTGGTTGCCGGGTGAGGGGCGACGCATTATTTTGCCGACGGCCTTCATTTTGCCGCACGCGCCCCGCGAGGGCATCGTCATCAACATCGCCGCGATGCGTCTGTTTTATTTTCCGGCGCGCAAGGCGAACGAGCCGCAGGTCATCTACACCTTTCCGATCGGCATCGGTCGCGTCGGTTTCGCAACCCCCGAAGGCACCACCAAAGTTTTGCGTAAGGCCAAAGATCCGATCTGGCGTCCGGGCCCGGGTGTGCGCGCCGAACACGCCAAAGACGGTGAGATCCTGCCTGCGGTGGTAGCCGCCGGGCCCGATAATCCCCTCGGTAATCGCGCGATGTATCTCGGTTGGGCGGGATATTTGATCCACGGTACCAACAAGCCGGCGGGAGTCGGCCTGCGTTCGAGTCATGGTTGTATCCGTCTATTTCCCGAGGACGTCGAGCTGCTCTACGAGCTCGTCAAACCCGGTGAAAAAGTCACGGTGGTCAACCAACCTTTCGTCTTCGGTTGGCGCGGTGATGCGCTGCACTTGCAAGCGTTCGACGTACTCGAAGACGACCCGCGGGATTGGAATAAGGCGACGCGCAAACTGTTGTCGCGCACCTTCGCGCGCGAGCTCGAGAAAAAATTGCAGGAGCGAAACCAGCAAATCGATTGGGATGCCGTGCAGCGACTCGGCCGCGATCCGCACGGTGTGCCGGTGCCCATCGCTGGTGGCGCAAGCACGCTCGAAACGGTGCTGGCCGATGCCGCTCGGGTACGCAACGCCGTACCGAGTGGCGCGACGTGGACCGCTGCGCCGGGTGGTAGCCCGTGACGCAGCACGTGATTTTTTCGCACGGCAAAGATTCCGAACCGTGGGGCCGCAAGATTCTGGCGCTCGCGGACATCGCGCGTGCCGCCGGTTGCAGCGTCGAATCGGTCGACTATCGCGGTATCGACGAGGTCGATCGTCGTCTCGAAAAACTTTTGAGTGTCGGACGCGCGAGTGCCAGCGCGCCGGTGTTGGTCGGTTCGAGTCTCGGCGCGTGGTTGTCGCTCGCTGCGGCCGAACGCCTCGCAGCACGCGCATTATTTTTGATGGCACCGGCCGTCGGGCTAGAGCCGTTACTGCCACCGCTACCCCGTTTGCCGGCGATCGACGTCTGTCCGACCGTGATCGTGCACGGCTGGCGTGACGAAATCGTGCCTTGCGATCACGCGCTGCGTTTCGCGGCCGAACGTCGTGCGACGCTGCACGTCGTCGACGACGATCATCGTTTGCATGCCAGCACGCCGCAGTTGCAGCGTTGGTTGGCCGAACTGCTCGGTTCCCTGAGTTGAGCATGCGTCCACTCGATCGTTTGCTCGCGAAATGGGTGCGGTCCGAAGTGCGTCCCGATTCGGCGTTCGCGGCGATCGGAACTCGGCAAGCCGCGCCGGTTTGTTACGTACTCGAACGGCGCAGTGCGGCCGACGTCGCCGTGCTCGCTAACGAGTGCGCACGCCACGAGGTGCCGACTCCGCACGGCCGACTGCTCGGCCGCGGACGTACGACCGTCGCAGCGTCGTTACCGCTGTTGCACACTCGCGGTTGGTTCGACCCGCGTATCGAGCGGCGCGCACCGCCCGAGATGCTGCGCTTAATCGAGGCGGTGCAGTCGGACCCGACCTTCGACGTGCGGCTGGTGCCGGTCGCGGTGTATTGGGGTCGCGCACCACAAAAAGAAGGCTCGTGGCTGCGCTTGTTGTTGGCCGAGAGTTGGCGACTCGGTGGGCCGCTGCGCAAATTTTTCCAGGTGCTCTTCAACGGGCGCTTCGTGATGCTGGAGGTCGGCGAGCCGCAGAGCTTACGCGGTTTGCTCGACTTGTTGGGGTCGCCCGGTGCGGGCGCAAATGTGCTCGCGGCGCGGATCGTGCGTTTGCAACGCTCGACCTTCCGTCGACAGCGTGCCGCACGCATCGGCCCCGATCTTTCTCATCGTCGCACGATCGTGATGGACGTGCTACGCACGCGCGCCGTACGGGCGGCCGTCGCTGCCGAGCGACGCGAGCATCAAAGATCACGCCGTAAGGCTTTGCTGCTCGCGCGTCGCTACGGCGAGGAGATCGCCGCCAACTATTCGCACCCGTTCGTCACCTTCATGGAGCGTTTCCTGCGCTGGCTATGGAATCGACTCTACGACGGTGTCGAATTCGGGCACGTCGAAACCTTGCGCGAAATGTCGCAGCAGCACGAAATCGTGTTCGTGCCCTGTCACCGCAGCCACATGGATTACCTGCTGCTGTCGTACGCGATCTATACGCAGGGCTATGCGATTCCGCACATCGCCGCCGGTATCAACCTCAACATGCCGGTCGTCGGTCGCTTGCTGCGCAAGGGCGGGGCGTTCTTCATCCGCCGAAGTTTTGCCGGCAATGCTTTGTATGCCGTCGTATTGATGAAATATCTCGGCGCGATCATGGGCCGCGGCCATTCGATCGAATATTTCATCGAGGGTGGACGCTCGCGCACGGGGCGTCTCTTGCAACCGAAGACCGGCATGTTGGCGATGACGGTGCGTAGCTATCTGCGCGACCCGAAGCGGCCGGTCGTGTTCTTGCCCGTCTACTTCGGCTACGAACGGATCGTCGAAGCTAACACCTACGTCGCCGAGTTATCGGGCCTCGCGAAACGCAAAGAAAGTCTCGGTGATCTGCTGCGCGCACTACGCGTGCTGCGCGAGAAATTTGGTCGCGTGCACGTCAACATCGGTTCGCCGATCGAGATCGATACGCTGCTCTCGGCGCACGTGCCCGATTGGAAGACGCGCCGTCCCGAGGACGAAGCGCGTGCCGGTTGGCTATCACCGGTCGTCGACGATTTGGCGCAGCAAATCATGCAGCGTGTGAATGCGGCGGCGGCGGTGACCCCGATCAATTTGTTGGCGATCACCTTGCTCGCGATGCCCCGGCAGGCGATGCCCGCCGACGATCTGGCGCGGCAGATCGATCTCTATCTCGCTTTGTTGCGCGAAGCGCCGTACGACCCACGCGTCACCATTGCGGCGCGCGACGGTGCAGCGGTGATCGCGCACGGTGAATCGATGGGTGTATTGCAGCGCCAAGCACACAAGCTCGGTGATCTCGTGCGGATCGCCGACGACGAAGCGGTGCTCATGACCTATTACCGCAACAACGTTCTGCACTTATTCGCCTTGCCGTCTTTGATTGCTTGCGCCTTCATCGGCAACGCGACTGTGCCGACCGCGGACATTCAGCGACTCGCCTGGCGCGTCTATCCTTACATCGCAGCAGAACTATTTTTGAAGTGGAGCGAAGCAGAGTTGGCGGCGATCGTCGAGGCGAACCTCGCAGCACTCGGCCGACTCGGCGTACTCGAGCGGGTCGAGGGGTTCGATGCTTGGCGCCGTCCGGCCTCGAGCTCACCGCGTGCGTTGCAGTTGTCGCTACTTGCGCAAGCGACGGTGCAGACGATCGAGCGTTATTATCTTGCGATTTCCGCCTTGATGCAGGCAGGCAGCGGAACCTTGAGCGCGCGCGCGCTCGCCGAGCGCTGTCAGTTGATGGCACAGCGCATCACCATGCTCTACGGCTTTAATTCACCCGAATTTTCCGATCGCGCAATGTTCGACAACTTCATCGCGCTGCTGCTGCGCCGTTCGGTGGTGCACGCCGACGAGCGCGGCCATCTGGTCTACGACGAGGTGCTCGAGCGAGTCGCGGCCGATGCGGAATTTGTGCTGTCGGAGCAGATCCGGCACAGCATCCTGCAAGTCACCCACGCCTGACGGCGGTCAATCGTCGCGTACGCTGCCGCGTCGGCGCTTCACGTCGCTCCGTCGCGACTTGCCTTCGAGGCGACGCATTTTCGAAGCGCGTGTCGGTCGCGTCGGGCGTCGAATACGTGGTTCGACGAGTGCTCGCCGTACGAAATCGGCGAGTCGCTCTTCGGCCTCGCGTCGGTTTTGTTCTTGGCTGCGATGGTTGCGCGCGATGATGAGCACGTCACCTTCGTCGGTGAGTCGATGGCCGACGAGCGCCCGCAAGCGATCTTTGACTGCCGGTTGCAGCGTCTGCGTGCCGGCAAGATCGAAACGCAGTTGTACGGCAGACGAAACTTTGTTGACGTTTTGACCGCCGGGGCCGCCAGCGCGCACGAAGCTCACCGAGAGATCGGCATCGGGAATGACGACTTTACCCGCGTGTATCGGCATCGTCGTCGGCCCGTGGTGCGCTGCGCGTCAACATCGCGCCCGGATCGACGATCCGCACTTCACGTTGCGCGACCGGGATGGTGATGCCGTGCTCGCGGAACAGTTGGAAGATGCGTCGGTTCACGTCGGAACGCACGTTGTTGACGCCGTTCATGGGGTCGCGAATCCAAAAACGGACTTCAAGCCGCATGCCGTAATCTTCGAACGACATCAGGCGCGGCGCGGCGGGCGGATCTTTGAGGATGCGCGGATGATCGCTGGTCGCCTCGGCGAGTAAGCGCAGTGCGAGTTCCGGATCGTCCTGATAGCTGATCATCACCGGTAGCCGCAGCCGCACGCGCTGATCGGAATAGCTCCAGTTGATCACCGAGTTGGTGATGAGGTTTTGATTCGGTACCAGCGTCTCGACGCCGTCGCGATCGCGCACGACGACATAACGACCGCGCAGTTCCTGCACCCAGCCGAAATTGTCGGTGCTCGTGCCGGTGTGTTGCGTGAAGCTGATCACGTCGCCCGGTTTAATCGAGCGGTCGAGCAGCAATACGAAGCCCGAGACGAAGTTGCTGGCGATCGCCTGCAAACCAAACCCCAGGCCGAGGCCGATCGCACCGGTGAGCACGGTCAAGGCGGTCAGGTCGACACCCGCGGCGTTGATGCCGAGCAAAATACCGAGGCTGACGAGCAAGAAGTAGGTGACTTTAGAAATGCCGATGCGAGTCGAGGGCGCGAGATCCTCGAACGCCATGATGCGGCGCTCGACGGCGCGCGCCACGAGACTCGTGACGATGACGAAGCCAGTGACTACGACGATGCTCTTCAACAGTGACCAAAGGCTGAACGTCGCCTTGCCGGGCAAGAGATCGATCGAGTCCAGCGTGCCTTCGATGTAACCGAACCAACCGAGCAGTTCGAAGCCGAGCGCGAGCCACAATACCAAGGTGATTCGCGCCTCCCAACGACGAATCCAGCCGGTGCCACCGAGTAGTAAGCCGAGCGCGAAGACACCGAGTCGTACGGCGACCAGCAAAATGACCAATTGGAACGCGATCGCCAGAATCGTCGTCGAGATTCCCAATCGGGTGGCGAGCCCGAAGACCAGGCCGATGGTTAACAAAGAAAAGACGTAGGGTGTGATGATCGCCGCGAGGCTGCCGAGTTGCGCGCGCCAGTCGTCGGGCGAGCGAGCGCCGGCCGGAATTCTGCGACCGAACACCGGGCCTGCGTAGCGACCCGCAGCGACCGCGAGTGCGGCGGCGATCAAAATACCGAGCACTTCGCTCAAGCCGTCCCGACTTGCGAGTTCGCCGACGATCTCCGTGAGTGACAACGTTTCGTTCATGTTCGTTCTCGCCTCAGGCGTTTAAGTCGGGAATCAAGCCGCTGCCGTAGCGTTCGATTTGATCCTTGAGCATCAGTTTGCGCTTTTTGAGGCGCTTGATTTGGATTTCGTCGACGTGGATGTCGAGTGAGAGCCGAGCGATCACTTCGTCGAGGTCGCGGTGCTCGATGCGTAGTCGTCGCAGCTTCTCGAGCTTGCGGAGCAGTTCTTCGTCTTTCGGATCCGACATCAGAAGTGCGCCGCGACCGATTCCAAACCGGCCGGTAGCTTAGCGAAGCGCCCCGGTAGATTCCACGGCAGCGCCGGATCGTGGAAATCCGAGGCAGTCGAGGCCAGAAAACCGCCGTTACGTGCGAGTGTCGCCAAGCGGTCGAGATCGTTTTGCGACATGCCGCCGACGCTCACTTCCATTGCCGCGCCGCCGTGCTCGCGGAATTCGCCGAGCAAGCGGCGCAGTGCTCCAGAGGAGAGGCGATAACGGTGTGGATGTGCGAGTACCGCGGTCGCGCCGCAGCTGCGTAGCGCGACTAACGTGGTGGCGAGATCGTGCCAAGTTTCGGGTACGTGACCCGGCGCTTTGTGACCGAGCCAGCGATCGAATGCATCGCCGACGTCGCGCGCATGACCATGTTCAACCAAGGCGCGTGCGAGATGCATGCGGGTCGGCACGTCGTGCGCGCCGCAGACCGCGGCGGCGAGTTCGACACCCGGCAGACGTGTTTTGCGTTGCAAGCGCGCGCCGATCTCTTGCAAGCGCTCCGCACGCCGCGAGCGCACGGCTGCTAAATGCGCTTCGAGCGACGCGCGCGCAGCGCGAGCCTCCGGCACGCCGAGCGCGATCACGTGCACCGATTGGCCGTTCCAACCGGTCGACATCTCGACGCCCCGTACGAAACCGATCCCGCAGCGCTGCGCGGCGGCCGCGGCCGTGTCGAGACCCGCCGTGGTGTCATGATCGGTGAGTGCCGCGAGCGTCACGCCGCGAGCGGCTGCGAGTTTGATGAGATCGTCGGGTGCGAGTACCCCGTCGGAGTGATGGCTGTGCAAATGCAGATCGGCGACGACGGACGCGTTCATCGGTCGTTATCATAGCCGTCATGAACCGACCGCAATGGGATTCGATCGACACGGTGCTGCTCGATCTGGACGGCACGCTGCTCGATCTCGCCTACGACAGTTTCATATGGCTCGGTCGGGTGCCAGAAATTTTTGCCGAACAAAACGGCTTGTCGCTCGCCGAGGCGCAGACGGCGCTCGCACCGAAATTTCATCATTGGGCGGGCAAGCTCGAGTGGTACAGCATCGACTTTTGGAGTCGCGAGCTTGCCATCGACGTAGCGGCGGTGCACCGCGCCGAGGCGCATCGGGTCGCTTGGTTGCCGGGCGCCCGGCGATTTCTCGAAACTTTGCGCGAGCGCGGTAAAAAACTCGTGTTGTTGACCAACTCGCATCCGGTGATCCTCGAGATCAAGCACGGCCGCACCGGCGTGCTGGATTTTTTGGATGCCGCCTACACGTCACACGAGTTCGGCGCGCCGAAGGAAAATCCGAATTTTTGGCGTGCGGTTCAGGCGCGGGTGGGCTTCGATCCCGCGCGTAGTCTGTTCGTCGATGACAGTCGTGCGGTACTGCACGCGGCGATCGCGGCCGGTATCGGTCAAGTGTTCGGCGTGCGCCGCCCCGACAGCTCGCGCGAGCCGCACACCCACGAAGAATTTCAAGCGATCGATGCGGTGATCGATTTACTTTGAGTTCGCTCAGCGCCGCGGACCGCCGCGGCGCCCGCCACCACCACCGCTGCGCCGCTCGCCACCACCACGACGGTCGCCGCCGCCGCGCCGTCCCGGTCCGCCACGCGACTCTTGCGGTCGCCGCGGTGGCCAGGTGAGCTCGGGCAGCAAGTCGGCACCGATGGGCTCGTAGGGAATTTTTCGACCGATGAATTTTTCGATGTCGGGCAGGGCGACCGCGTATTCCTCGCAGGCGAAACTGATCGCGTCACCTTCGGCGCCCGCGCGCGCGGTGCGACCGATGCGATGCACGTAATCGGCACAATCTTGTGGCAGATCGAAATTGAAGACGTGACTCACTTCCGGAATGTGCAAGCCGCGCGAGGCGACGTCGGTGGCGATCAACACCGCGAGTTTGCCGTCGTGGAAGTCCTGCAAAAATCGTAAGCGTTTCTTTTGTGGAACGTCGCCCGACAAAGCTTGGGCGTCGATACCGTTCGCACGCAGCACGTCTTCGAGACGTTCGGCCATGCGTTTGGTGTTGACGAACACCATGGTGCGGTGCGGATCCATGCGCCGCATCAAACCGACCAGCAACGGAATTTTTTCTTCCATCGCCGGGTAGTAAATGGTTTGGCGAACGCGATCGGCGGTGATTTTTTCCGGCTCGATGCGCACCAGCACCGGCTCGTTCATGTGTTCGTAAGCAAGTTCCAACACGCGTTGCGAGAGCGTCGCCGAAAACAACATTGATTGCCGTCGATCGGGTGGCGGCAAGCGCCGCAGCATGTAGCGAATGTCAGCGATGAAGCCGAGATCGAACATTCGATCCGCCTCGTCGAGCACGACCGCTTGCGTCTCGCGTAACTCGAATACGTGTTGCTTGTAGTAGTCGATGATGCGGCCGGGCGTGCCGATCAACACGTCGACACCACCTTCGAGATCGCGCCGCTGTTTTTCGTAGTCGACGCCGCCGAATACGACGGCGATGCGCAGGCCCGTGTTGCGACCGAGCAGCATCGCATCGTGGTGGATTTGCACTGCGAGTTCGCGGGTCGGCGCGATCACGAGGGCGCGGATTGCGGTCGCGCCGCGGGTCGGCGGCGCGGGGTGTGCCAACAGATTTTGAAACAGCGCCACCAAAAAGGCAGCAGTTTTGCCGGTGCCGGTTTGGGCCTGGCCGGCCACGTCGCGCCCGGTCAGGGCGTGGGGCAGGGTTTGGGCCTGAATCGGCGTGCAGCGGGTGAAACCGGCCTCGTCGATGCCCCGCATGAGTGGCTCGACGAGCCCTAGGGCGGAGAACGTTAAATCGGACAAGTGTGCGTCAGACATCGATGACCATCGTAACCTGCTCGGCGTCCCGGGCTTGCAAAAGGCCTGCGGACAGGATAAAAAAGCATCCGACACGGGCGTTCTGCCCGAACGATCTGCCCAGAGGCATACCAAACCTTCCAGCCTTCTAGTGTAACCGTTTGACGGCCCCCCATGACACACGGCGTTCAGCCGCGGGCCGGAAAACTCCCCTCTCCAGCCGGAGGCTTAACCGCGTGAGCAACCCTCACATCATCCACACCACCGATGCGACCTTCACCGACGACGTGCTCAAGTCCGACAAGCCCGTCCTGCTCGATTTTTGGGCTGAATGGTGCGGTCCCTGCAAAATGATCGCGCCGATCCTCGATCAAATCGCCGGCGAATACGCCGACAAACTTCGAATTGCGAAACTGGACATCGATCGCAATCCGCAGACGCCGCCGAAGTACGGCATCCGCGGTATTCCGACCTTGATCCTGTTCAAGAACGGCACGATCGAAGCCCAGAAAGTGGGTGCGGTATCGCGCTCGCAGTTGGCCGCATTTTTGGACGCCAACCTGTGAGAGGCGGTTACTTGGGCAATCCGGGCCGCAATCGCCAAAAGGGTCCGCGGTACGGTAATCGTGACCCGAACCGCAGTGGCGGCGGTGGCGGTGGCGGTCGTCACGGCAACGTCGGCGGCCCGATGCACGACGAGCCGGTCGATCACGCTCCGTTCATCGAAACCGGCGAAGACGCCGAAATCATCAGCCCCGAGGAGCTCGCCGCGTCGCGCAAGTCGATGAACTTGACGACCTTGAAGGCGATGCCGATCAATAAATTGGTCGATCTCGCCGCCAAATACGGCGTCGAGAACATGGCCCGCTCGCGCAAGCAGGACATCATCTTCAGCTTGCTGAAGGCGCATGCGCGACAGGGCGAACCGATCTACGGCGAGGGCGTGCTGGAAATTTTGCAGGACGGCTTCGGTTTCCTGCGCTCGGCCGACGGTTCGTACCTCGCCGGCCCCGACGACATCTACATCAGCCCCGCGCAGGTGCGTCGATTCAACTTACGCACCGGCGACAGCATCTCGGGTCTCATTCGCCCACCGAAAGATGGCGAACGATATTTCGCCTTGCTCAAAGTCGGCGAAATCAATTTCGATTCGCCTGACAACGCGCGCAGCAAACTATTGTTCGAGAACCTGACGCCGCTGCATCCGACCAAGCGTCTGAAGCTCGAGCGCGGTAACGGTTCGACCGAAGATTTGACCGCCCGTGCGATCGATCTTTGTGCGCCGATCGGTAAGGGACAGCGTGGCCTGATCGTCTCACCGCCGAAGGCCGGTAAGACGATGCTGCTGCAAAATATCGCCACCGCGATCACGGCCAATCATCCCGAGGTCTATCTGATCGTGCTGCTCATCGACGAGCGGCCGGAAGAAGTGACCGAGATGCAGCGCACGGTGAAAGGCGAAGTCGTTTCGTCGACCTTCGACGAGCCGGCGGCACGTCACGTGCAGGTCGCAGAAATGGTGATCGAAAAGGCGAAGCGCCTCGTCGAGCACAAAAAAGACGTGGTGATTTTGCTCGATTCGATCACGCGTCTGGCGCGCGCCTACAACACCGTCGTACCGAGTTCCGGCAAAGTGCTGACGGGTGGCGTCGATGCGAACGCGTTACAGCGTCCGAAGCGTTTCTTCGGCGCAGCGCGCAACATCGAAGAAGGTGGTTCGCTGACCATCCTCGCCACCGCGCTGATCGACACCGGTTCGAAAATGGACGATGTCATCTACGAAGAGTTCAAGGGTACGGGCAACAGCGAAATCCATCTTGATCGTCGCATCGCCGAGAAGCGCGTGTTCCCTGCGATCAACATCAATCGCTCGGGCACCCGCAAGGAAGATTTGATCACCGACCCGGGTGAGCTCGCGAAGATGTGGATCTTGCGCAAGTTGCTGCATCCGATGGACGAACTCGCCGCGATCGAGTTCCTGCTCGACAAGATGAAGGACACGAAGACGAATTCGGACTTCTTCGAGGCGATGAAACGCTGAGTCGATGCGACGCGCAATTCCGCCGGTCGCCGCGAGATCAGTGCGTCTCGCGCGCGATCGCGCGGTAACCGATGTCACGCCGGTAGCGGATTTCTTTGTAGCAGATGCGCTCGACGAGCGCGTAGGCGGCGCGCTGTGCCGCCGACACGTTCTCGCCCAAGCCCACGGCGCACAACACGCGCCCACCGTTAGTGACTACCTTGCCGGCCTGCAGCGCAGTGCCGGCGTGGAATATTTTGCCGGGCAGCGCCGCGGCATCTTGCAAGCCTTCGATCGGCAGGCCTTTTTCATAGGAGTCGGGATAGCCGCCGGCGGCGATCACCACGCCGAGGGCCGCGCGCGGATCCCAGTCCATGGTGATTTCGTTCAAGCGACCGTCGAGCGCCGCCTCGCAGAGTACGGTTAGGTCGGAGCGTAGTCGCGCCATGATCGGTTGCGTTTCCGGGTCACCGAAACGGCAGTTGAATTCCAGCACGTTCGGCGTGCCGTCGGGCGCGATCATGATGCCGGCGTAGAGAAAACCGGTGTACGGCATCCCGTCGGCGGCGAGCCCGCGGATCGTCGGCTCGATCACCTCGCGCATGATGCGCGCGTGCATCGCGGGCGTGACCACGGGCGCGGGTGAATAGGCGCCCATGCCGCCGGTGTTCGGGCCGGTGTCGCCGTCGCCGACGCGTTTGTGATCTTGCGAGGTGGCGAACGGCAAAGCGTGTACGCCGTCGGCGATGACGATGAAACTCGCTTCTTCACCCGGCAAAAATTCCTCGATCACCACTTCGTCGCCGGCGCTGCCGAAACGCCCCGCGAACATATCTTGGGCGGTCGCGATCGCCTCGTCGGCGGTCGCAGCGATCACGACACCTTTGCCCGCGGCGAGTCCGCTCGCCTTGACGACGATGGGCGTACGTTGTCGGCGCACCCAGTCGGGGTCGAAATTGGCGCGCGTGAAGGTCGCATAGCCTGCGGTCGGGATACCGTGACGCCGCAGGAATTCTTTGGTGAAGGCTTTGGAGCCCTCGAGCTGCGAGGGCGCGCGACGCGGTCCGAAGCAGCGCAGGCCGGCGGCCTCGAAGGCATCGACGACGCCGAGCACGAGCGGCGCTTCGGGGCCGATGATGGTGAGGTCGACACGTTCGGCAGCGGCGAGTGCGACCAAACCCGCAACGTCGTCGGCAGCGACCGCGACGTTACGCATGCGCGGTTCGGTCGCCGTGCCGGCGTTGCCCGGTGCGACCAGCACTTCGGTGACGCGTGGCGATTGCGCGCACTTCCAAGCGAGGGCATGTTCACGGCCGCCAGCGCCCACGATCAAAACTTTCACGTTTCTAGACCTCGCGAACTCAGTGACGGAAGTGGCGCATGCCGGTGAACACCATCGCCATGCCGTGTTCGTCCGCAGCGGCGATCACTTCGGCGTCGCGCATGCTGCCGCCGGGTTGGATCACCGCCGCAACGCCATATTCCGCCGCGACGTCGATTCCGTCGCGGAACGGAAAAAACGCATCCGACGCCATCACCGTGCCTTGCACGACGAGTTTTTCATCGGCCGCTTTCATCGCGGCGACGCGCGTTGAATAGACGCGACTCATTTGTCCGGCGCCGATGCCGATGGTGGCGAGGTCGCGGGCGTAAACGATCGCATTCGATTTGACGTATTTGCAGACGCGCCAGGCGAACAGCAAATCTTCGAGCTCGCGGGTGTCCGGCACGCGTCGCGTGACGACTCTCAATTCGGCCAGGTCGACCGATCCGAGATCGCGCGTTTGCGCGAGTAGACCGCCGGTGACCGTCCGGAATTCGAGCTCGCTGCCGGCGTGGATCGTGAGTTCGCCGATCTCGAGTACTCGCACGTTCGGTTTGGTGGCGAGCGCCACGCGCGCCTCTGCCGAGAAACGCGGTGCGATCAGTACCTCGACGAATTGTCGCGCGACGATCGCGGCGGCTGTTTCGCCGTCGAGCGGCCGATTGAAGGCGATGATGCCGCCGAACGCCGAGGTGGGGTCGGTGCGCCACGCAGCGTCGTAGGCCGCGCGCGACGTGGCGGCGGTCGCGACGCCGCAGGGGTTCGCATGTTTGACGATCACGCAGGCAGGCGTATCGAACTGCCGGACGCATTCGATCGCGGTGTCGGCGTCGGCGATGTTGTTGTAGGACAATTCTTTGCCTTGCAGGATCGTCGCGCTCGCGACGCCTGGGCCGCGCGGCGTCGGATCGCGGTAGAAGGCGGCGCGTTGGTGGGGATTTTCACCGTAGCGCAGATCTTGGATTTTTTCGTAGACCAACGGCAGCGCTTGCGGAAACTCCGAGCCCTCGGAGGGGTGGCGCGCCTGCAGGTAGTTCGCGACCATCGTGTCGTAGCGTGCGGTGTGGGCGAATGCTTTGGCGGCAAGACGAGCCCGCAAATCGAAATCGGTGCCGCCGTTCGCGTCCAGCGCCGCGAGCACGGCCGGGTAATCGTTCGGATCGACCAGCACGGTCACCGCATCGTGATTTTTCGAAGCGGCGCGCACCATCGCCGGGCCACCGATGTCGATGTTCTCGATCGCCTCGGCGTACGTGCACGCGGGTCGGGCCACGGTCTGTGCGAACGGGTAGAGGTTCACGACCAAAAGATCGATCGGCACGATGTCGTGTAGTGCCATCACGCTCTCGTCGATACCACGTCGGCCGAGCAGGCCGCCGTGGATGCGCGGATGCAAAGTTTTGACGCGGCCGTCCATGATTTCGGGAAAACCGGTGTGCTGCGAAACTTCGGTGACGGCGATGCCCTGCTCGACGAGCAGGCGGGCCGTGCCACCGGTGGAGAGTAGGTCGATACCGCGCCGTTGTAGATCTCGGGCGAGTTCGACGATGCCGGTCTTGTCGGAGACCGAGAGTAGAGCGCGACGAATGGGAACGTGCATGGGATGTACCAATCGGAAAAGAATTCTTTGCCAGCCGTCAGTCGCGACCGAGACCGAGCTCGCGCAGCTTGCGTCGCAGCGTCGCACGGTTGAGGCCGAGGATCGCCGCGGCACGGCTTTGATTGCCGTTGGTATGGCGTAATACGACGCGAAACAACGGCTCTTCGATTTCGCGCAGCACGAGATCGTGGAGCGGCGCGGAGTGGTGACCGTCTAGATGGTTGAGGTAGTCGGTGACGGCGCGCTCGACGTGCTCGCGCAGCGGCAGCTCAGCAGGCAACTTGTCGTGCGGCGTCTCGTCGTGCGGCATCGGCGCGCTCCACCCAATCGTCGAACAGCCTCCCGGCCACCGCGAACTGTGCGGCAGTGGAGTCGGGCGCCATGCATTGCGCGCGCGCGTCGGGCGCGTGCGTCAACAATCTGCCGTACCAGCCGAGATGTTTGCGGGCGATTCGCAGTCCGGACTCTTCGCCGTGAAAGGCGTAGATGGCCTGCAAATGCTCGAGAACTATAGCACGCAGCGCTGCGCGAGAGAGCGGCGGCGGTGTGGCTCCGGTGGTCAAAAGTTCGTTGACCTCGCGGAAGATCCACGGCGCGCCGTGGGCGGCGCGGCCGATCATCACGCCCGCCGTGCCGGTGATCGCGAGCACCTGGCGCGCCTTGGCGGCATCGACGATGTCGCCGTTGGCGATCACCGGAATTTGTACGGCGGCACGGATCGCGGCGATCGTCTCGTACTCGGCTTCGCCTTCATAAAAATCTGCACGCGTGCGGCCGTGGATCACGAGCGCGGCGATGCCACTGGCCGCGGCGATGCGGGCGATGGTGACGCCATTGCGATGTTCGCGATCCCAGCCGGTGCGAGTTTTGAGCGTCACCGGAACGCGATCGCCGACGGCGCGCACCACGGCATCGAGGATGCGCGCCACCAGCGATTCATCTTGCAGCAGCGCCGAACCGCACAGACGATTACAAACTTTTTTCGCCGGACATCCCATGTTGATGTCGATGATCTGCGCACCGAGATCGACGTTGCGACGCGCCGCTTCGGCGAGCGCGTCGGGCTCTGCACCCGCCAATTGCACGACGCGCGGCTCGGGCTCGCCCTCGTGGTTCATGCGCTGTCTAGACTTGCGTGAATTCCACAAGCGCGTGTCGGAAGTGATCATCTCCGAGGCGGCGAGTGCAGCACCCTGGCTGCGCGCGAGAATGCGAAACGGTCGATCGGTCACGCCTGCCATCGGAGCGAGTACCGCCGGCGCGGCGATCGGCCATGGGCCGATGTGGAAGGCCGGGCTCATCGCGGCGTGCTCATGGTGCGCGCACACCACTCGCGATGCCGTCGGCCGAACAAACGGGCGCGCGATCGGCGCGTGGTAGGCAGGCATCGACTTCGAATCCGACCACGCGCGGTCCGGGGTCGAGCGCGGAGAGTTCCGCCTCGATGCGTCGCCCCGGCGCGAGCAGCAGCGCGTCGTTGCTCGCGTATTCGCTCGGTAAAAGATCTCGTTGCGCGACGGTGTGCCCTTCGAGGTCGAGTAATCGCAGTCGCAGTAGTGGTGCGGGCTGCACCCGTGGCGCGGCGTTGCGCAGACTCGCACGCACGGTGAAAAACCCCGGGCGCTCGTCGGTGGCAGCGCCGAGTTGTCGCACGGCATAAGCGCGCACGTCCCAAGACGGTTCGATGGGTCGGCCGATCGCGGCATAAAATTGCGCGACCGGTGCGCCGATCAAAGGGGCGGTCGCGAGCGCCGCGCGTTCGCGATGGGCAATTTGCAGCAGGAGCGCGAGCGAGAGCAACGCGACGATGGTGAGTGCGCCGCGAGGGCGGCGACGATCGCGCATCGGTTTGCGCTCGAGCAGCGCGGGGTCGGGAGTGCGCCCGACGAGCACCACCCAACCGTCGCGTACCGCGCTGCGTTGCAGCGTGAGCCACGGCGCATATGCGGCGATCACCTCGGCTTCCTGCTCGGCGAGCAAGCCTGCGAGTACGAGTTCGCCGCCGGGTTTCAAAAGTCTCACGAGGCGTGGTGCGAGCGCGCATAACGGACCCGACAAAATATTGGCGAGCACGAGATCGGCGCGACCTGCAGCACGCGCATCGAGCGCCTCGGCCTCGGCAAAAGTTTCCAATTTCGATTCGACGTCGTTACGCGCGGCGTTGTCCCGCGTCGCGACTAGCGCTTGCGGATCGATGTCGTGCGCGAGCGCGCTGCCGGCGCCGAGTGCGAGTGCCGCGATCGCCAATATTCCGGAACCGCAGCCGTAGTCGACGACGAGACCGTCGCGCGGTGGTGCGGCGTCGAGACGTTCTAGACAAAGATGCGTGGTCGGATGAGTGCCGGTACCGAATGCTAGGCCGGGGTCGAGTTTCACGACGATCGCACCCGGCGCATCGACGGTGTGATGCGACGGGCAGATCCAAAGATTTTCACCGCAGCGCAGCGGTACGAAATCGCGCAGCCACTCGCGCTCCCAGGCACGCTCGGCGACGGCCGCGATTTCGAGGCGAGCGACGTCGCAGCCGATCCGCGCAGCCAGTGCGGCGAGAAATGCTGGCTCGACCCGCTCGGCATCGAACAAGGCTTGCAGGCGCGTCGCCGGCCACAGACGGAACTCGCCGGGGGCGGGTTCGAGGATCGCATCGTCGCGTCGATCGGTGTAGCTGAGGGCGAGCGCACCGGCCTCGAAACACGCGGCCTCGACGGCGTCGGCGTCGAGGCCATCGAGAGCGAGCGTGATCGAAACTTGGCGCACGCGGCGGTCCGGCCTATTTCAGGCCGAGGCGCCGCTCGAGGTAATGGATGTCGAGACCGCCGCGTTGGAATGCAGCGTGCGCAAGGATTTCCTGATGCAGCGCCGCGTTGGTGCGGATGCCCTCGACCACCATCTCGGCGAGCGCGTTACGCATGCGCGCGATCGCGGTATCACGATCTTCGCCGTACGAAATGATTTTGGCCACCAAAGAATCGTAGTTGGGCGGCACGCTGTAGCCGGAGTAGAGATGGCTGTCGACGCGAATGCCCGGCCCGCCCGGCGCATGCCACAGCCTGACCGGGCCCGGGGACGGCATGAAGGTCTTCGCATCTTCCGCGTTGATGCGACATTCGAGTGCCGCACCGCGCAACACGACGTCGCGCTGTGTCCAAGGCAGTTTTTCGCCCGCGGCGATCATCAGTTGCGCTTTGACGAGATCGATGCCGGTGATGAGTTCTGTGACCGGATGTTCGACTTGGATGCGCGTGTTCATTTCAATGAAATAGAACTCGCCGTCTTGATACAAAAATTCGAGCGTGCCGGCGCTGCGATAGCCGACTTTGCGACAGGCCTCCACCACGCGCTCGCCCATCATCTCGCGTTGCTCGCTCGTGATGCCGGGCGCAGGCGCTTCTTCGATGACTTTTTGATGGCGGCGCTGCATCGAGCAATCGCGCTCACCCAAGTGAATCACGTTGCCGTGGTGATCGGCGAGCACCTGGAATTCGATGTGACGCGGCTTTTCCAGGAATTTTTCCATGTAGACCTGGTCGTTGCCGAATGCCGCGAGCGCCTCGGAGCGCGTCACGTTGATCGAGTGCAACAAGGCCGCGGCGTTGTGCACCACGCGCATGCCGCGCCCGCCACCGCCGCCTGACGCTTTGATGATGACGGGGTAGCCGATTTCTTTGGCGATACGCAGGTTCTCGTCGTTGTCGAGACCGAGCGGTGCACCGGAGCCGGGCACGCAAGGCACGCCGGCTTCTTTCATGATGCGGATCGCCGAGACTTTGTCGCCCATCATGCGGATCGTCTCGGCTTTCGGGCCGATGAACACGAAACCGCTCTGTTCGACGCGCTCGGCGAAGTCGGCGTTCTCGGAGAGAAAGCCGTAGCCCGGGTGGATCGCGGCCGCATCCGTGAGTTCGGCGGCGGCGATGATTGAGGGCATGTTCAGATAACTTTTGGCCGACAGCGGTGGCCCAATGCAGACCGATTCGTCGGCTAGCAGCACGTGCTTAAGATTCGCGTCGGCCGTCGAGTGCACAGCGACGGTTTTGATGCCGAGCTCGCGGCAGGCGCGCAGGACGCGCAGGGCGATCTCGCCGCGATTGGCGATGATGACCTTGTCGAGCATGTCAGGCGATCGAGAACAGCGGTTGGCCGAACTCCACGGGGTCGCCGTTCTGCACCAGCACCGAGGTGATGCGTCCGGCGCGTTCGCTCTCGATCTGGTTCATCATCTTCATCGCTTCGATGATGCACAGCACCTGGCCGACCTTCACTTCGTCGCCGATCTGTACGAAGGCTTTCGCGCCGGGCGCGGGTGCGGAGTAGAAGGTGCCGACCATCGGCGCCTGCACGACGTGATCGTTCGACTTGGGCGCGGCTGCGGTCGGTGGCGCCGCCGCAGGGGCAGCAGCGACCGGCGGAGCGGCGAGCGGCGCGGGCGTCGCATAGGTTGGCACGTGGGTGGCGATCGGCCCAGTCGGCATGCGACTGATGCGGACGGTTTCTTCACCTTCCCGGATCTCGAGTTCGGCGATACCGGACTCTTCGAGCAGCTCGATGAGCTTCTTGACCTTGCGAATGTCCATGTGGGGCCCCCGACCGAAGATCGTGCAAGAAGGGCGCGCAATGTACCCCATTCGCGGCCAGATCGGGCCCAAAATCGCTATCGAATCGGTGTCATTTACCGCGGACCGCTGCCAGACGGGTCAGTTCATCCCGAATTTGTTGTCGGGCGGCCTCGATCGACAGGCTACCCGCGTTCAACTTCTCGACACGATCGAGGATGAACGACGCCTCTTCGGCGTGAAGTTCGCCAACTTTGAGGGCGACGATACGGCGCTGGGCGTCCGCGAAGGCAGTGAACGGAAACACCGCTTCGACGCCGAATTTGTCGGCGGCGGCGAGTCCGTCCTCCTCGCCGATCAATAGCGGGTAATCGAGGCCTATCTTGGCCACGTATTTTTGTACTTCCTCGCGAAAATCGACCGCGATACCGACAACTTCGAGTCCTCTCGGGCCTCTATCGGCGCGAATTTGCCGTAACAGCGGAATTTCGCGGCGGCAGGGCGCACACCAGGTCGCCCAGAAGTTCACCACCAAGACCGGCTGTTTGAAGCTCGACAGCGCCTTCGGCGGGCCTTCGAGGGTGGCGAGCGTGAAGTCCGGCAGGTCGTTGGGGATTTCCTTGGCGCGCTGGACGGTGCCCGTGCCGTCGGCTGCGCTGGAGTGGGTGGCGGCCACTGGCGCCGGGGCGCGGCGGACGTACCAGAACGCGGCAAGGCTACCGGCGAGGGCGCCGATCAAGGTGACGATGAGCAGACGTTGTGTGGTGGACATGGCGACTCGGTCGTAGTGGCTTAGCGAGCGGTGGCGCGAGCGACGACCTCGGCGAATTCCGGCGCCGCCATGAAACCGACGACGCGATAGCGCGGGCGCTCGACACCGTCGGGGCCGTAGAACGCGATGGTCGGCGGGCCGAAGATGCCGAAGCGCCGCAGCAGCGCTTGATCGTCCGCGTTGTTCGCCGTCACGTCGGCTTGCAGCAGCACGGCGTTCGCGAGTGCGGCACGCACGCGTGCGTCGGGAAAGGTGTCACGTTCCATTTCTTTGCAGCTGACGCACCAGTCGGCATAGAAATCGAGCAGCGCAGGCTTGCCCGTCGCGGCTGCCGCCGCGACCGCGGCGTCGAGTTCGGCGAGCGACTTGATGCGTTTGAATTCTGCAGCGCGCGCAGTGCCGCCGAGTTGCGGGATCGGTCGCAGCGGATCGTGACCACCGAGTGCTGCGCCGGCGACGAGTGCGATCGCCCATAAACCCGCGAGCACGCCGAGGGCGCGCATGCCGAGGCCGAATGCGCCGCGACTGCGCACCTCGCGTAATAAAAGAAATGCCGCCATCGCCGCGGGAACGGCGTAGAGCGCGAGAGCGATGCGATCGCCGGTGAGGCGGGCGAGCATCCAAGCGGCCACGCCCAGCATCAAGACACCGAAGAATTTTTTGACCGTGTCCATCCACGCGCCGGCGCGGGGCAAAAGTTTTCCGGCGGAGGTGCCGACTGCGAGCAGCGGCATGCCCATGCCGATCGACATTGCGAACAAGGCGCTACCGCCGCGCACCATGTCGCCGGTCTGGCCGATCACCGCGAGCGCGGCGAACAACGGTGGAGCGACGCAGGCCGAGACGATTAGTGCCGAGAGCGCGCCCATCACCGCGACCCCGCCATACGTGCCCGCACGCTGCCGATTGCTCGCATCCGACAAGCGCGTTTGCAACGCCGACGGAAGTTGGATGGTAAACAGGCCGAACATCGACAGCGCGAGCAGCACGAACAACGCGGAGAACGCGACGATGATCCAAGGCTTTTGAAAGGCCGCTTGCACTTGCGCGCCCGCAGCGGCGGCTGCGATACCGGCGAGCGTGTTCATGAGTGCCATGCCGAGCACGTAAGTGAGCGAGAGCCCGAAGGCGCGACGCGTGGTCATCGCCGCGCCGTGACCGGCGATGATGCCGGAGAGAATCGGCACCATCGGCAGCACGCAAGGGGTGAAGGCGAGCAGTAGTCCGAGTCCGAAGAACGTCGCGAGCACCCACGGCAGTGCGCCATCGCGAATCAGTGCCGCCAGTCGATCTTGCTCCGAGACGAATTCTTTGGTGGTTGCACCGCTCGCGCCCGTGCCCGCCGGCAGGGACACGTTTAAGGTTCGCTTTTCCGGTGGGTAGCAAAGACCCGCGTCGGCGCAACCCTGCAGGCCGACGACGAGTGGCAAAGCGAACGCTGCGGCCGGCTCCGCGCCGCCCGGTCGAGTCACCGCGAGCGTGACCGACAGCGGCTCGTGGTAGACCTCTTGCTTGCCAAAGAATTCGTCTTCTTTGATCTCGCCGTCGCGCATCGCCGGCGTGCCGAGGGTGACGCCGGGCGCGGTGGTCGCGAAGTTCAGGCGCTGCCGATAGAGGTAGTAGCCCGGGGTGACGAGGAACTCGATCCGCACCCGATCCGGTGCTTCGGCGAACGCCTCGACCCGAAAGGCCTGGGTCGGCGGGAGAAACTCCCCGGTGCCGCCCTGTCCCTGGGCCGTCGCGGTCGTCCACACGCCGGCCCAGGCGCACGCCGCCGCGAACAGAATGAGCAGTTTACGCACCGCAAACCTCTTGCCGATCATGGAGTTGGGACTGTGCCCCCGGGAAGCCCGGCAGCATACCCGCGGCGTGCCTTGAAAAGAAACATTCCGTCACTATCATTAGCAGCCACTCGGGGAGAGTGCTAACACTCGCCCCGTAGACCACCAACCTATTGTTCAGTTTCAGCCAAGGAGCGAAAAATGAAAATTCGTCCGCTTCATGACCGCGTGATCGTGAAGCG
>RGUL01000042.1 GCA_010027845.1 Gammaproteobacteria bacterium
GGCGACGCTGCCGATGCAGGATCCGGACGCCGCGATCGCCGAACTGGAACGCACGAAGAAGGAATACGGTTTCCGGATGGTCGAGACTGGCACCTCGGTCGAAGGCGAACTGCTGGCATCGATGAAGTTCCGCCCGGTGCTGCGCACGATCGAGCAGCTCGGCATGTCCCTGTTCACGCATCCATACCAGTGCGTGGCGAAGGGCGGCATGGACGACTACTACCTGCGCAACTTCATCGGCTATCCGCTGGACACCACGATCATGGTCGCGCACCTGATCTTCAGCGGCGCGCTCGACGACTGTCCCGCGCTGAAGATCCTGCTGCCGCATGCCGGCGGCTTCGTGCCCTACCAGATCGGGCGCTTCGACCATGGCTTCGAGGTGCGTGCCGAGGCGCAGAAGCACATCGCAAAGCATCCGACCGAGTATCGCCGCCGCTTCTGGTACGACGCGCTGGCACACCTGCCGCAGTCGGTCCGGCACCTGGTCGACACCATGGGCGCCGACCGCGTGGTGCTCGGTACCGATTGTCCGTTCGACATGGCCGATTTCGACCCGATCGCCAACCTCGCGAACACCGCCGCGCTGATTTTTCAGGCGCTGCCACAACTGAACTGGGCGGGCTTTTATCTTTGGCACGCCCATGCACGCGAGGGCCAGGGCGAACTCGTACTCGGACCGTTCCAGGGCAAACCCGCCTGCGTACGCATCGCGCCCGGCCGCGGCGTCTGCGGTACGGCGGTGGCGCAACGCGCGACGATCTTGGTGCCCGACGTCCACGACTTTCCGGGACACATCGCCTGTGATTCGGCTTCGAATTCGGAGATCGTCGTGCCGCTGATTCGCGGCGACCGACAGAGGGGCCGGTTACTCGGCGTGCTCGATCTCGACAGCCCGATCAAAAATCGTTTCGACGAGATCGATCGCGAGGGGCTCGAGCGTCTCGTGACGACGCTGCTGCGCTCGATACGCTGAGTTACGACTGCTTGGCGCGCGAGATGTATTCACCCGTGCGCGTGTCGACTTTGATGATTTCGCCTTCGTTGATGAAGAGCGGCACGCGCACCACCGCACCCGTCTCCAGTTTCGCCGGCTTTTGACCGCCGGTCGCGGTGTCACCGCGCACGCCCGGATCGGTCTCGACGATCTTCGCTTCGATGTGCGCCGGCGGCGTCACGACGAGCGGCACACCGTTCCAAAGCGTGACGATGCACGTGATGCCGTCCTTCAACCATTGCGCGCCGTCACCGACCGACTCCTTGCTCGCCGTGTGCTGCTCGAAGGATTC
Source organism: Gammaproteobacteria bacterium (assembly GCA_010027845.1). GTDB lineage: Bacteria > Pseudomonadota > Gammaproteobacteria > Steroidobacterales > Steroidobacteraceae > UBA964. Next base: position 1,290 of record RGUL01000042.1, read on the forward strand.
GGGAACCATGAAATGGAAAAAGTCGCCATCTTGGTAAAGGTATTGCATGTCGACGTCCATGACGTCGGCGGCTTCAACCGAATCGCCCGACTTCCAAGTCTTCTCGACCGTGCGACCGGTCTTGAGATTACGCACACGAACGCGGTTGAATGCCTGACCCTTGCCCGGCTTAACCATCTCGTTTTCGACGATCACAAACGGATCACCGTCGATGAGAATCTTCAGCCCCGACTTGAATTCGCTGGTGTTGTAGCTCGCCATCGTCTCGCTCTCCGCCCTGCGTTCTTTGCGTTCCCGCGGTCGCCGGCCCAGAATATCCGGGCCAAAAAGGGCGCGTATGATAACGGCAACCCCCATCCCCCGCCAGCCATCGACGTGGCAGCAAGATTTCGCCGCGGCGATCACCGATCCGGCGGAGCTTGCGGCCGCGCTCGATTTGCCGCCCGAATGGGCGGTTCGTGCACGCCGCGCGGCCGAGGTTTTCGGCTTACGCGTGCCACGGAGTTTCGTCGCTCGCATCCGGCGCGGCGATGTCGACGACCCGTTGCTGCGGCAGGTGTTGCCGCTCGATGCCGAACTCGATGTGATCGCCGGCTACGATGGCGACCCTTTGCAAGAATCGCTCGCCCGCCACGCACCAGGCTTGCTGCGCAAATATCGCTCGCGGGCGCTGCTGGTGGTCACCGGCGCCTGCGCCATGCACTGCCGATATTGTTTTCGAAGGGAATTTCCTTACGAGGACGAACGCAGCGACGCGGGCCGCTGGCGCGAAGCGATCGCAGCGATCGGCAGCGACGCGAACATTCGCGAAGTCATTTTAAGCGGTGGCGATCCGCTGTCGCTCGGTAATGCACGACTCAATACGTTAACGCAGGCGCTGCACACGGCGACGCGTGAGCGCGGCGGTCTCGAATCGCTCCGCATCCACACGCGTAACGCGATCGTACTGCCCTCGCGCGTGGACGCCGGACTCCTCGATTGGTTACAAAACTTGCCATGGCGCACGACGCTCGTGCTGCACGTGAACCATCCGCGAGAACTTGCGCCCGATGCCTTAGAGGCGATCGCGTCGCTACGCGCGACCGGCGTACAACTTTTGAATCAAACGGTGTTGCTCGCCGGGGTCAACGATCGCGACGAAGTACTCACCGAACTCTCCTGGCAACTGCATCGCGCCGGCGTGTTGCCGTACTACTTGCACGTGCCGGATCGCGTACGCGGTACCGCGCATTTCGACGTCGACGAGTCTCGCGGGCTACCTCGTGCCGCGTCTCGTACGTGAAATTCCGGGCGAGGATGCGAAGTTCGTGGTAGCCGCGGGATTACGCCGCTCGTGATCGTCGAAATCAAAGGCGTGCAATTCGTCAACAAAGGCGCGGAGCTCATGCTGCGTGTCATCGTCGATCGGCTAAGCACTTTGCTACCGGGGATCGAATTCGCCATCGCGCCCGGCCCGAACAGCCCCTACGAAAAAATCATCAAAGCCGGCGCGCTGCTTCGCCTGCGAGTAAGCGCGTCGCTTGGTGGCTTTGATCGCCTCACGTACTTCGTGCCGCGCCGTGCGCGACTTTTGCTGCGTCGCTACGGGACCGTGGTCGAAAGCGATCTCGACGGCGTAATCGATGCGTCGGGTTACGCCTACGGTTCGATCTGGGGCGATCATTCGATGATTCAGACGGCGCGCGAGATCGAGCGGTTCGCTATCCGCGGCAAACCTTATATTTTCATGCCGCAGGCGTTCGGTCCGTTTTCGGGCGGCCCGGCGGTCACGCAATTCGCTGCAGCCCTGCGCCGCGCTGCGCTGGTTTGCGCTCGCGATCCGGACTCACAACGCGCCCTCGCGGAGTTGCCGGGCGGCCCCTCTTCGACCTTGCGGTCATACCCGGACTTCACGACCACCGCTGATAGTCGATCGAGTCAATCGGAGCGGCGACCGATCGACAAAAAAATTGCGCTCATCGTGCCGAACGTCGAAATGATCGGCAGTCGCAACACCGCCGATGATTGGCGCACGCGGTACTTCGAGGTGATGAGCGCCGCCTGCGACGAGGCTGCGAAACTCGGTTACACGGTCCGCGTGCTCAATCATGAAGGTCCGCGCGATCAAGATCTTTGCGACAGACTCGCGGCCGCCGCCGGTCTCGGTTCGGTAATCGCCGAATCCGACCCTTTGGCGCTGCGCGGCCTGATCGGTGCAGCGGGACTTTTGATCGGCAGTCGCTTTCATGCCTTGGTCGCGGGGTTATCGCAAGCGGTCCCCTGCATCGGAACGTCGTGGAGCCACAAATACCGACATCTGTTCGCCGACTACGGTGTCGAACCGATGCTACTCATCGAACCCGATGCAATCGCGATGCGCCGCCTGGTGCGGCAAGCCGCAACCGATACGGTGGTGCTGCGCGAGGCCTTGCTGGCCCGCCAAACCACGATCGCGGCGCGCACCGAGGAGATGTGGCGCGAAGTTTTGGCGGCGCTTCGACGCCCGAGCACCTCGCAATGAACCCCCATGACGACAAGACCGTCGGTGTCTATCTGCCGACGCGGAATCGTGCCGGATTATTACCGCGTGCCGCGGCCAGCGTGCTCAACCAGAATCACCGGGAATTAGAGTTAATCATCGTCGACGACAGTTCGGACGACGCGACGCCCGCCGTGATCGCCGAGCTCGTAGCCCGGGATGCGAGAGTGCGCGCGCTGCGGACGTCTACCGCAGTCGGGGCGCCAGCCGCACGCAATGCCGCGATTCGCGCCAGCACCGCGCGATGGGTCACCGGGATCGACGACGACGACGAGATGCTGCCCGATCGATTGCGCGCACTGCTCGCCGCTCGCGATCCTCGTTTTTCTTTGATCAGCAGCGGCGCGATCCTCGATACCGGCCGCTGGCGAAAACCGCTGCGCTGTAGCGAATCGATCGTCACGCTAGACGACGAACTCTACGGCGATCGAATTGGCACCCAAGCCTTATTCGAGCGCACGCGAATGCTCGATCTCGGCGGTTTCGACGAGTCGATGAAGGCTTGGCAGGATTACGATCTTTGGGTGCGAATGATCGCTGCGTATGGCCCGGCAAAACGGCTTGCACCGGCGTCGTACGTCATCCACGCCAACGCCGAGCGCCATCGTGTTTCGCAAGACGGTGCTACCGGTGCAGCGCAATTTCTTGCCAAACATGGCGCTGCGATGAACTTGGCGCAGCGCACGAACCAGGAGTTCGAAGTCGCGATGTTACGTGGCGAGCGATTAACGTTCGGTGATGCGCTTCGCTATACGAATCGTCGCAATCTCACTCGGCCGCTGCGATATTGCCTGACGTCGGCGGCGCCGGTGCTGCGCAACGTTGCCGCAGCGTACCGTCGTCTGCGCTACTGATCGTACGACGACGACTCAACCGGCCGCCGAAGCCTCGATGCGCGTCACACGCCGCCAGCCGCGCGGCAGCACCGCGCCGCGTTGGGCGCGCGCACCGCGATAATCTTTGAGATCGGACCAAGCGAGCGTCATGGTGCGCTCGCCGCTATGGATTTGCAGCGCACCGCCGGGGGCAACGGCGGCGACACCGACGATCAGCTCAGCGCGCTCGCTCGCCAAAGCTGCGGGGATGTTGAATAGCTTATTGCCCTTACCTTTCGGCATCTCCGGTACTTCGGACACCGGGAACACCAGCAAGCGCCCGTTCTCGCCTTCGCCGTCGACACACACGACGGCAACCAGCGCTTGCGGCACCGGCACGAACGCCGGCGCCAAGGCCAAAGAATTCTCGGGCACGTTGAGCATGGTCTTGCCGGCTTTGCGATCGGTCACGGCATCGGCGAGCCGCGCGACGAAACCGTAGCCCGCGTCCGATGCGAACAGCCATTTGCCCTCTACGTCACCCATCATCACGCCGGCGAACTTCGCGCCGTCGGGCGGATTGAGGCGTCCGGAGAGTGGCTCGCCGAGACCGCGCGCCGACGGCAAAGAATGCGCAGGCAGGCAATACGTGCGGCCGGTCGTGTCGAGGAACACGGCGGGCTGCAGCGACATTCCGCGCACCGCCGACTGGAACGCATCGCCGGTTTTGTACTGCAGCGAGCGCGGATCGATCTCGTGACCTTTGGCGGCTCGCACCCAGCCACCGGAGGACATGACGACGGTCACTGGTTCGTTGGCGATCAACGAAGTCTCGTCGATCGCCTGCGCCGCTTCGCGCTCGACGATGCGCGAGCGACGCGGGTCGCCAAACTTCTCGGCGTCGGCCACCAACTCCTCGCCAACTTTTTTGCGGAGTTTCTTTTCACTGCCGAGCAAAGACTCGAGTTCGTCTCGTTCGGTCGCGAGTTCGGCTTGTTCGCCGCGGATTTTCATCTCCTCGAGCTTGGCGAGGTGGCGCAACTTGGTTTCGAGGATCGCCTCGGCCTGAATCTCGCTCAGCTTGAAGCGCTTCATGAGCACGGGCTTCGGCTCATCCTCACGCCGGATGATGCGGATCACCTCGTCTAGGTTCAGATATGCGGCGAGCAAACCCTCAAGGATGTGCAAGCGCTGGGTGACTTTGTCGAGTCGCCACTGCAAGCGACGCCGCACCGTGCCGATCCGGAACTCGAGCCACTGCGAGAGGATCTCGCGCAACCCCATCACTTTCGGGCGACCGTCGAGACCGATGACGTTGAGATTGACGCGATAATTACGCTCAAGGTCGGTGGTGGCGAACAAATGCGCCATCAACTGCTCGGCGTCGACCTTACGTCCTTTGGGAACGATCACGAGTCGGGTCGGATTTTCGTGATCGGATTCGTCGCGCAGATCTTCGACCATCGGCAATTTTTTGGCGCGCATCTGCTCGGCGATCTGCTCGAGCACCTTCGAGCCCGAGGTCTGCCAAGGCAAGGTGTTCACGACGATGCAATCGTCATCCAACTTCCACGTGGCACGCGCTTTGAAGCTGCCGACGCCCTTGTCGTAAAACTCGGCGATGTCGGCGCGCGGCGAAACGATCTCGGCACCGGTCGGTAAGTCCGGACCTTTGACGAATTTCATCAACTGCCGGCTGGTCGCCTCAGGGTCATCGAGCAGGTGCACACACGCTGCCGCAACTTCCCGCAAGTTATGCGGCGGAATGTCGGTAGCCATACCGACCGCGATGCCGGTCGTACCGTTCAACAAAAGATTCGGCAGGCGCGCCGGCAACACCATCGGCTCGTCCAGCGTGCCGTCGAAGTTCGGCTGCCAGTCGACCGTGCCCTCGCCGAGTTCGCGCAACAACACGTCGGCATAGCGCGTAAGTTTGGCTTCGGTGTAGCGCATCGCCGCAAACGATTTCGGATCGTCCTGCGAACCCCAATTACCCTGACCGTCGACGATCGGGTAGCGGTATGCGAACGGCTGCGCCATCAGCACCATCGCTTCGTAACACGCCGAATCACCGTGTGGATGGAACTTGCCGATCACGTCACCGACGGTGCGCGCCGATTTTTTGTGCTTCGACACGGCCGACAAACCGAGCTCGCTCATCGCGTAGATGATGCGTCGCTGCACCGGCTTCAAACCGTCACCGATCGCCGGCAGCGCACGATCGAGGATCACGTACATGGAATATTCGAGGTAGGCCTTCTCGGTGAACGCACGCAACGGCTGGCGTTCGATGCCTTCGAAACTCAGCGATCGATTCGCCATCAGATGCTCACCTGTACGAGATTTCCTTTCTGCTCGAGCCACTCGCGGCGATCGGAGGCGCGTTTTTTAGCCAGCAGCATGTCCATCAGACTGTCGGTCTGGTCGGCGGCGTCGAGCGTCAATTGCACGAGTCGGCGCGTTTTTGGGTCCATCGTGGTCTCGCGCAACTGCGAGGGGTTCATCTCGCCCAAACCTTTGAAGCGCGTGACCGACGGCTTCGCCTTCACTTTTTCGGCTTCGAGTCGGTGGAGCACGGCGTCGCGCTCCGCATCGTCGAGCGCGTAGAGCACCTGCTTGCCGGCGTCGATGCGATACAGCGGCGGCATCGCCACGAACACGTGCCCGTTGGCGACGAGTGGCCGAAAATGCCTTAAAAACAAGGCACACAACAGAGTCGCGATGTGTTGGCCGTCGGAATCGGCGTCGGCGAGGATGCAGATCTTGTGGTAGCGCAGACCGCTGATGTCGGTCGTGCCCGGATCGACGCCGAGCGCGACCGAAATGTCGTGCACCTCCTGCGAACTGCCGATCTCGCCGGACTCGAGTTCCCAAGTGTTCAAGATTTTGCCGCGCAGCGGCATGATCGCTTGGAAATCTTTTTCGCGGGCCTGCTTGGCCGAACCGCCCGCGGAGTCACCCTCGACCAAAAATAATTCCGAGCGCTCCGGATCGTCACCGGCGCAATCGGCGAGCTTGCCGGGCAGCGCAGGACCGCCGGACAACCGCTTACGGGTGACTTTTTGCGCCGCCTTGATGCGGTTCTGTGCATTTTGGATCGCGTATTGCGCGATGCGCTCGCCAGCGTCCGGGTGTTGTGCGAGCCAAAGACCGATGGCGTCTTTGGCGTAGCTTTCGACGAGTTGCGCGGCATCACGCGATGCGAGACGTTCTTTGGTTTGACCGGCAAATTGCGGCTCGCGGATTTTGATGGAGAGAACGTAGCGCACACCGTCCCAAACGTCTTCCGGCGCGAGCTTCACGCCACGCGGCAGAAGATTGCGAAACTCGCAAAACTCGCGCACCGCAGCGGCCGTACCGGCGCGTAGACCGTTGACGTGCGTACCGCCGTCGGCCGTCGGAATCAGGTTGACGTAACTCTCCGCAATCGCGTTTTCCGAATCGGGCGCCCAGCAAAGCGCGTATTCGACCGAGTCTTGATCTTGCTCGCGCTTGCCTACAATCGGCTCTTGCGGCAGGCGTGTGGTTTTGCCGAGCTCGTCTGCGAGATAGGCACCGAGATCACCCGCAAAAAACCATTCGTCCTTACCACCCGTCGCCTCGTCCTCAAAGGTGATCCGCAGGCCCGGGCACAGCACCGCTTTCGCTTTCAGCGTGTGGCGCAGTTGCGGAACGGAAAACTTCGGCGAGTCGAAGAACTTCGGATCGGGCCAGAAGCGCAGCGTCGTGCCCGTGTTGCGTTGGCCGACGGTACCGACCTCCTCAAGCTTAGAGGTCAGCTTGCCTTCGCGAAAGCCGATGTTGAATTCTTTGCCGCCGCGCCGCACCCAACATTCAAGTTGCTTGGAGAGCGCGTTGACGACCGACACGCCGACGCCGTGCAGACCGCCCGAGAATTTGTAACTTTCGCCGTCGAATTTTCCGCCGGCGTGCAGACGGGTGAGGATGAGTTCGACGCCGCTGACTTTTTCCTTGGGGTGGATATCGACCGGCATGCCACGACCGTCGTCCTTCACCTCGATCGATTGATCTTTATGGAGGATGACGTCGATTTGCTTCGCGTGACCGGCCAGGGCCTCATCGACGCTGTTGTCGATAACTTCGTGCGCGAGGTGATTGGGTCGCGAGGTGTCGGTGTACATGCCGGGGCGTCGTCGCACCGGCTCGAGCCCGGAGAGTACCTCGATCGCCGAGGCATCGTAGTCTTTCGCCATCTGCCTATTGTAGGCGCGCGCCCATCACGGGCGCCATCGGCAAATCAGGCGAAATCCGCGAGCAACGCCGCACGCACCGCCGGCGCGAGCGCATGCACCGAGTGTCGATAGTTTTCGTGATCGATGCCGACCGTGAATGCAGCGCCATTACGCAGCGCCGCAACCATCGCATCGGTGAACTCAAAACGCAGGAAATGCACCGACGAGGTTTTCTCCTCGTTCTCGCGCTCGAGATCTTCGTCGGCGATGGCGGCGATGCGCGAGAAATCGGCGACTTGCACGTAGCAGCGATCTTCGATGCCCTTCAAGCGCGCCAACTCGCGCGCCCGCACCACCGGATCTGCGAACTCGACGAGCAACGTCGCTTTCCAGTTGCGGCCATCTGGGATCAGCGGGTTGTAGGCCGCGAGTTCATCGGCGATACCCTCGGGCTCGAAGATGCGCTCGGTGCGCAACATCTCTTGCACTTGATATTGGATCGTGAGCCGATCTTCGAACAGCCAAGTCGTGTTCGGACCGACGGCGACCTGCCGGGTTTTCTTGTGCGCGATCACCTTGGAGCGAAACACGTTGCGCTCGCGAGCGTACTGCTCGAGCGGCATCAGGTCGGTGTGCTTGAGCTTTTGCATATCAAATTCCATAGGAGTTACGCAGCAGCTTGAGCGGATGCTCGGGTTGCTTCGCATCCTTCAAGCCAGTTTCGATTTGGTGCCCTGCCATCGGGCAGTCGGATGTGTAGTGATCGGGATTCGCGTTCTGCACGCGATTCATCACGGGCTTACCGATTTTCACCGATGCCGGTCGGAATTCTTTTTTGACGGCGTAAGTGCCGTTATGCCCGGAGCAGCGCTCGATCACGTCGATGCTCGTGTTCGGCACGAGATTGAGCACGTCGCGCGTCTTGAGACCGATGTTCTGCACACGCAGATGGCACGGCACGTGATAACTCACCTTGCCGAGTTCGCTCGTGAAATCGGTGCGCAGCAGACCCGCCTTGTGGCGCAACATCAAATATTCGAACGGATCGTAGATGCGCGCCTTGACCGCTTGCACATCGGCATCCTGCGGGAACATCAGCGGCAATTCCTGCTTGAACATCAACACGCAAGATGGGATCGGCGCGACGATGTCGTAGCCTTCGTCGATCGCCTGCTTGAGCGCCGGGATGTTGGTTTCTTTGTGACGCTCGACGGTCTCGAGATCACCCAACTCGAGCTTCGGCATGCCACAGCATTTTTCCTGAGCGACGATCTTCACCGGAATGCCGTTGTGCTCGAACACGGCAACCAGATCGAGATTCAGATCGGGCTCGTTGCGATTGCCGTAGCAGGTGGTGAACAGCGCGACTTTGCCGCGGGTTTCTTCGCTCGCGCGAACCTCAAGTTGCGCTTCGTGGCCGGCAAGTTGCTTGCGAGCCGAATTCGAGTGGTATTGCGGAATCGGCGCATCGACCGCGACGCCGAGCGTGGCGTCGAGCAATTTTCGGCCCAAAGCACTTGCGTTGACGGCGTTGACGACTTCAGCGACGACCGGGATGCCAGCGAGACTGCCGACCGCATCGGTCGCCGAGAGAATGCGATCGCGAGTACGCACCTCACCTTTTTTGGCCTTGACGGCTTTGGCGCGCAGCATCAAGTGTGGGAAATCGAGATTCCAGGGGTGCGGCGGCACGTACGGACACTTCGTCATGTAGCACATGTCGCACAGATAACAGTGGTCGACGACCTCGCCGTAAGCTTTTTTGTCGACCCCGTCGAGTTCGCCGGTCGACGAAGCGTCGATGGCGTCGAACAACGTCGGAAACGAATTACACAAAGAAAAGCAGCGACGGCAGCCGTGGCAAATATCGAATACCCGCTCGAGTTCTTTGTCGAGCGCCGCTTCGTCGTAGAACGCGGGATTTTTCCAGTCGAGCGGATGACGGGTCGGCGCTTCGAGCGATCCTTCGCGGCCACCGGTGAAGGTACTGGACATGCGGCGACTCCTTGCCTGCTGCGTCACGTGATCGGAGCACACCGGCAGCCATCACGATCAAAGAAACGAATCGATCAGAGGCCGTCGAGCGCCTTCTGGAAGCGGTTCGCGTGCGAGCGCTCGGCCTTCGCGAGCGTCTCGAACCAATCGGCGATCTCGTCAAAACCTTCGTCGCGGGCCGTCTTGGCCATACCCGGGTACATGTCCGTGTACTCGTGCGTCTCACCGGCGATCGAAGCCTTCAGGTTCAACTTGGTGTCGCCGATCGGCAGGCCCGTTGCCGGATCGCCCGAAGCCTCGAGATATTCGAGGTGGCCGTGCGCGTGCCCGGTCTCGCCCTCGGCGGTCGAGCGGAACACCGCCGACACGTCGTTGAAACCTTCGACGTCAGCCTTGGCTGCGAATAGAGGTAGCGGCGGTTGGCCTGCGATTCGCCGGCGAAGGCGTCCTTCAGGTTCTGCTCGGTCTTGCTTCCCTTGAGTTGCACGATGATCTCTCCTTGTCTGGAATCGGATGAAGCATGGGGATGGTGGCGACGGCTGCTTTCCTGCGACTGTCGCTTTAGACTTGGTCTAGCGCGGCGAACTTTAATGAGCGCCGCCGACAGCGTCAACCGCCCGTCGCCCATGCCGGGGCCCGCGGTATAAGCTTGCCAACCCCAACCCACAGGATCGCCCGTGACCCGAGCCAAGCGCCCGCCGGATTTCGAAAAATCGCTGCAGGAACTCGAAACGCTCGTCGAGCGACTCGAACGTGGCGACCTGCCACTCGAAGAAGCGTTGAAGGCGTTCGAACGCGGGGTTGCGTTGACCCGCGAGTGCCAGGGCGCGCTGGCTGCCGCCCAACGTCGCATCGAAATTTTACGACAACGCGACGGTGAGGAAACGCTCGAGACCTTTGACGTCGCCGACGACGACACAACCGACGGCGAGGCGCGCAGCGAGCGCTGATGGACGTGCTCGCGCGCATCGAACGGGTGCTCGACCGAGCGCTCGCGTTGCCCGACCCCGGCTCGACTCGGCTGCGCGAGGCGATGCGCTATAGCGTGCTCGGCGGCGGCAAACGTCTGCGTCCGCAGCTGGTGTACGCCGCAGGCTTAGCGCTCGGCGCCGAACCCGAAACGCTCGACGACGCCGCAGCGGCGGTCGAACTGATCCACGTTTACAGTCTCGTGCACGACGATTTACCGGCGATGGACGACGACGATTTGCGGCGCGGTCGACCGACCTGTCATCGCGCCTTCGACGAAGCGACGGCCATCCTCGCGGGCGATGCGCTGCAAGCACTCGCGTTCGAAATCGTCGCCGGACCCGAGTCGCAGAGCGCCGAAGAAATCGCCAAACGACTCGTCATGACGCGCTTACTCGCACGCGGCATCGGCACCCAAGGCATGGCGGGTGGTCAGGCGATCGACCTCGAAGCCGTCGGCCATCGTCTTGATCTACGACATTTGCAAAACATGCACCGACGCAAAACCGGTGCACTCATCGAGACGAGCGTGTTGCTCGGTGCCGCGGCAGCGGGTGAATTCACCGGGTCAAGGGTTGAAGCTTTACAACGTTACGGCACCGCGATCGGCATCGCGTTCCAGATCCAAGACGACATTCTCGATGTGACCGGCACCACCGCGGACATCGGCAAAGTTGCCGGTGCCGATGCGGCGCGCGATAAACCGACCTACACCAGTCTGCTCGGCCTCGATGGCGCCAAGCGTGCTGCCGAAGAACAACACGCCTTGGCACTCGAGTCGTTGCGGCCGCTCGGCGCCGCGGGCGCGGAACTCGCACGCCTCGCGAATTTCGTCGTCGGTCGCGGCCACTGAACCGCGCGCGGACACGGTAAAATTCACGAATGTCAGCTGCCGCGTTTCCGTTGTTGTCGCAGATCGCGAGTCCGCAAGACGTGCGCGCACTCGACGCTGCGCAACTCGGCACGTTGTGCGGCGAGCTCCGCGAATTTCTGATCCGTACGGTTGCCACGCGCGGCGGCCATTTCGCCGCCGGGCTCGGCACGGTCGAACTCACTGTCGCCCTGCACTACGTCTTCGACACGCCGAACGATCGATTGGTGTGGGACGTCGGCCATCAAGCCTATCCGCACAAAGTGCTCACCGGACGACGCGACCGGCTCGCGACCATCAAACAAAAAGACGGACTCACACCCTTCCCCACTCGTAGCGAAAGCGAGTTCGACACTTTCGGTGTCGGTCACTCGAGCACCTCGATCAGTGCCGCACTCGGCATGGCGGTGGCCGCGCAACGCGCCGGACTCGACCGACGCGCGGTGGCGGTGATCGGCGACGGTGCAATGACGGGCGGACAAGCCTTCGAAGCACTCAACAACGCGGGCTCGCTGCAAGCCGATTTGCTCGTGGTGTTGAACGACAACGACATGTCGATCTCGGAGAACGTCGGTGCGATGTCGCGATATCTCGCACGCATCATCTCCGGAAAGACGTATGCGAGCTTGCGCGAAGGCGGTAAGAAAGTGCTGCGCGATCTGCCGGTGATGCGCGAGTTCGCGCGCCGCTCGGAGGAACACCTCAAAGGTTTGTTGTTACCCGGCACGCTCTTCGAAGAACTCGGCTTCAACTACATCGGTCCGATCGACGGCCACGACGTCGACGCGCTCGTGCGTACGCTGCGCAATCAGCGGCAACTGAAAGGTCCGCAGTTTCTGCACGTCGTCACGCGCAAGGGCAAAGGCTATGCACCGGCCGAGGCCGATCCGATCAAATGGCACGGACCCGGCCCGTTCGACGCTGCGAGCGGCACCATCTACAAAGAAAAATCATCCGGGCCGTCGTTCTCACAAATTTTCGGCCAGTGGTTGTGCGATGCGGCCGCTGCCGACGAGCGTATCGTCGGTATCACACCGGCGATGCGCGAAGGCTCCGGCTTGGTCGAGTTCTCGCAGCGCTTTCCGGAACGCTATTTCGACGTCGCGATCGCCGAACAACACGCCGTCACGTTCGCCGCCGGGCTCGCCTGCGATGGCGTGCGGCCGGTGGTCGCGATCTATTCGACCTTTCTGCAACGGGCGTACGACCAACTGGTGCACGACGTCGCGCTGCAAAATCTGCCGGTGACCTTTGCGGTCGATCGCGCGGGTCTCGTCGGCAGCGACGGCGCGACCCATCAAGGCGCGTACGACATTTCCTATCTGCGATGCATCCCCAACATGTTGCTGATGACACCGTCGGACGAAGACGAGTGCCGTCAGATGTTGCACACCGCGACGACCCATGCGGGCCCGGCCGTCGTCCGCTATCCGCGCGGCGCGGGCAGCGGCGTCGTGCCGCGCGCGACGCTGACACCCTTGCCGATCGGTCGCGGTGTGGTACGCCGTACGGGTCGCAGTGGTCTGGCTCTGCTCACCTTCGGCACTCTACTGCACTCGGTCGCGACGCTGGCGGATGCACTCGATGCGACGCTCGTCGATATGCGCTTCGTGAAGCCACTCGATCGTGACTTGTTGATCCGACTCGCAGCGAGTCATCACGCCTTCGTGAGCATCGAAGAGAACGCTACCGCAGGGGGTGCGGGCTCGGCCGTCGCAGAATTGTTTGCGACCGAAGGTCTCGCGAAGTTGCTACATCTCGTCGGCATCCCCGATCGCTTCATCGAACACGGCAGTCGCACGGACTGCCTCGCCGCCGCGGGCTTAGATGCCGAAGGCATCGCTCGCAACGTCACCGAATGGTGGCATCGGCAAGGCGCCGCAAGCGCGCTACGCGTCGTCCGCTGATTTTTCGAGGATCGAACATGTCGTCTACGCAGTCCGTCGAAGACGTTCAGGGCCGTGCCGACCACCGGCGCATTCCGATCGACAAGGTCGGTATCAAAGATATTCGTCACCCAGTGAAGTTGCGCGATCGCTCGACCGGCGAGCAGCACACGATCGCGACCTTCAACATGTACGTGAACTTGCCGCACGACTTCAAAGGCACGCACATGTCGCGCTTCGTCGAAATCTTGCACCACGAGCGCGAGATTTCGGTGGAGAACTTCGGGCGGATGTTGGCCGAGATGACCACCCGACTCGAGGCGGAAGCCGGCCATATCGAAATGAGCTTTCCGTTCTTCGTCATGAAGCGTGCGCCGGTGTCCGGCGTCGCGAGCATGATGGACTATCAGGCGACGCTCGTCGGCGAGCGACGCAACGGGCGTGACGAGGTTTGGGTGCGGGTGGTCGTACCGGTGACGAGCCTGTGCCCTTGCAGTAAAAAGATTTCCGAGCGCGGCGCGCACAACCAGCGCTCGCATCTGACGATCGCCGCGCGACTGCGCGAACATATGTGGATCGAAGAGTTGATCGACGTCGCCGAATCCGAGGCATCGTGTGAGGTCTTCGGCATCTTGAAGCGCCCCGACGAAAAATACGTCACCGAGCGCGCCTATGATAATCCCAAATTCGTCGAAGATTTAGTGCGCGACGTGGCGCTGCGTCTGGATGCCGAAACGCGGATCGCCGCTTACGTCGTCGAAGCGGAAAACTTCGAGTCGATCCACAACCACTCGGCGTATGCACTCATCGAGCGCGACAAAGACACTCAGCCGAAGTGATCGAAACTCGCCGCCGACAGGTCAATTCGACGACCGTGCTCGCACAGCGTGACGCCGGGCTCGACGACCAGTTCACCGATCTGCTGCCACTCGAATTCGCGCGCGGCCTGCTCGAAGCGTGATCGATTCGCAGCAGACACCGTGAAGACGAGTTCGTAATCGTCGCCACCGGCGAGCATCCACGCACGCAAGCGCTCGGGTGATGCGTAGCGCGACAACGCGGCCGATGGCCGTAGTCGCTCGACATCGAGCCGCGCACCACAACCACTCGCGGCGGCCAACTTGCCGACATCACCAGCGAGACCGTCCGACACGTCGATGCAGGCACTCGCGACGTCGCGCAGCGCCGCTCCCAAGGTCAGCCGCGGGGTTGGATATTCGAATCGTGCGCGTAAAAATTCGCAGGTGGTGGCGTCGCGCGTGGTGGCGTCGCGCGTGGTGGCATCGCGCGCCGACGACACATCGCGCACGATCTCAAGACCGGCTGCAGCATCGCCCGGCGTGCCGGAGACATAGATTTGATCGCCGGGCCTGCCACCGGTGCGGCGTAAACCTCGACCTTGCGGCACGAATCCCAACACTTGCACGCCGATGGCGAGCGGCCCGCGCGTGGTGTCGCCGCCGACCAATGCGACCTCGTGTCGCGACGCGAGCGTAGCGAAACCCCGCGCGAAGTCGGCGAGCCAGCGATCGTCGCGCGCCGGCAGCGTCAAAGATAACAACGCCCACGCGGGTGTCGCGCCCATCGCTGCGACGTCGCTCAAGTTGACCGCGAGCGATCGATGACCGATCGAACGCGGCGCGGAGCCCACTGGAAAGTGCACGCCCTCGACCAAGGTGTCGCTCACGGCGATGAGATCGTGCGCCGGTGGCGGTCGCAAGATCGCACCGTCGTCGCCAACTCCGAGCACGACGTCGGTGCGCGGCGCGCCGAGCGCGCGAAAATGGCGATCGATCAGTTCGAATTCGCCGTCGACCATCAGTGCTCGTGCGGTCGCAGTTCACGCGCCGCACGATCGAGCACGGCATTGACGAATTTGTGTGCGTCGGTCGCACCGAAGCGCTTGGTGAGCGAGACCGACTCGTTGAGTACGACGCGCCAAGGCACTTCGGGGTGTTGCAGCAATTCCTGCAAACCGATCAACAACACCGCGTGCTCGACCGGATCGAGTTCGACGGGCTTGCGATCGGTGTACGCCGCGAGTCGTTCGTCGAGTGCCGCGCGATGGGTCGCGATCTCGCGCACTAAGGCGATGAAAAACTCTTCTTCGGCGCGCGCCATATCTTCCTCGGCGCGAAAATCGTTGACGAGATCCTGCCAAGGACCATCGTTGAGTTGCAGTTGATAGAGTGCTTGCAGCGCGAGCTTGCGTGCGACCGAACGCGCTCCCGACCGCGGATCACGTCGCGTCGCCGATTTGCCGCTCATCGTACGCCCCGCTTACCGAAACGCGCCATCGCGACTGCGGCCTCTATGAATTCACGCCCTTTGTCGAGTCGCGCCGGATCGGCGCGCTCTTCCGCTTGCGACACGGTGTCGACGGTGAGCACACCGAAGATCACCGGGATATCGACTTCGAGACCGACCGCCATCAAACCGCGGGCGCATTCACCGGCGACGTAATCGAAATGCGGTGTGTCGCCGCGGATGATGCAACCGAGCGCCACGATCGCATCGTAGTCGCCCGAGCGCGCGAGACGTCGGCAACCGAACGGTAATTCAAATGCGCCGGGCACGTCGTGCACCGCGAACGATCGCGGATCACCGCCCATACGCTGCCAAGTGTCGCTCGCGGAGTCGAGCATGCGGGCGACGATGCGTTCGTTGAAACGCGCCGCGACGATGGCGACCCGCAAGCCGCGTGCATCGGGTGGTGGCGTCGGCGTCGGAGAGTCGAGTTTCACGGTTCGTGGTCCACGTAACTTTGTACTTCGAGATCGAATGCCGACAGACCGTGCATGGTCTTCGGCGCGGACAGCACCCGCATGCGACGGATGCCGAGATCTTTCAATATTTGTGCGCCGATGCCATAGGTGCGCAGCACGTTGCCGTCCTCGCCCGCGACCGTAGCCGAACGCGCGAGTACCGCGTCGGCAAGTTCGCGCGGCGATTCCACCTCACGCAAGATGACGATAACGCCTGAACCTTCGCGCGCGATGCGTTGCATCGCCGCACGCAGCGTCCAACGACGTCGGCCCGACGTTTCATCCACGCTGTGCACGCCGAGCACGTCGCGCAAAGTATCGACGAGATGCACACGCACCAAAGGTGCGTTCGACGGGTCGAGATCGCCACATACCAACGCCAAATGCACGTCGCGATGCACGTGATCTTGATAGGCGAGTAAACGAAATTCGCCGAACTCGGTCGACACTGCGCGTTGCGCGACTCGCTCGACCGAGCGTTCGTTACGCAAGCGATGACGGATCAGATCGGCGATGGTACCGATGCGCAAGCCGTGTTCGCGCGCGAAGCGCTCGAGCTCGGGACGTCGCGCCATCGTGCCGTCGTCGCTCATAATCTCGACGATCACGGCCGCCGGTTCGAGCCCCGCGAGCCGGGCTAAGTCGCAGCCGGCTTCCGTGTGCCCCGCGCGCGTAAGCACACCGCCCGGCTGCGCCATGATCGGAAAGATATGGCCGGGCTGGCGTAAATCTTGTGCGCGCGCATCGCGGGCCACGGCTGTGCGTACGGTGTGGGCGCGATCGTGCGCGGAGATGCCGGTCGTAACACCCTCCGCCGCTTCGATGGAAACGGTGAAATTTGTGCGGTGCTCGCGATGCGTATCGCTCACCATCAAAGGTAAACGCAATTGTTCGCAGCGCGCTTGCGTGAGCGTGAGACAAATGAGGCCGCGGCCGTAGCGCGCCATGAAATTGATGTCTTCAGGCCGCACCTTCTCGGCAGCCATCAATAAATCGCCCTCGTTCTCGCGGTGTTCGTCATCGAGGATCACGACCATACGGCCCGCCGCGAGATCGGCGAGTATGTCTTCGATGCGATCGAAACCGTTGCTGCTCGTCACGACGCGACTCCGAGCAAGCGTTCGACGTAACGCGCCACTTGGTCGATTTCGAGATTGACGCGTCGCGCGGGCACAAGTTCACCGAGCGTCGTGACGGTCCAGGTGTGCGGTATCAAATTCACGCCGAACACTTCGCCCTCGACCTCGTTCACCGTCAGACTCACGCCGTCGATCGTCACCGAACCTTTGCGTGCGAGATAGCGCGCGAGCGAGTTCGGCGCCCGAAAACGCACGCGCATCGAACGTGCATCACCGCCGAGATCGAGTACCGTGCCGAGACCATCGACGTGACCCGACACCAAATGACCACCGAGCGCGTCGCCGGCACGCAACGCGGGCTCGAGATTCACGCGCGCACCGACCACGAAGTCGCCGAACGTGGTCAGCGAGCGGGTTTCGTTGGACACGTCGGCGGCAAACGTTCGACCGGTCAGATCGAGCACGGTGAGGCAGACGCCAGCGACGGCGATGCTATCGCCCGGGCGCGTCTGTGCGAGCGACAGACGATCGACCTCGACCGTGACGCGCAGATCACCACCGCGCGCCTCGAGCGCGGCGATGCGTCCGACGTCTTGCACGATACCCGTGAACATGATCAGCCTCCGAGGCGCAGCATGATACGGACATCGGACCCGATGCGTCCGATATCGTGCACTTGCCACCGCTCGGCATCCGCCAAACGCGCGAGCGCTGGTACCCGGGCGAGCGGACGCGCATCCGGCCCGAGAAAGCACGGCGCGAGATATAGCACCACCTCATCGACCAAATGCTCGGCGAGCAGGCGCCCGGCGAGGGTTGCGCCCGCCTCGGTCCAAATTTCGTTCACGCCCATCGTCGCCGCCCAGGCGAGCGCTGCACTCAAAGACAAACGCCCCTCGTGATCGGCCGCGATCTTTTGGACTCGCACCGCAGGCCCGTCGTTCTCGATCTTCCGCGCGTCGATCACGGTCGACTCGAGCGCGAGCAAGACGATCTCGCCCGGCGTCCGAAAGACGCGCGCCGTGCGCGGAATGCGCAACTTCGAATCGAGCAAAATGCGCACTGGTTGACGCGACGTCGCCTGCTGCGGGCGCGCATCGAGCTGCGGATCGTCGGCGAGCACCGTCGCGCTGGTGCTCAAAATCGCGGCACTCGCGGCACGGAATTCGTGCACGTCGGCCCGCGACTCCGGCGAACTGATCCAGCGACTCTCACCATCGGCGAGTGCCGTCCGACCATCGAGACTCGCGGCCAATTTGAGACGCAGCCACGGTTGCCGGCGTCGCATGCGCGCAAAGAAACCGCGATTGAGCTCCTCGCCCGCGGCCGCCATCAAACCCGTCTCGACTTGCAACCCTGCAGCACGCAACCGCGCTGCACCACTGCCGTCGACTTGTGGATTCGGATCGCCGTTCGCATAGATAACGCGCGCGATGCCCGCGGCGATCAAGGCTTCGGTGCAAGGCGGCGTGCGACCGTGATGATTACAAGGTTCGAGCGTCACGTACGCCGTCGCACCGCGCGCACGGTCGCCCGCCTCGCGCAGCGCGAACACCTCTGCATGCGGTTCACCAGCCCGCTGATGCCAGCCTTCGCCGACGATCGATTCGTCGCGCGCGATCACGCAACCGACGCGTGGATTGGGTTGCGTAGTACGCGCACCGAGTGCCGCCAAAGTCATCGCACGCGCCATCGCCGTGCGATCGAAGACCGAGAATTCAGTCATCGCGCTTACCCGGTCGACGCGGCGCGGCGCCACCGACCGGCGGATCACCGAGTAGCGACATTTGCCCGGCGAGCGGCTCGCGCCGCTTACGGTGCCGCAACTTTTCCACTTCGTCGCGAAACGCCTCGACGTCTTGGAACGAGCGATAGACCGAAGCAAAGCGCACGTAAGCAACTTCGTCGATCGATCGCAATTCTTCCATCACCATCTCACCGATTTGCCGCGCGGGGACTTCGCGCTCACCGAGACTGCGCAAGCGATGTGCAATGCGCGCAATCGACTCCTCGATGCGCTCGCTCGACACCGGCCGTTTCTCGAGCGCCTTCTGTAGGCCGAGTCGTAATTTTTGCTCGTCGAACGGTTCGCGACTGCCGTGACTTTTGACCACCATCGGCATGACGAGCTCGGCGGTTTCGAAGGTCGTGAAACGCTCGCCACACGCGAGACATTCACGACGCCGACGAATTTGTCGACCCTCGGCCGCGAGGCGCGAGTCGTTCACCTTGGTCTCTTCGTTATTGCAGAAGGGACAGTGCACGGTGACGAGCCGCGACGCGACGCGCGCTTAGCGTTGCGGCGCGTACACCGGGAAGCGCCGGCAGAGCGCCGTCACTGCGGTACGCACTTGCTCGATCGCCGCCTCGGAGCCCTCGGCATCGAGAATGTCGGCGATCCAATCGGCCACCTGCACCACCTCGGGTTCTTTGAAGCCGCGCGTGGTGGCCGCCGGCGTCCCGACGCGGATGCCACTCGTGACCATCGGCGGTCGCGGATCGTTCGGGACGGAGTTTTTGTTGACCGTCAAATGCGCACGACCGAGTGCCGCATCGGCGTCTTTGCCCGTGATGTTCTTGTCGGAAAGGTCGATCAAGAACAGGTGGTTATCGGTACCGCCCGAGACGATGCGATACCCGCGTCGTTGCAGTTGCGCAGCCATCGCCCGTGCATTGGCGAGTACCTGCTTTTGATAGGCGACGAATTCGGGTTGCAAGGCCTCGAGAAACGCGACCGCTTTGGCTGCGATGACGTGCATCAAAGGGCCGCCTTGAGTTCCAGGAAAAACCAAAGAATTGAATTTTTTGGTTAGCTCGTCGTTCTTGCGTGCGAGGATCAAGCCGCCACGCGGACCGCGCAGGGTTTTGTGGGTCGTCGTGGTCACGACGTCGGCGTACGGCACGGGGCTGGGATAAACGCCGGCGGCGACCAGACCAGCGACGTGCGCCATGTCGGCCATCAAATACGCGCCGACTCGATCGGCGATCGCACGAAAGCGCGGGAAGTCGAGCACGCGTGAGTACGCGGAAAACCCGGCGATGATGAGTTTCGGCTCTG
>RGUL01000043.1 GCA_010027845.1 Gammaproteobacteria bacterium
ACCGAGGTACGACGCGGTGAGCCAGTAGCCCGAGGCGTACACGGCATCGAAGCCGACGCGTTCGGCCAGCATCGTCGAGATCATGTCGAACACGCCGGGCGCGACGATGAATTGGCCGGCGGAAATTTTCTGCTTGAGACGCGGGTCTGCCATGGGAAATCCGGATAAGTGAGTTGGAGCCGAACGCAAACGTGCGGCAACATAGCAGACATGAATGACCGACTCACGGTGCGCCGGGTGCGCACGCAATTCAGCGCGCTGCTGTGCGGCGCGGTTTTGGCTTGCGGCGGGACGCTCGCCGCCGCCGCCACCATCGAAACGCGCGGCGCGTTGGTGCTCGACGGCGTGCCCGCGCATTCGGCCAGCGTCGAAACGCTCGATCGTTGGCTGGTCGGACGCAGTGCGACGTTCCAAGATTTCATGGGCGACGGCAGCGTGCTCGTCACGACGCGCTTCGCCGATGCCGAGCAAGTGCACAGAATCTCGATGCCGCGCGGCGCGCGGGAGCAACTAACTTTCGATAACGACCCGGTTGCCGGTGCGAGTGCCGCGCCGGTCGGCACGCATTTCGTCTTCGCACGGGATCGTGGCGGCAACGAAAACGCCCAGCTTTATTCATACGACTTCGAGTCGCGGCACACGCGCATGCTCACGGACGGCCGCTCGCGCCACGGCAATGTCGTCTGGTCGCCGGACGGCAATTACATCGCGTTCCAAAGCAACGCGCGCGACGGCACACATCAAGATATTTACGTACGACAGCTTCAAGCAGACAGCTCGCGACTTTTGGTGGCCTCACAAGGGCAGACGTGGAGTCCGCTCGACTGGTCACCGGACGGGCGACAACTTTTAATCCAGAATTACGTTTCGATCGGTGAAGCGTGGCTCGCGATCGTCGACGTCGCGAGTGGTGCAATTCGGCCGTTGCAGTTGACGACGGATGCAAAAATTCGCACCGGCATCGGCAGCGCGAAATTTTCGGCCGATGGTCGCGGCATTTGGTTCAGCGCCGATGCGGGCGGCGAATTTCGTGAATTGCGTTTTTTAGATCTCGACACCGGCCGTACGCGCTCGCTCACCGCCGGTGTGCCCTGGGACGTCGACGACATCACCGTCGGTGCGGATGGGCACTATCTCGCCTACGTCACCAACGTCGACGGTTACGATCGACTCACGGTGTACGACCTCGGCGCGGCGCGCGCCGTACCGCTCGCAGGCTTGCCCGATGGGCTCGTCACCAATCTGCGCTTCGATCGCAGCGGCACGAAGCTCGGGCTCAGCATCGAATCGTCGCGGGTGCCGCGCGACGTGTGGACCTACGACATCGCGCAGCACGAAGCGACCCGCTGGACATTCAGCGAAACGGGCACGATCGACCCGACGTCGTTCGTCGCGGCGCAAGTGGTGCGCTATCCGACTTGGGATCGCGTCGATCGCCAACCGCGTCTCGTGCCGGCGCTCGTCTATCGCCCCGGGCCGAATGCACCGCGTACGGCGCGGGGCAAACAACCGGTACTGATCGACATTCACGGTGGGCCCGAAGGCCAATCGCGCCCCGGCTATTCGGCGTTCACCCAATATTTAGTCAATGAAATGGGTTACGTCGTCATCCAACCGAACGTGCGTGGTTCGACCGGCTACGGCCGTGCCTACTCGAACCTCGACAACGGCATGCTGCGCGAGGATGCGGTGCGCGATATCGGTTCGTTGTTGGTGTGGATCGCCGCACAGCCCGGCTTCGACGTCGATCGCGTCGTCGTCACGGGTGGCTCGTACGGCGGCTACATGTCGCTGGCGACGATGGTCAATTACGGCGATCGACTTCGCGGCGGCATCGACGTCGTCGGCATCAGCAACTTCGTGACCTTCTTGAATAACACTTCGTCTTATCGTCGCGATCTACGGCGTGCCGAATACGGCGACGAGCGCGACCCGAAGATGAACGCGTTCCTACAACGCATTTCGCCGCTCGCGCGAGCGCGAGCGATTCGCAAACCGTTGCTAGTGGTGCAAGGTCTCAACGATCCGCGCGTGCCGGCCAACGAAAGCGCGCAGATGGTCGCGGCGGTGCGCGCCAACGGCACCGAGGTCTGGTATCTCGCGGCCAAAGACGAAGGCCACGGCTTCCGTAAAAAAGGTAACCGCGACTTTTATTTGAAAACGGTCGCGACTTTTTTGGAGCGGTTGCGGGGCGATTAACGCTTGCCGAAAGATGCTTTCGGCACCGAGCTCAGCACCGAACGCTGCTTCGAATAGTAGGCGGCGAGTTGTTCGATGTCGGCAGCGGTCAGCTGTCCGGCGAAGCCCGCCATGATGGCGTTCTTGCGACCGCCTTTTTTGTAGTCGGTGAGCGCGCGGATCAAATAATCGTCATATTGACCGGCGAGCGACGGATATTGCGGCGTGATGCCGATGCCGTCGGTGCCGTGACACGAAACGCAGACCGCAGCCGCAGCGGGCGGCGTGCCGACCGGCTTCGCCTCGGCGGGCGGCTTCACTGCCGGGCCGGCCAAGTAGGCGGCCACGTCCAAAATGTCCCGATCGTCGAGCGACGAGGCGTTCGCGTGCATCGTGCCGTGACTACGTTCACCGCTGCGATAGGCCTGCAACGCGCTCACGAGATATTCGGCGGACTGGCCGTGCAGCTTCGGTACGCGATAGACCGGATACGCGTTTTTGTAGTTGGGGATACCGTGGCATCCGAGGCAGGTGTAGCCGATGTTGGCACCGCGAGCCGCGTCGCCGGTCGCCTGCGCGTGGGAAGTCGGCGCTGCGACGAGACCGACGAAAGACAACACTGCCAGCACGCCGAGACGCGCAACCGAAAACTTGCTCACCGCGACAACCCCCAGGACCTCGAGTTTCGAGCGTAAAAACGGCCGCGATGTTAAGGTTTAACGGTTGGAAAAGCCACCACGCAGCGACCTCGTCACACCCGCATGATCGCCCTCATCCAGCGCGTTTCCTCGGCCAGCGTGCGCGTCGCCGACCGACAAATCGGTGCAATCGGAACTGGCTTGCTGGCACTCATCGGCGTGCAGCCGCAGGATGACGAGGAGACCACGCAGCGGTTATTAGACCGCCTGCTCGCCTATCGTGTTTTTCCCGACGACCAAGGCCGCATGAACCGCTCGTTGCACGAGACGGGCGGCGGTCTGTTGCTGGTGCCGCAGTTCACGCTCGCTGCCGACACCCGCAAAGGCAATCGGCCCGGCTTCAGCACGGCGGCCGCACCCGCGGACGCCGAGCGGCTGTTCGCACGGTTGTGCGCGCTCGCACGCGCGGCGCATCCGGTGGTCGAGACCGGCCACTTCGGCGCCGATATGCAGGTCGCGCTGGTCAACGACGGGCCGGTCACCTTCTGGTTACAGAGCGGCGCACCGGGTAGCGGCGGGAACTAATCGCCAGCCGTTTGGCCTATCATCCATCCATGCGTGCAGTGCCACGCGAGTAACCGGCATAGCCAGAGGTCGTCATGGGAATCGGAATGCGCGAACTGATCGTCATCCTACTGGTCGTGTTGGTGGTGTTCGGCGCCAAAAAATTGCGCACCATCGGCGAAGATCTCGGCGCGGCCGTGCGCGGCTTCAAAAAAGGCATGGACGACGGCGACGCTTCCGAAAGCGTGCGCCAGATCAAGCGCGAGAGCGCCGATGCCGACTTCCCCGAAAAGGCGAAGCAGGCCTCGACCGAGCACAAATCGCCCAATCACAACGCTTGATGCGATCGGCCTGAGTTGAAGGAGCTGCGGCCAGACCGGTCGCTGCACGCCTGCCATGTTCGAAGTCGGATTCAGCGAACTGCTCGTGATCGCGGCGCTCGCGCTGATCGTGCTCGGGCCCGAGAAGCTGCCCAAAGTGGTCGGCGAGATCGGTCGCTGGATGGGCCGCGCCCGCGCCATGGCGCGTCAGTTCCGCGAGCAGCTCGAGGAAGAAGCTGCCGAGGTCCAGCGCAAAGCCGAAGCGCCGGTCGTGAGCCAAACGCCCGCGACGCATTCGTCAGCCGAAGCCCAGCCCGGCGCGGACATGCACCCACCGGCCGAACCTTACGCGCCCGCCGAAGTGCACGCGGCCACCGACCCGCACACGCCGCACGATACCCACGTGACACCGGATACGCCGCCGACTGCCAAACCAGACGATGAGCGACGAGCCTGAGCAACTAGCCGAAGGCACGCTGATCTCGCATCTGCTCGAGTTGCGCGATCGGTTGCTGCGTTCGCTGATCGCAGTCGTCGTGGTGCTCGTGCCCTGCGCGTTCTATTCGAACGAGCTGTTCACGCTCATCGCACAGCCGCTCATCGACCAGCTGCCGGAAAATTCGTCTTTGATCGCAACCAGCGTCATCTCGCCGTTCATGACGCCGTTCAAATTATCGTTCTTCGTCGCGCTATTCATCGCCATCCCGTACGTGCTCTATCAAATCTGGGCCTTCGTCGCACCCGGCCTCTATCGCCACGAAAAACGCTTTGCCGTGCCGTTGTTGTTGTCGTCGATCGTGTTGTTTTACGTCGGCGTGGTCTTCGCTTATCTCTTCGTATTCCCGGTGATGTTCGAGTTCTTCGCTGCGACGACTCCGAAGGGCGTGCGCATGATGACCGACATCAACAGCTATCTCGATTTCGTGTTGACGATGTTCTTCTGCTTCGGTGTCGCATTCGAAGTGCCGGTGGTGGTCGTGCTGCTGGTACTCACGAACCTCGTCAAAATCGAAAATTTGAAAGAGTCGCGAGGCTACGTGCTGATCGCGATTTTCGTCGTCGCGGCGATCCTCACGCCACCCGACGCGGTGTCGCAGTGCATCATGGCGATCCCGATGTATCTGCTCTACGAGGGGGGCATCATCATGGCGCGCATCATGCAGGGTATGCGCCGCAAGGACGCTGACCGCGCGGACGACACCGAAGGGTCCGACGCCTAACTCCACCCACCGCGGCGCCGCCTTGCCCGATGGGGCGGGCTTCACGCACACTCGGAACCCTCGTTCCGTTTCGCCTCGGCCATCCGCGCGGACTCGCCACGCTGTTCATGACCGAGTTCTTCGAGCGCTTCACCTATTACGGCATGCGCGCGTTGCTGGTGCTGTTCTTGGTTGCTGCAACCACCGATGCGAATCCCGGCTTCGGCATGGATCGTGAAACTGCCGGTGCCATCTACGGCCTCTACACCGGAGCGGTTTTTTTGTTCTCATTACCGGGCGGTTGGATCGCCGATCGGCTGATCGGTCAACGTCGCGCCGTCTATTACGGCGGCATCTTGATCGCCATCGGCAATTTTTTGCTCGCCGTGCCGAGTACGGCAGCCGTGTTCTATCTCGGTCTCGCCACCATCGTGATCGGTGTCGGACTTTTGAAGCCGAACATCTCGGCGATCGTCGGCGCGCTCTACGAAGGCCAACCGGGCGCGCGTCGCGACGCCGGTTTCTCGATCTTCTATATGGGCATCAACCTGGGTGCGATGATCGCACCGCTGGTCGCCGGCACGATCGGTGAGTCGTGGAATTGGCGGGCGGGATTTTTCTGCGCCGGCGCGGCGACCTTGATCGGCGTGCTGCAATTTCGCGCCACGGAACATTACCTCGGTGATGCGGGCGCGGCGCCGCAAGACGTGTCGGACACCGAGCGTGCCCGCGGCTACCGCAACATCGCGATCGGTGGTGTCGCGGTGGCGGTGGTTGCGGTGTTGCTGTACGTCGGCGTAGTGCCGGTCACCATCACGGTGCTCGCGCAGTTGTTCGCCTCCGGCATGGTCGCCGTCGGATTTTTGTTCTTCGGGTACGTGTTGCTGTTCGGCGGACTGAGCAGCGAAGAGAAAGGTCGCGTGCTGTTGATCGCATTGTTCTTCCTCAGTGCCGCGCTCTTTTGGGCGGGCTTCGAACAAGCCGCCACCACGTTCAATTTGTTCGCGCAAGATTTCACCGACCGCTCTTGGCTGGGCGCATCGTTCCCCGACGGCGTGCATCCGGCATCGTGGTACCAATCGGCGAATCCGACCTTCGTCGTCTTGTTCGCACCGGTGTTCGCTTGGGTGTGGGTCGCACTCGGTAAACGAAATCTCGATCCGTCGTCGCCGGCGAAATTCGGCCTCGCGCTGTTGTTGCTCGGCATCGGCTTTCTCACGATGATGCTCGCTTCGCAATTGGTGGTCGCATCGGGCGGCAAGGTCGCACCGACGTGGTTGTTGCTCACCTACCTGCTGCACACCTTCGGCGAGTTGTGCCTATCACCGGTCGGACTGTCGAACATCACCAAGCTCGCACCGAAAAGATTCGTCGGTCAGATGCTCGGCACGTGGTTTTTGGGTTCCGCGGTCGGTAATGCACTCGCGGGTTTGATCGGCGGTCACGTCGGTTCGTCGGCCGCGAGCGAACTGCCCGGACAATTTTTGCAGATGTGCTTCATCGCGGGCGGCGCCGGATTGTTGTTGATCTTCGCCTCGCCGTGGCTCAAACGTCTCGCAGGTCGCGACGCGTGAGCACGAACGACACGATCGCGCCGCAGCTAACCTTCCGCGCGATCGTTTTGTCGATCGTGCTCGCGATGGTGCTCGCGGCGGCGAACACCTATCTCGGCTTGTTCGCCGGGATGACGATCGCCTCGGCGATTCCCGCCGCAGTGGTGTCGATGGCGGTGCTACGCGTGCTCGGCGGCGGCGGCATGCTCGAGAACAACATCGTGCAAACCGGCGCCTCTGCAGGCTCGTCGATCGCCTCGGGCGTGATCTTCACCATCCCCGCGCTCGTGATTCTCGGGTTTTGGCAGGACTTCGAATACGCTTGGGTACTGACCATCGCCGGTCTCGGCGGCATCTTGGGCGTGTTGTTCTCGGTGCCGCTACGTCGCGCGCTCGTGGTGGAACAAAAGCTCGCGTTCCCCGAAGGCCAAGCGGCGGCCGAAGTACTCAAGACCGGCGACAACCCGGCGCAGGGCGTGCGCATCTTGGGCGGTTCGGCGTTGGGCGGCGCATTCGCCAAGCTCGCTGCCGCGAGTGGTTTGAAATTGATTCCGGACACCGCTGCCGCCGCTGGCTTCGCAGG
This sequence comes from Gammaproteobacteria bacterium, assembly GCA_010027845.1. GTDB lineage: Bacteria > Pseudomonadota > Gammaproteobacteria > Steroidobacterales > Steroidobacteraceae > UBA964. The sequence continues at coordinate 7,036 of RGUL01000043.1, forward strand.
TCCGTACATCGCCTATTACGGCACGAATCTTTCGCCCGCCTTGCTCGGCGTCGGCTATATCGTCGGTCTCAACGTCGGCATCGTAAGTCTCGTCGGCGCGATGATTTCTTGGAACGTCGCGATCCCGATCTACGGCGCGCACTTCCTACCGTTCGACGCCGAACTCGCGAAACTCGCAACCGATATGCCGGCCGAGGAGCTTGCCGGATTTCTTTGGTCGAAGCGTATCCGCTATCTCGGCGTCGGCGCTTTGCTGGTCGGTGGTATTTGGACGCTGATCTCGTTACGTCATTCTTTGATTTCCGGGGTGCGCAGCGGGCTTGCCGCGGCGCGCGCGAGTGCCGCCGGTGTAGTCGTCGCACACACCGAGCAAGACTTGTCGATGAAGTCAGTGTTGATCGGCATCGTACTGTTCACGATTCCGTTGTGGGCGCTCTATCAAACCATCGTCGGTTCGCTCGCCGTGAGCTTACCGATGACCATCATCATGGTGGTCGCCGGATTTTTGTTCTGCTCGGTATCGGCGTACATGGCCGGCCTCGTAGGCTCGTCGAACAATCCGGTCTCGGGCATCACCATCGCGACGATTTTGTTCGCCGCCGTGGTGTTACTCGGCTTGATGGGTCGTGGCAGTGCCGTGGGCCCCGTCGCAGCGATCATGATCGGTGCGGTCGTGTGCTGCGCCGCGTGCATCGCCGGCGACAATTTGCAAGATTTGAAATGTGGGTACGTGATCGGTGCAACACCGTGGCGTCAGCAAGTGATGCTCGCGATCGGTGCCGCGAGCAGCGCACTCGTGATGGCGCCGGTGCTCAATTTGCTCGCCAAAGCCTACGGCATCGGTGTGCCGAGCGCGGCGCACCCGGACCCCCTGCTCGCACCACAAGCGACGCTGATGGCTTCGGTCGCCAAAGGAATTTTCGGCGGATCGCTGCCGTGGGGCATGATCGGCATCGGCGTACTGCTCGGCATCGCGATCATCCTGGTCGACGAATCTTTGAAAGCGCGCGGCTCGACGTTCCGCACACCGGTGTTGGCGGTGGCGATTGGAATCTACCTGCCGCTCGATTTGATGGTGCCCATCTTCTTGGGTGGTTTGCTCGCACATCTCGCCGAGCGTCACCTGCGACGTGCCGGTGTCGCGCAGGAAGACTTCGAACATCGCAATCGCAAAGGCATTTTGTTCGCAGCGGGCATGATCACCGGTGAGGCGTTGATGGGCATCGGTATCGCCGTGCCGATCGTGACCTCGGGCAGCGCCGACGTGCTGGCGTTGCCAGCGTCGCTACACTTCGGTGGTTTGGTCGGATTGGTCGTGCTCGGCGCGTTAGCGTGGTGGCTGTACCGAACGGCGGTGGCGGACGAAGCGCGTTGAGCGTCGATTCCCGCCGTCGCGCGACGGCTATCTTTTGTTTCGCGCTGATCTACCTCGTCTGGGGCTCGACCTACCTCACCACCAAAATCGGCGTGCGTACACTGCCGCCGTTCATGTTCGGCGGTGCGCGATTTTTGATTGGCGGTCTTTTACTGTACGGCCTAGTGTGTATTTTGCGCGCGCGGCGCGGCGAGCCACCACCGAAACCGACGCGCAGCGATTGGCGACATTTAGCGATCGTCGGTTTCGTCGGTGTGTTCGCCTCCAACGGCGGCAACGTGTGGGGCGTGCAGCATCTCGCCTCGAACCAAGCGGCGCTGCTCAACGTGTCGGCGACTTTTTGGATCGCGTTACTCGGCACATTCGGCAAGCGCGCACATCCTTTGAGCTCACGCGCCGCGCTCGGACTCGCGGTCGGCTTCGTCGGCACGGCGTTGATCGCGTGGCCCTCGCAAGGTTGGGCGGCACTAACCGATACGACGTCGTCGGCCGTGGGCGCGGGCACGCTCGCCGTGTTATTCGCCTGTTTCAACTGGGCGGTCGCGACCAACTATTTACGTAACGTCGAGACGACGCTCGATGTGATGACGTTCACGGGATTACAAATGATAATCGGTGGCGCGCTGCTGATCTCGGCAGGACTTTTGACCGGCGAAGGTCAGGCATGGAATTGGAATCCGATCGGGCTCGCGATGCTCGCCTACATGACGATCTTCAGCTCGTGTCTCGCCTACACCGCTTATGGTTGGTTATCGGTGAACATGACACCCGCGCAGGTGTCGACGTATGCGTTCGTGAATCCGGCGGTTGCCACGTTGCTCGGCTGGTGGGTGCTCGACGAACATTTGAGCGTCGCGCAAGGCACCGGCATGGCGGTGATTCTCGGCGCAATGTTGCTCGTCAACTGGCCCGCGGCGCAGGACAGCGCGCGATGAGCGGTTCGTTGCGCACGGCGCCGAGATCGACTGGCACCTCACGCCGCGCAGCGTTCGGAAATTCGATCACGGCGACGTGGTTATCACCTTTCTCGTCGCGCATGTTGGTGAGACCTTCGTAGCGCAACAGAGCGCGGTCGCTCTTGCGATACGACACGTCGATGTGTGGCAGCACCCAACCGATCACGCCGGACAACGCCAAGCGAATCACGCTCACCGGCACACCTTCGAAAGTGCTGTCGTGGTGCTTACGAATCTTGAAAGTGAGCGCCTCGAGGCGGCTCGGTACCAAAAAAGAAAACTTCACGGTGTTACCCGCCTCGAGTTCGGTCCACTGACTGCGAACGAATTCGTCGAAGCCCGCATCGACGACCAGCGCGGCGTCTTGCGGCACCGACGCCTCGCGTTGCGGCGCACGCGCGTCGGCTCGCTGAAAAACTTTGATGCCGCTCGCAGTGCGCCGTAGGCCTTCTTGATAGCCCGAGCGCGCGTCAAACAGCGTAAATTCGGGAACTGCACGCGTCGTTCCGTAGGTCAATTCTTTGCGCGCGAAGGCGGGGCCGCCGAGGGAGCAGCGATAGAGAACGACGCGCTGCTCACCGACACGCCCAACGTTTTGGATGTAGTGCGATTCGACGTACAACAATTCGCGCGTACGGGAGTCGCGTGCGATTGCAGCCAACTGCAGATCGGTGGTGCTCGCCGCGCTCGGGCCACCGGGTAGCATGAGGGCGAGTATCGTCGCGAACACGGTCGCCCGCCGGAGAAATTGGCGCGACGTCGAGCGGCTGACGGTTTCACCGACCATCGATCCGCACCACGCGAACGCCGCCGAACAACCACGACCCGACCCAACCGGTCATGCTCACGATGAGCGCGCCAAAGAACGCGCTGCGAAAATTCGTAATGTCGAAGCCGGGCAGCAGCGACGATACGAGCGCCAACATCGCGGCATTCACCACCAGAATGAAGAAACCAAAAGTGAGCACCGTGAAGGGCAGCGTGAGCAAGATCATCAGCGGTCGCAACACGGCGTTGACGATGCCGAGTAACAGCGCAGCGAGCAGCAAGGTCGAGGCGGAGTCGATCGCGAAACCGTCGATCCACTCGGTGGCGATCCACAGCCCGAAAGCCGCGATCACCGCACGCAATATGAACCCCGTCATCGGTCGCCTCCTTCCTCGCATTGTGCCACCGCGTTATGCTCGGCCGCACGACAACCTATCGTTTGAGGGATGAACATGGCGCAAGTTCACTTGGTGATGCTGCTGGCGTTGCTCGAATACTTCGTGTTCTCGATGGCCGTCGGGCGTGCCCGCTACAAATTCGGCGTCAAGGCACCGGCGATCTCCGGGCAGCCGGATTTCGAGCGCTACTACCGCGGTCAAATGAATACGCTCGAGCAACTGATCATCTTCTTGCCGGCGCTGTGGAGCTTCGCAACCTTCGTCGACGCCGACTGGGCGGCGCTGTTGGGCGTGGTGTTCATCGTCGGTCGTGCGCTGTATTTCACGGGGTACGTGAAGGCGGCCGAGAAGCGCAGCGCGGGTTTCGGGCTCTCGACCTTGCCGATGTTGGTGTTGTTGCTCGGCGGAATTTACGGCGCGGCGCGTACGCTCATCGGCTGACGCGTTCCCGCAGTAACACGTACACCACCGGCACGAATGACACGCCGATGATCGCGATGGTCACGAGGCCGAAGTTGTCGCGCACCAGCGGCAGGTTGCCGAATAGGTAGCCCCCGCTGACGAAGATCGTGACCCAAAGAATTGCACCGAGCACGTTGAAACTCTGGAAGCGCAAATAGTTCATTCGACCGACGCCGGCGACGAACGGTGCAAAAGTGCGTAGCAGCGGCAAGAAGCGCGACAGCACCACCGTCTTGCCGCCGTGACGCGTGAAGAACGCCTCGGTGCTTTGCAGGTGTTCGAGTTTCAAAAGTCGATAGCGACCGCTGAACGCAGGCGGTCCGATCGCACGTCCGATCGCGTAATTACAGGTGTTGCCGAGAAACGCGGCCAGCATCAGCGCCGGTACGATGTAACCGACCACGAGCGTGCCGCTGGTGTCGATCGCACATAGCGCGCCGACCGCGAACAACAAAGAATCACCCGGCAACCAAGGTGTTACGACGAGGCCGGTCTCGGCGAAGACGATCACGAACAGGATCGCGTAGATCCAGGGTCCGTACGCGGTCAACAACTCGACCAGGTGTTTGTCGAGATGCAGCACGAAGTCGATGCCGAATTGAACGAGTTCAAGCAAGAGATGGGCCTCAGGCGCGGGTTTTTTGGGATCGCGTCGCGTGCGCGAATTCGCGCAAAGCCGCTTTGACCTCGGGATCGCGCGCGGGTTCCCCGGGCACGGATTCACGACCTTTGAGCGTCACGTCCGGCTCGATCCCACGTTCGTTGATCATCGCTCCGGAAGGTGTCGCGTAGCGCGAGGTGGTCAATTTCAAGGCGCGGCCGTCGGCGAGCGGAATCACGCTTTGCACGAGGCCTTTGCCGAAAGTCTTTCGACCGATGAGTCGTCCGCGATGATTGTCTTTGATCGCGCCGGCGAGAATCTCGGCGGCCGAAGCCGATGCGCCGTTCACGAGCACGACGAGATCGACGCCGGGCAAAGATTGTCCGGGCTTGGCGTCCATACGGAAGCGCGCATCGGGTGCACGACCTTCGGCCGAGACGATGTTGCCCGTGTCGAGCAACGCGTCGGCGACCGCGACGGCAGCCTCGAGCACGCCACCCGGATTATTGCGGAGGTCGAGCACTACACCATCGAGTTTGTGCGACTTCTGCAAACTTTTGACGACGGTGTCGAAATCGCTCGCGGTCGTATCGCTGAAAGAGACGATGCGGATATAGGCGTGCGTCGGGTCTAACATTTCGCCCGATACGCTGTGCACTTCGACCCGAGTGCGCTCGAGCGACACGTCGACCAGCTCACCGCTGCCCGCGCGTCGCACCGTCAAGCGTACGCGCGAGCCTGCTGGACCGCGCATCTGTTCGATCGCCTCGCCGACGTCGCGGCCGACCGGTGCATCGTCGATGCGTACGATCTCGTCACCGCGGCGCAAGCCGGCGCGCGCCGCGGGCGAGTCGGCGAGCGGTCGCAAGACGCGGATGGCTTTGCCTTCCGCAGCCACTTCGATGCCGATGCCCGGATAGTTGCCGGCGGCACCACGGCGAATCTCTTCGAACTCTCGTTGATCGAGGTAAGCGGAATACGGGTCGAGGCCCGCGACCATACCGCGCGCCGCAGCCTCCAGCAGTTGCTCGCGCGGCACCTCGTCGACGTATTCGCGACGTACGCGTTGCAGAATTTCGGCGAATCGTTGTTGATCTTCGAAGGTGAGGCCGGGTGCGAGCGCAGCGGATGGAGCATTCGTCGGCGACGATCGTGCGGCCGGTGCTTGCGGCCCGCGCCGTTCGGCGCGCGCGTCGCCGCTGGTTTCGACACGCGGCGGCTTTGCCGCAGGCGCAAAAAATTTCAGCCAACCCACAGCGATCAGCAAGCCGAGCGCGATGCCGACGGCGAGCGTGAGCAGATGTCTGCGACCGGAATTCATGGGCGACGCATCTTATTCCGGCTCACGGCGCCTTGTCGCGGAACCAGATCACCGGATCGACCGGACGCGCGCCGCGACGGATTTCGAAATAAAGGCCGGGCGCACCGCTGCCGCCGGAATCGCCGACCGAAGCGACCGTGTCGCCTGCCGCCACACGATCACCGACTGCGCGGAACAAGTTTTCGTTGTGACCATAGAGGCTGAGATAGCCGTCACCGTGATCGATGATGAGCAGTCGGCCGAGACCCGCGAGCCAATCGGCATAGACGACGCGACCTTGATGCACGGCACGCACCGGTGTGCCACGTTCGGCGGCGATTAGCACTCCGTCCCATTTGACCGTGCCGGCACGCACGTCACCGAACCGCGCGATCACCTTGCCGTTCGCCGGCCAACCGAGTTTGCCGCGCAAATTCGCAAACGGACTTTTGACGTCCGGTGGCGGAAATTTTTGCGCGGCTTTACGCAACTCGCGTAATAATTTTTCGAGTGCCGCTTGCTCACGCTGTAACCGCTGTAAAGCGGCGGCGCGGTTGCGCGCCTCGACGTTCAGTTGTGCGAGCACTTGACCACGCTCGACCCGCGCTTGATCGAGGCGCACCACCTCTTGCTGTCGTTCGGATTCGAGTCGTGCGAGTCGCTCGCGCTCGGTTTCGAGTTGCCGATCGAGCGTTGCGATCTCGGTCAGATGACCTTTGATGACGTTGATTTGGCCGGCGCGTGCGCGACCGAAGTAGCCGTAATAGGAGAACATCCGGCCAGCGAGTTCCGGATCGCGTTGATTGAGGAACATTTCGACCGGTTCGCGTTGGCCGATGAGATAAGCGGCGCGTAATTGCGATGCGAGTGCCTTGCGCTCGGCAGCGAGCGCCGCCTCGCGTTCGGTACGTTGCCGCGCCAACATGTCGCGACGCCGTTCGCGCTCTTCGCGCTCGCCGCGCACACGATCAAGTTGATCGCGCGCCGCACCGGCAGATTTCTCCGCCTCGCGCAGACTGCGCGCGAGCCGATCGCGCTCGGCGGCATCTTGTGCAACTTGTGCCCGTACGCGCTCGATCTCAGCACGTAATTGCTTCAGATCGGCCTCGGTGCGCGCTGCGTCCTGCGCAGATAGAGCACCCGAACCGGCCAGCAGGCCGGCCAGCAACCAAAGAACCGGGCCGCGTCGCTTCATCGGAACGAATTGTAGCCGCAGGTGCGGATATAATCGCGCCATGGACAAATTACCCGAGTACGTCGCGAACCATCCGTGGCTCGTCGCCATTGCCGCGGTCGCACTCGTGGTCGTCGTCGTGTACGAAATCATGGCGCGTCGTGACGACTTCGCGTCGATCTCTTCGCAGGAACTCATCCGACTGCAAAACGGCGGTGCGTTGGTACTGGACCTACGCGATCCCGAGTCGTTCGCCGCAGGCCACATCAACGGCGCGCGGCACATGGACTCCGCCGACATCCTGCGTGCCACCGAAAAACTGCGCAAATACAAGGAAAAGCCGGTCATCGTCTACTGTAAATCCGGTGTCACGGGCGCCTCGGCAGTGCGCGTACTCGCCTCGCAGGGCTTCGGTCAGGCGTTCAATCTGCGCGGCGGACTCGCCACGTGGAGCGCCGACGGTTTGCCGCTCACGCAAGACGAGAAGAGCTGAGACATGAGCGCCGCAGTCGTCATGTACGCGACGGGCTGGTGCCCTTATTGCGAACGCGCGCGACAACTATTGAAGCGTAAAGGCGTCGAGGTCACCGAACTCGACATCGACAAAGATCCCGCACTGCGAGAACAAATGATGCAGCGCAGCGGGCGCCGCACGGTACCCCAAATTTTCGTCGGCGACGTGCACGTCGGCGGTTGCGACGATCTGCACGAACTCGAGGCGCGTGGTGGCCTCGACCCACTGCTCACACGATGAGAGGCTGAAAATGTCCGAACCGACCGGCGCCGACGGCGTCACCCAATCAGATCCCAACGCGCCCGAGTTTTCGCTGCAATCGGTTTACGTCAAAGACGTTTCGTTCGAAGCACCACGCGGTCCACGCGTCGACACCGAATGGAATCCGCAGGTGTCGCTCGAACTCAACACCGGCTCGGAGCAAGTCGGTGAGGCTTTGCACGAAGTCGTGCTCACCATCAGCGTCACCGTCAAAAATGGTGACCAAACCGCGTTCCTGGTCGAGGTCAAGCAAGCAGGCTTATTCGGTGTGCGCAATCTCTCCGACGCCGATTATCGGCACGCCGTGGCGAGCATCGCGCCGACCGTGCTGTTCCCTTATAGCCGCACCGTCATCGCCTCGCTCGTCACGCAAGGTGGATTTCCGCAAATGCTGTTGCCACCGATGAACTTCGAAGCGATGTACGTCCAGTCGATGCTGCAAGCCCAGCAGCAGGCGACGCTCAATAGTTGAGCCACGGATACGCCGCACTTGAACACCGCGGCAAACGCACCGATCGACACACCGCTCGCGGTGCTCGGCGCGGGTTCGTGGGGAACGGCGCTCGCGATCCAATTCGCGCGCGCCGGTCGTGCGACGCGGCTCTGGAGTCGTAATCCGGCACAAGCGCATAGCATGGCGCGCGAGCGCGCCAACGCTCGATATCTTCCGGACGCGAAGTTTCCCGATCTTTTGACCGTCGCCGTCGATCTCGATGCAGCGCTCGACGGTGCGGCCGACGTGCTGATCGCCGTACCGAGCCACGGTTTTCGCGCGCTGTTACACGATCTTGCACCGCGACTACGCGCGACGACGCGTCTCGCCTGGGCGACCAAAGGATTCGAGCTCGACACCGGACTGTTGCCACATCAAGTAGCGCTCGAAGTGCTCGGCGCATCGCGCTCCTTCGCGGTGTTGTCGGGCCCGACGTTCGCACGCGAAGTCGGTAAAGGTCTACCGACCGCGATGACCGTCGCCTCGCCCGACGAAAATTACGCCAACGCACTCGCACGCAGTCTGTCGTCGGATCGATTCCGCGCCTACACCTCGAACGACATCGTCGGCGTCGAAGTCGGTGGCGCCGTCAAAAACGTACTCGCGGTCGGTGCAGGACTCACCGATGGTCTCGGCTTCGGCGCGAACACGCGCGTAGCACTCATCACCCGCGGGCTGCTTGAGATGACGCGGCTCGGCGAGCGGCTCGGCGCACGACGCGAGACGTTCATGGGACTCGCGGGGCTCGGCGATCTCGTGCTCACCTGCACCGACGATCAATCGCGTAATCGTCGCTTCGGACTTGCGCTCGCCGCAGGTCGTAACGTGACGCAAGCGCTGGAAGAAATCGGCCAGGTCGTCGAAGGTTATCTCGCCGCCGCGGCGGTAAGCCGCGTCGCCACACGGCTCGGCGTCGACATGCCGATCTGTAGCGGCATCCATCGCGCGCTCTACGAAGACGTCGCGCCGCTCGAGGTGGTGCGCGATTTGATGGGGCGCCCGATTCGCAGCGAATTCGACTGAGTCAGGCGTAGCCGTTTCTACGCCAAGCCTCGTAGAGCACGAGGCTCACCGAATTGGAGAGATTCAAACTGCGATTGCCCGCGCGCATCGGAATGCTCGCGAGTGCCTCGTCGCCGAGCTGCGCGAGGATTGCGGCCGGCAGTCCGCGTCGCTCCGACCCGAACAGCATCACGTCGCCGGGCTGCCAGGACACTTCGTCATAGCGGCGCGTACCGCCGGTCTCGATCGCATACCAGCGCGCGCTCGGTGCGCGCTCGGCGAGCGCGCGACGACAAGCCGTGAAATCGACGTGCTCATGCACCGCGGCCATCCAGCGATAGTCGAGGCCCGCACGGCGTACGGCGCGCCGATCGAGATCGAAGGCGATCGGCTTGATCAAATGCAGAGTCGCACCCGTGTTCGCACACAGCCGAATGACGTTACCGGTATTCGGCGGAATTTCGGGTTCGAACAGTACGACGTGAAACATGCCGTGATGATAGTCCGACGGCGGAAACCGGTGCTGCACCGAAACGCTGTGTGATAATCGACGTATGGTCCATCCTGCTCCGAACGCGGCGTCGACCGCTCCCCCGGCATCACTGCGCTATCGCTTCCTCGGGCTCGAGTTCGCCTCGCCCATCGTGCTGCTTTCCGGCTGTGTCGGCTTCGGCGAGGAATACACCCGCATCGAGGGGTTTTCGAATGCCGATTGTGGCGCGGTCGTGCTCAAGGGCACGACGCTCGAGGCACGCCTCGGTAACCCGCCGCACCGCGTCTATGAAACGCCGATGGGTATGTTGAACGCGATTGGGCTGCAGAACCCCGGTACACCGCACGTGGTCGACAAAATTTTGCCGAGCCTCGATTTTGCGGAAACGCGTTTCATCGCGAACGTCTCGGGCTCGACCATCGAAGAATACGCGGAGGTCACACGGCGCTTCGATGACTCGCCGATCGATGCGATCGAGATCAACATTTCTTGTCCGAACGTCAAAGAAGGCGGCGTCGCGTTCGGCAACTATCCGGAAATGTCGGCGCGCGTTGTCGCGGCCTGTCGTGCTGTGACCCGCAAGCCGCTCATCACCAAACTCTCGCCCAACCAGACCGACATCAAAGAAAATGCCCGGCTCTGCATCGAAGCCGGCAGCGATGGGCTCGCAGTGATCAACACGGTCATGGGCATGGCGGTCGACGTGAAAACGCGCCGCCCGGTGATCGGCAATCGGCAAGGTGGATTGTCGGGACCGGCGATCAAACCGATCGCTCTACTCAAAGTGCATCAAGTGTACGAGGTCGCCAAAAAACACGCCGTACCCATCATCGGCCAAGGTGGCATCGTGAATGCGACCGACGCACTAGAGTTCATCATCGCCGGCGCGAGCGCAGTCGGCGTCGGTACGTCGCTGTTCTACGACCCGATGAGTTGTAAAAAGATCAACGCTGGAATCGCCGACTATCTGCGCGCCAACGGCTTCGGTAACGTCACGGAGCTGGTCGGCACGCTCAGCTGAGCGTGTTGCGCACCAACAAAGTCCGCGTCGGATAGGCGAAGGCGATCCCTTCGCGCCCCAAGTCTGCGTGAATGCGACGGTTCACTTCGTCGACGATGCGGTTGTACCGCAGTCGCGCTTCGTTCGGCTCGACGACGAAATAGCAGACTTCGAACGATAAGGCCGACTCACCGAAACTTTTAAATAGGCAATATTCGAAACGTGTACCGGCGACGCCGGTGATCGCCGCTTCGATGATCGGCGATACGCGCGCGAGTTTTTCGGCGCTGGTTTCGTAGGCGATACCGAGCGTGAACAGCGAGCGGCGCTCGGGCATCCGTCCGAGGTTATGCACGCGACTTTTGAGCATATCGGCGTTCGAGACGATTACCTGTTCGCCGGACACGCTGCGCAGACGTGTGCTGCGCACGTTGATCGATTCGACCACGCCGTCGATGTCGTCGAACTTCAACCAGTCACCGACTTCGTAGGGTCGATCAAGCGTGATCGACAGTGAACCGAGCACGTCGCCGAGGATGGTTTGCACCGCGAGTGCGACGGCGATGCCGCCGACGCCGAGACCAGCGACGAGTGCGGTGATGTTGACGCCAATGTTGTCGAGCGCCAGGAGCACCGCAGTCGAAAACAGCACCAGCCGCGCGATGAACATCAAAACGTTGACCGAACCCGCGGCGCCCTCGGTGCGCTGCCGGAGCGCGAAACCGACGGCCGTCGTTCCCCACAATGCCGCCTGCATCCAACCGGAGAACACGACCACCATAGTCGAGATGCGATCGACGCGACCCGGCAACTCGAGAAATCGTTCGGCGACGTAGACCGCAACCGCGAGCAAAAAGAGCCGATTGGTATGCCGAATCAGCAGCAGCGTGAGTTCGGCCCAGGGTGGTAAGCCGCCATCGGCCGCGAAAGCCTGGCCGCGCGCGACCACGTAACGCCGCAGCAACGGCAGCACGGTGTAGACGATCAGGAACGCAGCGGCCGCGAGCAGCCAGTCTGCGATCGGATTACCGAAATGTATGCGTGCGAGAAGTTCGTTCATCCGGCCGGCAACACATCCTCGGCGTCGCTCGCCTCGGCATCCGACATACCGAGTTCTTTGAGCTTACGCGTCAAGGTGTTGCGGCCCCAGCCTAGCAGTTTCGCTGCGTCCTGACGATGACCGGCTGTGTGCTTGAGGGCGATGCGGATGAGTGTGCGTTCGAACTCCGGCACTGCGGTATCGAGCAATGGCGGCGCCGCGGGCTTGCGCGACTCGCTCTCGGCCCAACGGGCGAGTTTCTCGCTCCACGCGTCGTCGTCGACTTTTGCTCGGGTGCCGACCACCTCTGCAGGTAAGTCTTCGGCATGAATTTCACTGCCGGGCGCGAGCACGGTCAGTCGCCGACAAAGATTGACGAGTTCGCGTACGTTACCGGGCCAGGAATACGCTTCGAGCACCGCGAGCGCATCGGTCGCGAGTGATTTCGCCTCGACGCCGAGCTCTTGTGCGGCGACGCGCAGATAGTGGGCGAGCAAATCGGCGACATCCTCGCGTCGTGCGCGCAGCGGTGGCAGCTCGATGCGAATCACGTTCAAACGATGGAATAGATCTTCGCGAAAAATTCCGCGTACGACGCGGTCTTGAAGGTCTTGGTGTGTGGCGGCGATCACGCGTACGTCGACGCGTACCGGCAATTGTCCGCCGACTCGATAAAACTCCCCTTCGGCGAGCACGCGCAGCAAGCGCGTTTGTAGTGCCGTCGGCATGTCACCGATTTCGTCGAGAAACAACGTGCCGCCATCGGCTTGCTCGAAACGTCCGCGGCGTAACGCATCGGCGCCGGTGAACGCGCCCTTTTCGTGACCGAATAATTCGGACTCGAGTAATTCCGAGGGGATCGCGGAGGTGTTGAGTGCGATGAACGGTTTCGCTGCGCGCGGACTATGTTCGTGCAGCGCCCGGGCAACCAATTCTTTGCCCGTGCCCGACTCACCGGTGATCAACACCGACACGCTGGAGCGCGCCAGTCGACCGATGGCACGAAACACCTGTTGCATCGCCGGTGCGCGGCCGAGCAACTCGGGTACCCCGACCTCGGATTCCGCCACCGAATTCGCCGGCCCGTGGCCTTGTGCAGCGCGTTGCACGAGATCGACGACTTGATCGATGTCGAACGGCTTCGGCAAATATTCGAACGCACCGCCTTCGTATGCGGACACGGCGTTACCGAGATCGGACTGCGCGGTCATCACGATCACCGGCAAACGGGGCCGCGTCGCGCGAATCTTGCGCAGCAAGTCGAGGCCCGATTGTCCGGGCATACGGATGTCGGTCAACAAAACGTCCGGTGCTTCACCACGCAAGGTCTCGAGTGCAGCTTCTGCAGATTCGAAACATCGCGGCACGAGCCCGCCGCCCTGCAGCGCGCGCTCGAGCACCCAACGAATCGATGCATCGTCGTCGACGATCCAGACGTGCAGTCGACGCCCGTTCACGAACGACTCGTCAGTGGCAACGTCAAAGAAAACACCGTATTACCGGGCTCGCTGTGATATTCGATCGCGCCGCCGTTACGGTGGACCATTTCTTGGGCAACGGCTAAGCCGAGACCGGTGCCGTTCGGGCGCGCGGTGACGAGCGGCATGAACAAACTGCCGCGTATTTCTTCGGGGACTCCGGGGCCGTCATCCTTTACGTCGATGCGCACCGCAAGGCGCTCGCGTCGCGCGCCGATGTGGACGTTGATCACGGCACGGGTTCGCAACACGATGCGTCCCGACTCACCGACGGCCTGTAAAGCGTTGCGTGCGAGATTGAGCAGGGCCTGCACGAGCTGATTACGATCGAAGAGACCCTCGGGAACGCTAGGATCGTAGTCGCGTTCGATGCTCACGCCACGCGGCGCTTCGGCACGCAGCAAACGATGCACGTGTTCGCACACCTCATGCAGGTTCAACAATTGTTTGTTCGGCGGGCGTGCAGGCCCGGTCATGTTGTCGATCAACGCCGTAAGTCGGTCCGCTTCGGCGATGATGATTTTGGTGTATTCCCGCTGTGAAACCTCGGGCAACATCCGCTCAAGCAGTTGTGCAGCGCCGCGCAATCCACCGATCGGATTTTTGATTTCGTGCGCGAGTTGGCGCGTCATGAGACGACTGCCGTCGAGACGTGCGCGCAACTCGGAGTCGCGGTTGAGTCGCGAACGCTGAGTGGCGTCATCGATTTCCAGCAGCAAGTCGGTATCGCCGTCGGCCGATTCGATCGGCGTGACCGTCACGTCGAACACGCGTAGTTCACGAGGAGCATCGACAGTACGCAATCCGACCTCCCGTTCGGCGATGACTTCGCGCCGTTCGCGTGCCCGCTGCAACATGCCGGGCAGGCCGTTTGCGTCGGCAAAGAATTCGACGAAGGGCTTGCCATGAGCCTTGGTGAGGCTCATGGCAAGCAGACCCTGTGCCGCGACGTTGGCGTGACGCACGGTATATGCACCGTCCAGCAACACGACCCCGGTGGTGAGTGCATCCAGCAGCTCCGCATGGTCGAGTCGCCCGGCG
>RGUL01000044.1 GCA_010027845.1 Gammaproteobacteria bacterium
CGTGTGCCAACTCGCCGACGCTGCGAACGAGGTTGCGGACGCACTCGATCGACTGGCGGCACGCGAGGGCGCACTCGCGATTCCCGGCTACACGCATATGCAACAAGCGATGCCGAGTTCGGTGGCGTTGTGGGCGGGCGGTTACGCCGCGGAACTGCGTGACGACGCACAGGGACTGATCGCCACCCAAAGGCGTCTGGCGCGCAACCCGCTCGGCTCGGCGGCGGGCTACGGCACACCGGGTCTGCCGCTCGATCGCGCTGCCACCACCCGCGCGCTCGGCTTCGATCAGCCGCAAGAACCCGTGACCGCGGTGCAACTCTCGCGTGGCAAAGCCGAAGCACAAGTGTTGTTCGAAGTCGCACTGTTGATGCAGGACCTCGGCCGTTTCGCGGCCGACGTGTGTTTGTTCTACACGCAGGAATTCGCGTTCGTCGAGTTGCCGGACGAATTCACCACCGGCTCGTCGATCATGCCGCAGAAGCGGAATCCCGACGTGTTCGAATTGCTACGCGGCCGCACCGCCACGGCGCACGCGTGTCTCGTCGAAGCCCTCGGCATTTTCGCCAAGCTGCCGTCCGGCTATCAACGCGATCTACAACTTTTGAAGGCACCGCTATTTCGCGGTATTGATCTTGCGCTCGCGAGCACGTCGATCCTCGCGCCGGCCATCGATGCGATGCGCTTCAGAGCGGAGAACGTCGTGCTCGATCCGGCCATCCACGCCGCCGAACGCGCCAATGAGCTGGTGGTGCGCGAAGGCATTCCGTTTCGCGAGGCGTACCGACGCATCGGCGCAGCGCTGAAGCGCGAGACCGAGTGACAGGGGCGCCGGTCATGAACGTCACGCCGAAATCGATCTGGTTCCCGGGTGTCACGCTCGCCAACTGCAACGCGATTTCGCGCGATACGATGACCGAAGCGGTCGGCATCGTGTTCACCGAAATGGGCGCGGACTTTTTGCGCTGCACCATGCCGGTAACGGAACGCACCTGTCAGCCGATGCGCATCTTGCACGGCGGCGCCTCGGTCGTCCTCGCAGAATCTTTGGCGAGTACCGCGGCGAACCTCACCGTCGACTTTTCGAAACAAGCCGCCGTCGGTCAAGAAATCAACGCCAATCATTTGCGACCGGCCGCGTTCGGCTCGACCGTGACCGGTACCGCACGGCCGTTCCACATCGGTGCGCGCAGCCAAGTGTGGGGTATCGAAATCGTCGACGAACGCCAACGCCTCGTCTGCGTATCACGCATCACCATGGCGGTGATCGAGCGAGCGCCGCGCACGTGACGTTGTCCCACGTCCAACTCGCAGAACTCGCCGAGCACCGCTATTTCGGTGCGGTGGCGCGCGGTGATCTCGCCGCGGTACTCGCCTGCTTCACCGACGATGCCGAGGTGATCATTCGGCACGGTGATCTACCGACTCGCATCATGCGCGCACGACCGACCGGCGACATGCCGCATATCAGCGAATTTTGGCGGCATTTGAACGGTAATTTCGACGCGTCGTTCACCGACTTCGAACATTTCGTCGACGAACCCGCCCAACGCTGCGCGTGCACCTTCGAGGTAACGCTGCGACCGAAAGCGACGTCGTCTTATGTGGCCCGCGGCACACTGCGGCTGCACAACTGCAATTTCTTTTGGGTGCGCGACGGTCGCATCGCCAAGATGATCGTCTATTATGCAAACCCCGACACGGGCGGCGACGCGCCGAACAAACCGACGGGCTATCCGCGAGCACCGACATCTTGAACGATGAAAATTCGCTCGTCACTTGGACGAACGTAATTTATGGTCTACACGCACTCAGCGTGTTCATCGGAGTCACGAGCGCCGCGACCATCGCCGGCAGTTTCGTGTTCGGGCTGCCGTCGATCGCCGCCGTGATCCTGAATTACGTCAAGCGCAGCGAGGTCCGCAACACCTGGCTCGACACGCATTTCGCGTGGCAGATCCGCACGTTTTGGTTCGCATTTTTTTGGTCGATTTTGGTGTTCGTGATTTCGGCGCCGCTGATGTTCATCCTGATCGGCTTTGCCACCGCGTGGCTCGGCATCGTGCTGGTCGGTCTTTGGGTGTCGTATCGCGTCATCCGCGGCTGGGTCGCGCTGCGCGATCGACGGGCGTTGCCGACCGGCGCAATCACGGAGGGCCCATGAAAACCCGTATCACGGCAATCGTATTCTCTTGCATAGCGTCGATCGGGCTCGGTGGCTGCGGGCAACTGGGTCCGCTTTACCTGCCCGACAGTAACGGCAACGTCATCACTCGCCCGACCCGCACGCCGCCCGAACCCCGTTCGCCGGCGCCCGGGTCGCCGGCATCGCAGGGCTCCGGTCCGGGCGTATAATCTCGTCGGGGCTCGGAGCGCTCGGCAGCATGCTCCGGCTCGGCAAGGACGTCTCTCCCAACTCCTCCAGAGGAACTTCAATGAAATCCGAAAAACTGACGCGTCGCAGCCTGCTCGGCGCCTCTCTGCTCGGCGTCGCCGGCATTCCGGTGGTCGTCGAGTCCGCGTTCGCGCAAGCGGCCGCAACGCCGCTGAATCCCGCCGACCCGGCCGCCAAAGCGCTGGGCTACGTCGAAGATTCGAGCAAGGTCGACGCGAAAGCGAACCCGATGCACAAAGCCGATCAGCACTGCGGCAACTGCCTGCAGTGGGTCGACAAAAATCGCGCCGCACCGGCGTCGAAGTGCAATCTCTTCCCCGGCAAGATGGTGAAGAACGCCGGCTGGTGCAAAGTTTGGGTCAAGGCCCCGGGCACCTGATCGATCGCTGACCTCGCGCCGGGTGGTGCGTGTCGCGCCACCCGGCGTTCGTGTCCGAGCGGGTTAAGATCGGACACATGACTGCTTCTGCCGCGGATCTCGTCCTCGTCGACGGCTCCTCCTACCTCTACCGCGCATTCCACGCCCTGCCGCCGCTCACCAATTCGCGCGGCGAGCCGACCGGTGCCGTGCTCGGCGTGCTCAACATGTTGCAAAAGTTGCTGCGCGAACAACCGCAGGCGCAGATCGCCGTGGTGTTCGATGCGCCCGGCAAAACTTTTCGTGACGAGTTGTTCGCCGAATACAAATCGCATCGTCCGCCGATGCCCGACGACCTGCGCGCGCAAGTCGAACCGCTGCTCGCGATCGTCGAAGCGCTCGGCCTGCCGTTGCTACGCATCACCGGAGTCGAAGCCGACGACGTGATCGGCACGCTCGCACGACGCGCAGCGAACACCGGTCGTAAAGTTTTGATTTCCACCGGCGACAAAGATATGGCGCAACTCGTCGATGCGCAGATCACCATCGTCAACACCATGACCGACTCGCGCTACGACCGCGACGGCGTGAAAGCGAAGTTCGACGTGTGGCCCGAACAAATCGTCGACTATCTCGCGCTGATCGGTGACGCGTCGGACAACATTCCGGGCATCGACAAAGTCGGGCCGAAAACCGCAGCGAAATGGCTAGGGCAATACGGCACGCTCGATGCGATCGTCGAGCGGCGCGACGAATTGACCGGCAAAGTCGGCGAAAATTTACGCGCCGGTCTCGACACCCTGGAACTGTCACGCCGCCTGGCGACGATTCATTGCGACCTCGATCTGCCACTCGCCGTCGACGAGCTCGCGCGGCGCGCGCCGGATGAAGGCACGCTGCGCGAGTGGTATCGCAAACTCGACTTCCGCAGTCAGTTGCGACAATTGGGTGGCGACGATGCGGCGACGGACACGCCGGGTTCGCCTGCGTCTGCCGCGCCCGCACCCGCCGCGCCCGCACCCGCCGCGGCCGAACTCCCCGCAGTGCCGCCGGCCGTCGCGAATGCCGGCCGAAGTTACGACGTCGTCGTCGACCGTGCCGCCCTCGATCGCTGGCTCGCAAAGCTCCGGGCCGCGACAATCTTCGCCTTCGACACCGAGACCACTAGCCTCGATTATCTACAGGCACAAATCGTCGGCGTGTCGTTCGCCGTAGAACCGGGTCACGCCGCCTACGTGCCACTCGCCCACGATTATCCGGGCGCGCCCGAGCAACTCGATCGCGACACGGTACTCGCCACACTCAAAGATTTACTCGAAGCGGAATCGCCTGCGAAAGTGGGTCACAACTTGAAGTACGACGCGCACGTACTCGCCAATCACGGCATCGCACTCGGCGGAATGCAGTTCGACACCATGCTCGAGAGTTACGTGTGGAACAGCGTCGGCACACGGCACGACATGGACTCCGCGGCCGAGCGCTATCTGTCGCTGAAGACCGTGCACTACGAAGACGTCGCGGGTAAGGGCGCGAAACAAATTCCGTTCAGCCAAGTGTCGATCGACACCGCGGGCGATTACGCCGCCGAAGATGCGGACGTCACGCTGCGTTTGCACCGCACGCTGTGGCCCGCGATCGAGCACGAACCGTTGCTCAAGCGCCTCTACGAGAACTTCGAGCGGCCGCTCGTGCCCGTGTTGCTACGTATGGAACGCCGTGGGGTGTTGATCGATCGTGCGATGCTGCGCAAGCAGAGTGGCGAACTCGGTAAACGTGCACTCGAGTTGCAGGAAGCCGCGCATCGCGAAGCCGGCACGCCCTTCAACGTCGATTCGCCGAAGCAACTGCAGCACATTCTGTACGACACCATGAAAATACCGGTGCTGCGCAAAACGCCGACCGGTCAACCCTCGACCGCCGAAGACGTGCTCGAAGAACTGGCCGCCGAACACGTCTTGCCGCGACTGATCTTAGAATATCGCGGCATCGCCAAATTACGCAGCACTTACACGGAAAAGCTTCCGGAGCAAGTGAACGCTCACACCGGACGCGTACACACCTCCTATCATCAGGCGGTCGCACAAACCGGCCGGCTGTCGTCGACCGATCCTAACCTTCAAAATATTCCGATCCGGACGCCGGAGGGTCGACGAATTCGCCAAGCGTTCGTCGCGCCACCGGAGCACGTGCTACTCGCTGCAGACTATTCGCAAATCGAGTTGCGCATCATGGCGCACCTGTCGGGCGATGCCGGCTTACAAGCCGCTTTTGCCGCCGATCGCGACGTGCACCAGGCGACCGCAGCCGAAGTGTTCGACGTCCCGCTCGCCGACGTCACCGCCGATCAACGTCGCTCGGCCAAAGCGATCAACTTCGGACTCATCTACGGCATGTCGGCCTTCGGGCTCGCGCGTCAACTCGGTATCGAGCGCAGTGCTGCGCAGCGCTACGTCGAGCTCTACTTCGCGCGCTATCCCGGCGTCAAAGAATACATGGAGCGCACGCGCGAACGCGCACGCGAGACGGGCTATGTCGAAACCGTATTCGGCCGACGACTGCATCTACCCGAGATTCGTTCGCGCAATCGTGCGTTGCAGCAATACGCCGAGCGCAGCGCGATCAACGCACCGATGCAAGGCACGGCAGCCGACCTCATTAAGCGCGCGATGATCGCCGTCGATCGTTGGTGCGAACATGAAGGCCGCGGGGCTGCACACCTCATCATGCAAGTGCACGACGAACTCGTACTTGAAGTGCGCGAGTCTGCGCTCGCTCGCGTCACCGACGCGGTACGCGCGGCGATGCTCGCAGCCGACGATGGCGCGTTGTCCGTACCACTGAAGGTCGATGTCGGCACCGGCGCCAACTGGGACGAGGCACACTAGATCCAATCGATTAAGGATTTACGATAGACAAGTTCTATGAGAGTTCGGTGGAACCGGGCGCACCGATGACGGTCTCAACACCTGAACGCCCCCGCGTTCCCCGCTCCCCCCCTCCCTGAGCGGGCCCCGGCCGCAAGAGACCTGTGCCGGGTTCTCTGCCCCGATCGGTCGGCAACGACCATCGGGGCTTTTTTATGCCCCGTCGGTGTGATCCCCGTCGGCGCGCTCCCACAGTTCGGTGAGCCGCTCCTGCGCTTCGCGGACCCCGATGCCCGAGTGCGCCGAGAACGTCTGCACCGTCGCTCGTTCGCCGAGTGCTGTGCGGGCTGCCGCCAACGCTGCGGCGCGCTCGGCTTGATTGAGCTTGTCGACCTTAGACAGCAATACGTGGATCGAGCGCTTCGTCGGGTCCGCCCACTCGATCAAACCGAGATCTTCGTCACGTACCCCGCGCCGCGCATCCACGATCAACACCAGGCCGCGCAGACTCGTGCGTGCCCGCAGCGCGTCGATCAGCGGCACCCAAATGCGCCGCTCGTTCGGCGGCACCTCGGCAAAGCCGTAACCCGGCAAATCGACGATGCGTCCGCCGGGCGCGAGATCGAAATAGTTGAGCAGCCGGGTACGGCCCGGCGTCTTGCTGGTGCGCGCCAGAGCCTTGCGGCCGGCGATCGCATTGAGCGCGCTCGACTTGCCGGCGTTCGAACGACCGGCGAACGCCACCTCCGCACCATCGTCCTTCGGGAACTGCGCGGGGGCTGCGACACTCAACAGGAACTCGGCGTGGGGAAAGCGGGACAAACCTGCACCTGAAGCCGTAAAAAGGGCGACTAGTGTAAACTCCGCGCCCTGCATTCGACGTTCGGAGCCCTCGGAAATGCGTATCGCGAAGCACCTCGCCCCGGCCCTCGCCGCCCTCCTCGCCTTCGTCGTGACGGCCCCGGCCGCGCAGGCCAAAGGCAATGCCGAAGCGGGCGCGACCAAAGCGGCGGTGTGCACCGCGTGCCACGGCCCGAACGGCAACAGCGCGAACCCCGAATGGCCGGTGCTCGCCGGTCAAAACGTCGCGTACATCACCGAACAGTTGAAGTTGTTCCGCGCCGGACATCGCAACAACGCGATCATGTATCCGCTCGCGGTCGCACTCAGCGACGAAGACATCGACGATCTCTCCGCATATTTTTCCCGCCAGACACCGACGGGCGGCGAAGCCGATGCCGCGACTTGGCAAGCGGGCGCCGCGCTCTATCGCGCCGGTGATCGCAAGCGCAACATTCCCTCCTGCACCTCGTGCCACGGCCCCGTCGGCCTCGGCAATCCGGGTTCCGGCTATCCCGCTTTGCGCGGCCAGCACGCGACGTACACGACGAAGCAACTCAGCGACTACGCCGCCGAAGCGCGTTACCTCGATCAGACCGGCGCGAAGACCAAGTCGAAAAACGGTCACATGATGACTTCGATCGCCAAACGTTTGAGCGCCGACGACGTCAAAAATCTCGCCAGTTACATCCAAGGACTGCGCTGATGCACCAAAAATCTTTGACCGTTGCGCTCGCGCTCTGTGCAGCGCTGATCCTCGCCGCCTGCTCGGGCGCGAAGACGCCGACCGCCGCAACGCCGGCGCCGCAAGCGAGTGCGCCCGCTGCGCCCGCGAAATCGAAGAGCGAAGATTCGGAACCGCGAATCGACACCGAAGTCGCGCTCGAGCGCCTCGCGCAGATGCCGGCACAAGATCGCTTGCCCGGCGGCCGTTGGCAGGCCGGCAAAAATTACACCGTGCTGGTGCCCGCGCAGCCGACCAACGTCGGCCCCGGCAAGATCGAAGTGATCGAAGTATTTTGGTACGGCTGCCCGCACTGCTACGAACTCGATCCGTACCTCGAAAGCTGGCGTAAAAATAAGCCGGCGAACGTCGAGTTTGTGCGCTTGCCCGTGACCTGGAGCGGCGGCCACAAAGCGCACGCGCGCTTGTTCTACACGCTGCAAGCGCTGAAGCGCGAAGACCTGCACACCAAAGTGCTCGACACCATCCACCGTCAGCACAATATGCTCGCGCTCAACGACGAGAAAGCGAGTCTCGACGGCCAAGTCGAGTGGGCGAAGCAGAACGGTATCGATCCGAAACAATTCGCCGATGCTTGGAATTCGATGTGGGTATCGACCAAAGTTCGTCAGGCTGACGAACTGATCCGTCGCTATCAAATCGAAGGCGTGCCGCACATGATCGTCAACGGCAAATATAGCTTCGACGTCGGCAGCGCCGGCGGACACACGCAAACGCTCGCGTTGATCAACGACCTCGCCGCCGCGGAGCAGCGCCGCTGAGCGCGCGCGCGAGGCCCGGACACTCGCGCGCATGATTCGATACTACGCTCTCGACGGGCACGGACTACGCGGCAACGACGTGACCGCCGCGGCCGTCCTGCCGCGAGAAACTCTTTGGATCGACTTGCTCGAACCAACCGTCGAGGAAGAGCTCAAAGTCGAGCGCGATCTCGGCATCGACGTGCCGACGCGCGAAGAGATGCGCGAAATCGAGACGTCGAACCGCCTGTATGAAGAAGGCGATGCGCTCTACATGACTGCGACGGTCGTCACCAAGCTCGACACCGATCGTCCGACGAGCGACCAAATCACCTTTATCTTGACGCCCGATCGACTAATCACCAATCGCTACGTCGATCCGCTGCCGTTCCGACGTTACGTCGCTTACGCCGAAAAACACTCGGTACAGTGCAACACTGCGCCGGCGATCTTGGCGGGCCTCCTCGAGTCGATCGTGAATCGTATCGCCGACGTGCTCGAACGCATCGGCACCGACATGGACACACTGTCGAACGAAGTGTTCGCGTCCAACGGCACCGGCCTGCATAGAAGCCGCGACTTTCGCCTCGTGCTCGAACGCGTCGGTCGCAACGGCGATCTCGTGTCGAAGGCCCGTGAAACGCTCGCGAGCCTCGGCCGCCTCGTCGTTTTCTTGCAGCAAACCAACCATCCGCAGATCCAAAACGATGCGCGCAATCGACTGCGTACACTTGGTCGCGACATCGCGCAGATGAGCGATCACGCCACCTTCATCGGCAACAAGGTGCAGTTCATGCTCGACGCGACCCTCGGCATGATCAACATCGACCAAAACAATATTTTGAAGATTTTTTCGGTGGTGACGCTGATCATGCTGCCGCCGTCGGTGATCGGCGGCATCTTCGGCATGAACTTCGCCGTCATCCCGTTCTCGCAGCACCCGTTCGGCTTCGAACTCGCGATCGGCTTGATGGTGCTGTCCGCAGTCACCCCGTTCGTGATGTTCAAGCGTCGCGGATGGTTATAATGCGGGCGACGCGCCCGTAGCTCAGCTGGATAGAGTACTGCCCTCCGAAGGCAGGGGTCGTGAGTTCGAATCTCGCCGGGCGCGCCATCCACTCTATCGCTCACCAAGCCTGCGAACATGATGCCGACCCCACCAGTTCCACGTGTACCCCGCGACTCCCTGCCGCCTGCGATGCAAGCTGCGCACGACCGTGCACTCGCGTCGCGTGGTGACGCGACGTTCGTCGACGTACTAGGACACACACCGGAACTTTTCGAGTGGTACGGCGAGTTTTACAGCCGGGTGTTTTACGGTGGGCGCGTGCCCGTGCGAATCAAAGAATTGATTCGTCTACGACTGTCGACCGTGCACGGCTGTGCGTTCTGTAACCGCGGGAACAGACTGGACGCGGTGGCCGCCGGTCTCAGTGACGCACAGTTGCTCGCCATCGGAGACGAGACCGCGACCTGCTGGTCGCCGGCCGAACGCGCGGCGTTGCAGCTCGCCGCGGCGATGGCACTCACCGCGCCACGCGGACATTTAAACCCGGCGCTCTATGCCGAACTGCGATCGCACTTCGACGATGCGCAAATCGTCGAGCTCGGCATGACCATGGCCGTCTTGACCGGCATGGCGAAATTTTTGTTCGCCTACGATCTCGTCGAAAAAGAGGACTACTGCGAGTTCGGCGCCAGATGAACCGCAAAGCCTCGCTGACGGCAGCCATTTTTTTGATGGCGACCTCGGCGATCGGACCGGGATTCATCACGCAGACGGCGACCTTCACCAGCACGCTGGCGGCGGCATTCGCTTTCGCGATTCTCGTCTCGATCCTCATCGACTTCGTCGTGCAGGTGAACATCTGGCGCATCGTCACGTTGACGCAGCTGCGCGCCTCGGAGCTCGCCAACGCTGCAATCCCGGGCGCGGGCTATCTACTCACGGCGCTGGTCGTGATCGGCGGCTTGTTCTTCAACATCGGCAACGTCGGTGGCACCGGGCTCGGTCTGAACGCGCTCGTCGGGCTCGACCCCAAATGGGGTGGCGCATTGAGCGCGTCGTTCGCCATCGGCATCTTTCTTTGGCGTCGAGCCGGAATCGCTTTCGACCGACTGATCATATTCGCAGGCATCGCCATGATCGCCTTGACGATCTACGTCGCCGTCATTTCCGAGCCGCCGATCGGGGAGGCACTACGCCAGACCGTATTCCCTGAGCGAGTCGATTTCGCGACCATCACCACCATCGTCGGTGGCACCGTCGGCGGTTACATCACCTATGCCGGTGCACACCGCCTGCTCGACAAAGGCATGACCGGACCGGAAAACCTCGCGGCGGTCAGTCGTGCGGCACTGACGGGCATCGCCGTCACGGGCGTCATGCGTTACGTATTGTTCCTCGCCGTGCTCGGCGTGGTGTCGGCCGGCACGGTGATCGACCTTTCAAGTGGCAGCGCCAATCCGGCCGCGCAAGCCTTCGCGGCCGCAGCCGGTGCGCCGGGGCTGCGGATATTCGGCGCAATTCTTTGGGCGGCCGCGATCACGAGCGTCGTCGGAGCGGCCTACACCTCGGTTTCGTTCCTCACGATTTTCGCAGCGAAGTTGAGCGAACGCGCCCGTAACGTCCTCACGGTCGGATTCATCGCGCTGTCGCTCGCGCTATACCTAATCATCGACACACCCCCTGCAAAAATGTTGGTGTTCGTCGGCGGTCTGAACGGCCTGATCTTGCCCATCGGTTTATCGATTTTTTTGTATGCTGCCTGGGCGCGCTCGGATTTGATGCACGGCCATCGCTATTCGCGGGGCTTACTCGGTCTCGGCGTGTCGGTTTGCGTGCTGACGTGGTACATGGGAATCAAGTCGATCGGTCCGATCTTCGCGCTGCTCGACCCGTAGAATCGGAACACCGAACGATGAAAACCATCGATCTCAACAGCGATCTTGGCGAGAGTTATGGCGCGTGGGCCATGGGCGACGACGCGGCGATGATCGATATCGTCTCGAGTGCCAACGTGGCCTGCGGGTTTCACGCCGGCGATCCCGCCGGAATTCTCAGAACCTTGAAAGTCGCAGCAGAGCGCGGCGTCGCCATCGGCGCGCACGTGTCGTATCCGGATATCGTCGGCTTCGGTCGGCGCGACATGGACATCGCAGCCGCCGATCTTTTGGCCGACGTGGTGTATCAAATCGGCGCACTACAGGGCCTCGCCGCGACCGTAGGTGCGAAGGTGAGTTACGTGAAGCCGCACGGCGCACTCTACAACCGCATCGCCGTCGATCCCGTGCAAGGTGCGGCGGTGATCGAAGCCATCCGATCCGTGGATCCCTCGCTCGCGCTGGTAGCTCTCGCCAACGCACCCATCATCGCGCAAGCGCGCGCCGCCGGCTTGCGGGTCGTCTCGGAGGCTTATGCAGATCGCGCTTACACGAAAGACAGGCGTCTCGTCTCGCGACGAGAGCCGGGTGCCGTACTGCACGATGCAGCGCTGATCGCCGAACGCATGGTTCGACTCGCGCGACACGGCACCATCGAAGCCATCGACGGTAGCGTCATCTCGATCGAAACGCAGTCGATTTGCGTGCACGGCGATAGCCCGGGAGCGGTTGCCATCGCCAAAGAAATACGTCGCCGACTCGAGGCTGAAGGCGTCGTCATCACACCTAGCGCCTGACGTTGCGCGTTTCGTCCCTCAATCGTTCGACGGTGCTCGTCGAGCTCGCCGATCTCGATGCGGTGCTCGCGCTGCACGCGAGTCTCGTGCGCACGCCGCTAGCGGGCGTACACGAGATCGTTCCCGCGGCACGGACGCTCATGCTGCGATTCGATCCGGCGCGTTGGTCGCGGCAGACGCTCGCCGCAGCACTCGCGCAGTGTGATCTGAGCGGCGCGACGAGCGATCGTGGGCCGTCGGTCGAGATACCGATGCGCTACGACGGCGAGGACCTCGCCGAGGTCGCACAACTGTGCGGGCTCAGCGTCGACGAAGTGATCCGTCGGCACGGTGCGCGTGAATACACGGTCGCGTTCTGCGGTTTTTCGCCCGGGTTCGGCTATCTCGTCGGCGGTGACCCGATGCTGCAAGTGCCGCGCAGATCGACCCCGCGTACGCGCGTGCCCGCAGGCTCGGTGGCGCTGGGCGGCGTGTATTGCGGCGTCTATCCGCAGGCGAGCCCCGGCGGTTGGCAACTCATCGGCACGACGTCGATACCGATGTGGCACGTCGAGCGTACGACGCCGGCGATTCTCACGCCCGGTACGCGCGTGAAATTCGTCGAACGCGACAGCGTTCCGAGCATCGAAATCACGCCCAAAGAAAAATCGCTCATCGAGCCATACCTCAAAGTGACTGCCGCTGCGCTACCCGCACTCGTACAGGATCTCGGTCGGCCAGGTCACGCAGCGATCGGCGTCACCGCCTCGGGTGCGCTCGATCGGGGGTCTTTACGGGCGGCCAACGCCATGGTGGGCAATCCGCCGGATGTCGCCGCACTCGAGATCGCGCTCGGAAATTTCGCCTGCGAAATTTTTGGTGACACCGAGATCGCGCTCGCCGGTGCAGCCGTTCCGATCATCGTCACCCGCGCCTCGGGTGAAATCTTTGACGCAGTCATGCAAAAAGCGATCGGTCTGCGTTCGGGTGATCGTGTGAAACTGGGCTATCCCCCGCGGGGTGTAAGGACCTATCTCGCAGTGCGTGGCGGTTTCGATGCACCGAAGATTCTCGGCAGTTCGTCGAGTGACGTACTGGCTGCGCTCGGGCCGGCGCCGCTCGTCAAAGGTTCGCTCGTTTCGATCGGCCGCGGGTCGGTCGAGCGCGCGACAACGGCCTCGAGGCCCGCACCCAGCGCGCCGCATGCTGCACAAACTCTGCCGAAGTCGGACGATGTGGTCGTGCTCGATATCTTTGCCGGACCGCGCGCCGACTGGTTCGGCTCGGGCGTGCTAGAAAATTTTTGTACTCAAGTTTGGCGCGTGACGCCCCGATCGAACCGCGTGGGGCTTCGGTTACACGGCGAAACACCGCTGATGCGACAGCGCACCGAGGAGTTGCCGAGCGAGGGTCTGACGAGCGGCGCGATACAAGTTCCGCACGACGGACAACCGGTGTTACTACTCGCCGATCATCCCGTGACGGGTGGTTATCCCGTGATCGCGATCGTGGCCGAGCATCATCTCGATCTTGCAGGCCAAATTCCGCCTTCGGCAAAAATTCGATTTCGGATGCTCGCCGATCTGTGAGGTCGAAGCTCGCCGAGCCGACCAACTCATCCCACGTCCGCGTACCGCCGCTCGTACCGCACACCCATCGGTGCCGCATGCTGAGATAACGGATGCGTGAGCGAATGACTCGGGAAAAATCGCATGAACGTGTCGCGTCCTTCGTCGAGGCAACCGCAGGCACGTGCGCGCAACCGAGCGGCGTCGACGACTTCTAAGTGACCGCGCGTCGAAACCAGCAAGCCTGCAACTTCGAATCCCTTCATGGTTTCCGAAATCCCCTCACGACGTACACCGAGGTAGCGACCGAGTTGGTCGTGGGTGACATCTAAGCGGTGATCGCGGCTTAAAAACATCATTCCGGACAACCAGCGCGCCAGCCGCTGATCCAGCGAATGATGCCGCTGACAGATGAGCGACAAGCTCATCAGATGCATGGAAAACACCACATAGCGCAGCATCTCGTCGAGCACTTTCGGTGCGCGTCGCAGAATCGTAGCGGCGATGCTGCTTCGCACGCGCGCAAGTTGCCCCCCGTGCACGGCGGTCACGCGGCCCCAAGGCATTCGCACACCGGTCAAGGCGCTGGCACCCAAAAAGCCGTTACGGCTGATCGCAGTCAATTCGGCGGTCGAGCCATCGGCAAGTTCACCCTGGATGTTCAGAACGCAGCTGACGGGGAAATAGAGGTGGTCTTGGACGCCACCGCTCGCCGCCAGAACGTGGCCGTTCGGTAGGGTCAAAATTTCGAGATAGGGAGCGAGCTCCTGGAAAGTATTTTCGTCGAGCAAACGAAGCAATCGGTTGTCGGGGCGTACGATGTTTTTCTTGAGGGGCAACCAATTGTCAGCATGCATTTCTATCGTTCTCCCGTCCGATTTGGGTACGATGGAACCATTACATTCGCAGTTCGATCGTCGCTCTGTACGCTACACCACATTCATCGACCAGTGATTCACCGTTGTTTTAGATGAATACGAAAAATACTCGTTCGCTGGACACCGAAACCGCGCGCCTAACTTTGCGCCGCTTCACCCCCGACGACGCACCGTTCGTCTTACGATTGCTGAACGAGCCTTCGTTTCACGAATTCATAGGCGATCGCGGGGTACGCACACTCGAAGATGCCGTGCGATATCTCGAACAAGGGCCGATGGCGAGTTATGCGAGTTACGGTCACGGCTTGCTCAGGGTGTCGTTGCCGGACGACACCCCGATCGGCATGTGCGGCTTATTGCGACGTTCTGGCCTTGCGCACCCCGATCTCGGTTTCGCTTTGATTCCGGAACATTGGGGGCGCGGTTATACGCTCGAAGCCTCGCGCGCGGCGATCACCTATGGCCGCGAGACGCTGCAAATCGACACCCTGCTCGCCATCACCTCGCCGCACAACCTACGCTCAATGCGCGTGCTCGAAAAACTCGGGTTCCGGCTAGTCGAACAGCGCGCCATCACCGAAGGAGCGGCGCCGGTGAACGTGTTCCAGCTCGACGCGAGTTGACGGAACTCAGCGTCCGAAGGACCGCGCCGCGAGCGCCATCGTCGTGACGAGTTTGCGCTCCGCTGCCGTTAGTAACGGATTCCAGGCGTCGAAAATCAACACGACGCGTAACTCGTCGCCGTCGTTACGTGCCTCGTGCTCGAGCGTGTCGTCGAATGCCAGTATGCGACCGACCTGCCAATCGCACTCGTCGAATCCAACCCGATAGCGACAGCCCGGCGGCACGATCAAGGGCAGATGCACGACCACTCGTGCGTTCGTTTCGCCGTGATGCGGTGGAATGCGAGTGCGCGGCGCGAGCGCGGAAAACATCGCATTGGGGCATAGCCCGCCGATCTCGGCCATCTCGACGGCGCGCAACGCGTCGCGGGTGATGGGACATCGACCGAGATTATCTTCGACCGGTTCGCCCGCGCGCCAAAGATTGTAAGCACTCCAGCGCTTCGAATGATTGAGCTCGCGCCATTGATTGACGGGCTCACCGGGTCGATAGCCGATATAAGGCGCGAAGCCCTCGGTGTGGTGTTGCAGCGCGTTTTCGAGTTCGGCGCGAATCTCGGCTGTGCGTGCTTCGAGCGCAGCTGCCCACGGAAATAACTCGCGATCGTAAAAGGTCACCGCCGGCAAACGCGGCACGTGCAGCTGATTGCTTTCGGAGTGGTAGGGTCGTGTCCGGCCCGCCATGATCGAAGCCGCTTCGCGCCACCGTGTCTGGATAGCCGCTGGCAATTCGTTCGTCAGTGAGTCGATCTGTTCGAGTAAATGACGTTCGTAGTCGCGCGAATATCTTTGAACGACATCACTCGCGTGTCGCAGTTGCTCGCGCAGAAAATCTGGCCATTGCGGCTCGGGCGGCGCGACGCGCAAAGCATTACGAAACGTGGTCGCGGCCGCGACGATGGTCGAGTGCGTCTCGAGCCAGTAGCCGCGCGCCAAAAGCCCGGGCAAATAATAGGGATCGCGCACGAGCGTGGCGTCGATCGCCTCGAGTTCGCCGTCGCGATCTTGGAGAAACCGCGATGCCGAGGCGATGGTCATCAGCACCAACAAATCTTCCGGCGTTTGCCGGTGGGCCTGCAACAAGAGATCACGTGCGCGCGCGAAATCGCCTCGCTGCATCGCGTGCACGCCTGCGCTGAATAACGCTTTCGGGTTCAGTGGCTCGAGTTTTAGAACCTCGGCCCATAAGGACTCAGCCTCGGCGTGTCGTCCGGCTTTCGCTGCTGCGGTCGCAGACTCGATCAGCCGCGTCGTCGACTGATTCAAAGAATTTAGCCGCCGCCGTTGACCGCGGCGTTACTGCCAATGTTGTTGCCGTGGTCTTGTTGGTTACGTAACCACTCGGCCGACTGCTCGCGCGTCACGTTGCTCGTGCACACACGCTCTTTACGCAGCCGTGTCCCGGTGACTTTCACCATCCGGCAAACGACTTCGGACTCGGCGGCCGGTGCAGCCGGTGCGACCGAGGTCGCGGCCGAGGGAGCAGCGACAACGGCTCCGGCGGCGGTGACCGGCGGCGTCACCGCTGCAGATTCGACTTGTTGCGCGAGGCCGGGCATCGCGACAACCGCGAGCGCCAGTGTCGAGACAAAAAGAATGTTGCGCGTGTTCATGGATTCATTGTGTCCCGATGCCGTCACCGCGGCAACCCCAAAAAAAACGGCGGGCCGAAGCCCGCCGTTCTTTCCCATCGAGGGAGCAGCCGATCAGAACTTCACGTTGAAGCCGATCGCGTACACGCGGCCCAAGGTGTCGTACACGCTCGGGAAGGTGTTACCGCTATTGGCGCTGGTCGTACCAGCTTCGTTACCGACGACCGGCGGGTTCTTGTCGAGCAAGTTGACCACCGACGCCTGCACCGAGAAGTGCGAGTCGTACTTGTAGCTCGCCGAGAGGTCGAGGTAGTCATACGACTTGATCGACTGGAACTGCGCGAAAGTGCTCGAGACCTGCGGCTGCTCGACGTTCGTCGAACCGAGATGCCGCCACAACAACGACGCACCGAACGGACCCTTGTCCCAGCTCGTGCGCTGCGTCCAACGGATCTTCGGCAACGGGTTACCGCACTGCGTGCCGTAGTAGCCCTTGCAGTCGATGACCTTGGCGAAGCTCGAGCTCTGGCTCTCTTTGGTCAGGTAGTTGTTGATGTTGGCCTGCAGCGTGAGGTTGCCGATGTTGCCGAGCGAGAAGCCCAACGTGCCGGCGAATTCCACGCCCTTGGCGCGAAGATAGTCGAGGTTGGTCGTGTACAGCTGGATACCCGAGCCCGGCAGCGTGAGCGTGCCACCGACGCGAACGATGCGGCCACACGACTCGGCGATACCCGAGATGTAGCACTGGTCCAGCACTTCCTGCGCACCGAAGGTTCCGATGACCTTCTTGATGTTGATGTCGTAGTAGTCGACCGAGAACACCGACCGGGTGATCGCGCCACCGAACGACGGCGTCCACACCACACCGAAGGTGGTGGTGTCCGCTTTTTCCGGTGACGGCGGCTTGTTCAGATCGCTACCCGAGAAGGTGTTGATCTGACCGGCGACGATGTCTTCCACCGTGCCGACTTGCGCGTTCGACATGCCCGTGCCGATGCAACGCGTGCGGAGCGTCGCGTCGATCGACTTGTTGGCGATCGAGCAAGGATCCTTGCTGGCGTTGTCGAGGCTGGCGGTGAGCGGCGCGAACAACTCACCGATGCTCGGCGCGCGCGCGGCGCGCTGGCGCATGAAGCGCACCAACACGTCGTCGATCGGACGCCAGGAAAGACCCGCCTTCCAGGTTTGGTCCGTGCCGGTGATGTTGTAGTTCGACGAACGGAAACCGAGTTCGAGGTCGAGCGACTTGGCGCCGGTCTGACCATCCAACAACGGCAGGATCGCTTCGCCAAAGAATTCTTTGACGTTGTACGAACCCTTGATCGGCAGGGTGTTACCACCCGCGCCGCCCAAGCAGCTCGCCGGGGCGAGCTTCAAGCACTCGTCCGGAATCGTCTCACCGTTCTCTTCGCGGTATTCCGTACCGATCGAGACCGAGAGCGGATTCGAAGCAGTCGGCAGCTTGACCGCTTCGATCGGTCCGGAGACCGACGCCGAAGCGACTTGCTGCACGTACACCTGACGCTCGATCGCCGTCGCGCCCGCATAAGCGGCCATCGCCGGAGTGATCGTGCCCGCGCCACCGAAGAGGTTGATCGGCACGCACGCGCTGCCGCCCGTGCGGCAGGTCGTGGTCGAAACCGCGTTGATCGCGTTTTCGATGTTGGCGACGTTCGTGTAACCGGCAGCGATGCTGTTACGGTTCGACTGACCACGCTGGAACGACAAGTCGTAGTCCCAACCGGCGAGCAATTCGCCGCGCACGCCCATCTGGAATTGGTACGTGGTGTTTTCATAGGTCGACGAACGCTCGCCGAGTTCGACGGTACGACGACGGTAGGAGATCAAAAGATCGTCAGCCGCGTCGACGACGCCGTTGTTGTTGAGATCGCGCCAGTTCGGAAAAACGCCCGCCGTATTGACGGTCTTGGCGATACGACCGGCGTTCGCAGCGGCAAGGATCGTCGTACGCGCCGCGGCAGAAATGAACGGGTTCGCGAGCGGCGTCCAGAACGTGGAGCCGAACACGCCCGACGGCGCGATCTGCTGACGCACCTTCGTGCTGGTGAAGCCCAAGCGACCGTAGACTTCCGCGTGCTCGTTGAACGAGACGTGACCGATCGCCATGCCGCCGTAACGGGTTTGCGGGGTCTGGTAATAGTTGTAGGGGTTGAAGTTGAACACGCTGCAGTTCGATCCGAGCGTGCCGTCTTCACGGAACTGGCCGAGACCCGGACCACCGGCGATCGCGACGCGGGTCGGGATCGTGGTGCTCGAACCGCCCGCGGCGACCGAATTCGGGCCGCCGCAACCGGCGGCCGGAGCCGTCGGCGCAACGCCATTTTGGAAGTTGGTGAGACCGGAGCCGTCGGCGGTCACGATGCCGAGCTGGCCGAGCGGCCGCGCGCCGAGCTGCACGCCGTCGCGGTTCGAGTAGTTGAGGCCGAGCACGATGTTGCCACGGCCGTCCGCCATGTTGGCGCCGAGCAGAATGTCGGCCGACTTGATCTTGCCGTCGCTCTCGCCGGTCTGCGAGAAGTCGGTGTTAATCGAAACGCCGCTGAAGTCGCGCTTGGTGATGAAGTTGATGGCGCCCGAGATGGCGTCCGAACCGTACACCGCTGAGGCACCACCGGTGATGATGTCGATGCGCTCGATCATCGCCGTCGGAATGGTTTGCGTGTCGACCGCACCGCCGATGCTGTACGGCGTCATGCGCTTGCCGTCGAGCATGATGAGGTTACGCTGCGAACCCAAGCCACGCAGGCTGATGGTCGCAGCGCCGCCGGTGCCGTTGTTCACGTTCTGGCCGTCGGACGGCAGCGTGATCGGCAACTGACGGAAAATCTTTTCGACTTCCGGCTGCTGCAGCTGATCGATGTCAGCGGCGCTCACCGAAAGGATCGGGCTCGAAGAGGTGACGCCCGGCGCGCTGATGCGCGTACCGGTGACGACGACTTCCCTGACGCGATGGTCAGCGGAATGGCGGCGCCGAGGATCGCAATCCTTACAGCGTCATTGACGATATTACGTGTCGACATGAATCACTCCCTGTGTCGATTTGGGTCGTACGGCAACGAGTACGCGAGCGGCTCGTGCGACACCCGTGGGTGCGCCGGACCTCTCACTCATAAAGGTTGTTGCGTAACACTACCACCAAGAGCCTTGAAATCAAAGGATCTCGGTTGGGCTGTTGTTTAAATACCACACTCCTGTGTGAGCGGCCGCCAACCCGCTCGACTCACGCCTCCGGCGTGTCAGTGTCGAAGTCGCCGCGCGCCCGGCGTTCGCGGGCGGACTGCGCGAGAGCGATGTAGCGCGCGCGGAATTCGTCCAGCGTGCGCTCTTCGAGTTCTTCGAGGTCGAGCAAGGCGTTGTGGGCGCCTTGAGTTGCGCGGATCAGCTCGTCGAGTTTGATGTGGATCGCCTCGGTGTCCCGGTTCTGCGTGTTCTGGATCAGGAACACCATCAAGAACGTCACGATCGTCGTGCCCGTGTTGATCACGAGCTGCCAGGTGTCGCTGAAGTGGAATAGCGGACCGGTCACCGCCCACGTCACTAGCACGAACAGTGCGAGCACGAACGTCGCCGGGCGTCCGGAAATTTTGGCGGCAGTTTTGGCGAGTCTGGAATACCACGCTCGGGTTCGCATCGTTGGCTCCTGTGTCGAGAATTGGCAGCGCGCTATGATCGTACTGATGTCATCGCCGAGTCGCACACTCACTCTATTGCAGCGGCACGCCGGTGTTTGGGAAGGTCGCTATACGCACATCGCACCGCCCGATTGGCGGATGGTTGGCGCGCAGGATTACCGCATCGAAGTCGAGGTCACTGCCTCGCCCATCGCCTATCGACAGACGAGTCACTACCGCCATGCCGATGGGCGAACGGAAACCCTGCGCTATGAGGGTGCGCTGCGCGCGGCCGACGATCGCGTAGTGTTCGACGATGGCCGTATTT
Source organism: Gammaproteobacteria bacterium (assembly GCA_010027845.1). Classification (GTDB taxonomy): domain Bacteria; phylum Pseudomonadota; class Gammaproteobacteria; order Steroidobacterales; family Steroidobacteraceae; genus UBA964. The sequence continues at coordinate 20,223 of RGUL01000044.1, forward strand.
GCGGTGAATGTTGGGCGATCGAAACGGACACGCTCTACATGTGGTTCGCTTACGCCGCAGCCCCGACCACCCGCATCACCGAAATGATTCAACTCTCGCGCGATGGGCAGCATCGCGCGCGCACCTGGCATTGGTTTGAATCCGAACGATTGGTGAAACTAACTTTGGTCGACGAACGTCGCCTGACCGCCAACGCTTAAAGCAGCGGACTGTCGCGAAACCGCCGGATGCGTTCGCGCTGAAAATTTTCTGGATCGGCCCGTACCGCGCTCAAAATCTCGCGCGCGCCGAGACCGGCGTAGATGTCAGCTTCATTGCGCGCGACGGCATCGAGTACTTCGCGCGCGTGATCGGGCGGTGAAGTTTTGGCGTGCGGATTGCGTGCCGAGATGCGCGTATCGACCGAACCGGTATAGACGCCGTGCACGCTGACGCCCACGGACTCGAACTCGGCACGTAAGCCAATGGTCGCGAACGCAAGTGCGACTTTTGCCGCGCTGTAGGTCGAATATTCGACCACGCAAAA